>CANQII010000238.1 GCA_947623875.1 uncultured Oscillospiraceae bacterium
GTTTGCAGATTCCTGTGTCTGTAAGCAGCTGAATACGAACTACGACAAAGTGTATGGCGATATGTTCCTGATCATGTTGTCTTGCACCGCTTTCCAAGCTAAGGAAACAGGAGCACCATAGTGCCGGCGTGCATGTAACGTTGAAGTCCAATTTCAACTTGACTATAGACCTTTCACATGCTAGAATAGGTCATGAAGTGAGAAGAAAATTGCGCCGGAAGTTTTGCTTTCCAGATAGAAGGCGGAAAGCTGCCGACAGTCGAATACATGTATCCGGTATGGGTTGCTCCTCAAATGATGAGGAGGACTTAATATGGATAACGATACGAAGACCGAAGAGAAGAACGCTGCGGGCGGCAACATCGAGCCCGCATGTGAGACGGAGAGCGGACCTGGGGGCGATCCCTCGGGCGGATCTGAGAACAAGACGGGACCGGAGCACTCGGATGCCGCTGAGGCTGATGATGCGGCCGAGACCAACGAGGAGACCACTGAGCGGGCTCAGGAGACCGAGCCCAAGTTCGAGTGGAAGCGCGGCAAGCCGGACTTGCCGAACTACCAGGTCCTCAGCATGGCCACAGTGCTCACTGGGGCCATTGAAGTGCTGAAGCTTCTTGTCTCAATGGGGGCGGAAGCAGTGAATGTGGTTGTGCTGTTGCTTCTGGAAGTGGTTGGTTGGTTCATGCAGAGCTTCAAGAGCGATGAGATGGATAAGATCAACGCTGCTGT
This sequence comes from uncultured Oscillospiraceae bacterium, assembly GCA_947623875.1. Lineage (GTDB taxonomy): Bacteria > Bacillota > Clostridia > Oscillospirales > Oscillospiraceae > Enterenecus. Next base: position 730 of record CANQII010000238.1, read on the forward strand.
GAAGAAGGAGCTGCAGAACGAGAACCTCCTGTATGATGTTCCGTTCAGAGTGACGTTCAACAACCAGTATGGGCTCGTGACCAGATTGCTGGAGGCTATTACCGGCAAAAAGGGCATAGTCCTCACTAAAATCCTGATGCAGCCAAATTTTCAGAGCAAGGATGGCCAGAAAGGATATATTCTGGACTGCCTTGCTTTTGGGCAGGATGGTTCTCGGTTCAATATGGAACCTCAACTTAATCCTGGTGAAGCCAACGATGGACGTGCTGCTGGCCACGCTAGTCGCGTCCTCTTGGATGCCCAGGGTGAGGGCTTGACATCCGCCAAGACTCCCGAGGTATGGGTCATATTCTTGACTAAGGCTACGCACATGAGAACTGGAAAAGTTCTTTATGAGCAGACGATTGGAAATCTCCACCACAGGCCTGTGATTCACTTCGTATACTTCAGCTGCGGACTTGCAAGCAAGCTTGCGAAGGACAAGGAAGCTTGGAATAAGCCGCAAGAGGGAATCGAGCTGGACCGCTGGCATGAGCTGCTGCGCTGGGGGTCGGACCTGATGTCCGAGAGCGATAATGAGATCGCTGACGAGGAACTGAGAGAGCGGAAGAAGTACTTGATGGACAATATTCAGGAGGGAGAGTGGAGTATCATGGGGATTGAGCTGGCAAACTGGCTCGAGCAGGAGATCCAGGAGAAAGAGAAAAAGATCATGGCTGACGCCGAGGCTAGGGCTAATGCCGGAATCGCCGAGGCTAATGCCAAGGCTGCTGACGCCAATGCCAGGGCAGCTGCTGCCGATGCCAGGGCCGCTGAGGCCGATGCCAGGGTAAAAGAGCAGTACGCGAAGGCCATGCTCAAAGACGGAATTTCGGTCAAGCGGGTGTCTCGGGTGACCGGCATGGACACTGTGCTCTTGAAGCAGATGAAGAAGTCCCTGATCGCCTGAGCGAGAATCACTGCGGCCGGTAACGAAAGCATCGCTGTCAGGATGTGGCAGGACGCTGAGGTACCAACCGGATTGGTGGGGACACGGAAAACACAACATAGCCTGGAGCGGATCCTGTACTCACAGTTGCTTCAGACGGCGAGAAAACATCTGCGGCGTCATCGTGAGGTGACGCCGCAGATGTTTTTTCTGTCTGCCACACACCCCACGTGATGGAAGGCTGCGGCGTGAAAAGGCGGAGCGGGAAGCCATAGCTTCCCGCTCCGCGGTCTGCGCTGTGGGTTTCCAAATCTCTGTGGGGTCCCCAGACTGCTCAGAGCAGGTCCTCTGGTCCGAAGGAGTAGGGGAAGAGATCCGGGAGGGTCAGTGTCTTGGTGTCCCCGTGCTTGTTCACCAGGATGACCTCCAGATTGGGGGCGAATTCCCGGAGTACCTGCCGGCAGACACCGCAGGGAGCGGTAAAGCTGTCCGTGTTTGCCGCGATGGCGATGCGGACGAACTTCCGGTGTCCCTCGCTCACCGCCTTGAATACGGCGGTGCGCTCGGCGCAGACGGTGGGGGTGTAAGAGGCGTTCTCAATGTTGCAGCCGGTGAATACCGTGCCGTCGTCACACTCCAGGGCGGCACCAACGGGGAAGTGGGAGTAGGGCACATAGGCCATCTGCAGCATGTCCAGCGCCTTCTGACACAGTTCCTGTACTTGCATGAGGGGCCTCCTTCTTTTATTTCAGCTGATCCAGCAGGGAAGTGCCGATGGCGCCCTCCGGCATGGCGAGGCCGAAGTTCTCCAAAATGGTGGCCCCAATGACGCCGAAGGTGGCCTGCTCGGGAATCTCACCGCTGCCCGCCATGGAGGGGGAGTAGGCCAGGAAGGGCACTTTTTCCCGGGTGTGGTCTGTGCCGGTGTGGGTGGGGTCGTTGCCGTGGTCTGCCGTGAGGATGAGAAGGTCGTCCTCCTTCAGCTTAGGCAGCAGGATCCCCAGCTTCTCATCGAAGCGCTCCAGCTCGTCTGCGTAGCCCTGGGGGTTGCGGCGGTGGCCCCAGAGGGCGTCAAAGTCCACCAGGTTCACGTAGCAGAGGCCGTGGAAGTCCCGGTCTGCGATGGCGATGGTCTGCTCCATGCCGTGGACGGAGCTCTTGGACTTCTGGGCCTCCGTGACACCGCTGCCGGCGAAGATGTCGTTGATCTTGCCCACGGCGATGACGTCCAAGCCGTTCTCTTTCAGCACGTCCATGGCGGTGGTGCCGGTGGGCGGCAGGGCGTAGTCGTGGCGGTTGGCGGTGCGCTTAAACTCGCCCTTCTTCTTGCCCACATAGGGGCGGGCGATGATCCGGCCCACTCTCCACTCATCCCGCAGGGTGAGCTCCCGGGCGATCTCGCAGCAGCGGTACAGCTCGTCCAGGCCGAAGGTCTCCTCGTTGCCGCAGATCTGCAGCACGGAGTCTGCGGAGGTGTACACGATCATGTGGCCGGTGGCGATCTCCTCCTCTGCCAGCTCGTCCAGGATCTCGGTGCCGCTGGCGGACTTGTTGCCGATGCACTTATGGCCGGTGCGCTTCTCCAACTCGGCGATGAGCTCCGGCGGGAAGCCGTGATCTGTGAAGGTCTTGAAGGGCTTGGTGGTGAGGATGCCCATCATCTCCCAGTGGCCGGTGAGGGTGTCCTTGCCGTTGCTGGACTCCCGGAGCACTGCCCGATAGCCCAGGGGGTGTTCTGCCGGCGGCACGGTGGCCAGGGGATGCAGGTTGCCTACGCCCAGTTTTGCGAGATTGGGGACTTTCAGCCCCACGGTGGCGGCGATGTGGCCCAGGGTGTCGGTGCCGGCATCGCCGAAGTCTGCCGCATCGGGCATGGCGCCGATGCCCACGGAGTCCAGAACCACTACAAAGACGCGGTTATACTTTGCCATGTATGTCCCTCCAGACTCAGTGCTTGGCCGCTCTGGCCCGGTCCATCTGGATGAGCCGCTTGACGCCTTCTACGCCCACCTTCACGGCGGCGGTGGTGTCCTCGCTCATCTTCTGGTCCAGACCGGCTGCCTGCCGTTCCTGGTTCCACACCACATGGAAGCAGCTGCCGCAGCGCACCTTCAAAGCGCAGGCCACCACAAAGAGGGCGGCAGACTCCATCTCGCTGGCCTTCACGCCAAGGCGCTTCCATGCCTCCCACTTCTGCAGCAGCTCATAGCTCACCGGCATCCGCTCGGGGCTGTGCTGGCCGTAGAAGGAGTCCTTGCACTGGACGATGCCCATGTGGGTGGGATAGCCCAGAGCCAGAGAGGCATCGTGGAGTGCGGTGGTGATGTCGAAATCGGCCACAGCGGGGAACTCAATGGGGGCATACTCCAGACTGGTGTGCTCAAAGCGGATGGCGCCGGTGGCCACCACGATGTCCCCGGACTGCACATCGATGTCGATGCCGCCGCAGGTGCCCACCCGGATGAAGGTATCTGCGCCGATCTGGGTCAGCTCCTCCATGGCGATGGCGGCAGAGGGGCCGCCGATGCCGGTGGAGCACACGGACACTTTCTCCCCCAGAAGGGTGCCGGTGTAGATGCAGTACTCCCGGTTCATCCCCACATAGTGGGGATCGTCAAAAAGGTCTGCGATGGACTTGCAGCGGCCGGGATCGCCGGGCAGCAGCACATAGCGGCCCACATCGCCTTCCACGCACTGAATATGATACTGCTTTTCGGTTTTTACCATGGTATCACCTTTCTTTTGGAAAAATCAAATGACTCAGGGGACAAAAGGGGCCGCCGTTTTCGCGGCGGCCCCCAAAAAAAGTCTTAGCGCTGTCCCTTATCGTACGGAATTCCTTCCGCCTTGGGCGCTCTGGAGTTCTTGGAAGTGAGGGCCAGGACCACAAGGGAGATGATGTAGGGGAGCATATTGTACAGCGTGCTGGGGATGTTCAGGCTGGCCAGGAAGCCGATGCCGGAGTACACACTGGCAAGGGCCCGGAACAGACCGAACAGAAGGGCGGTGAGGCAGATGCGCAGGGGGTTCCACTGACCGAAGATCATAACAGCCAGGGCCAGGAAGCCGAAACCGTGGACGCCCACTTCGAACTTCCACTCTGCGGCGGAGACCATGATGTAGGTGATGCCGCCGAGGCCGCCGTAGATGCCGGAGATGAGAACGCCGGCCCAGCGCATTTTATAGACGTTGATGCCCACAGAGTCTGCGGCCTGGGGGTGCTCGCCGCAGGCCATGAGACGAAGGCCGAACTTGGTCTTGTAGAGGGTGAGGTATGCCACTACCAGGCCCACAACGGCCACCAGCATGAAGATGTTGAACTCAAAGCCGCCGATCTTCATGAGGAAGTTCTGCTTCTGGGCGTTGTACTGGATCACGGAGGACAC
>CANQII010000239.1 GCA_947623875.1 uncultured Oscillospiraceae bacterium
GTCCTCCAGAATCCGCTTGCCGCAGTTGATGAGCTCGGAGAGCTTGTTCTGGTACCGGAAGGCTTCTTTCAGATTCATGTTGCATACCTCCTTGCGGAATCTGAACATAGGATACACCCAGGGGAGGGGGCTGTCATGGAACCCGTGGTTCCAACTGGCAACTGGGGAGAAAAGCGGCTCTTGCACAGTTCTGGTGGGACGGGCAGGACAGCGAATAGCGAAATGCAGGGTTTGCAGAACAACAACGCTGCACAGACAAGCGGATGCTTGCCTGTGCAGCGTCTGAGAGGGAGTCCACGGTTTCAGCGTGGCGATGAGTCTGTCGCCTGTTGGAACCGATTGGTGTGATTTAAAGGGCTCAGATGCCCATCTCCTGCTTCACCGCAGCGAAGCACTCCACGGCGAAGTCCAGGTCCTCCTTGCTGTGGCCGGCGGAGATCTGGGTGCGGATGCGAGCCTTCCCCTGGGGCACTACGGGATAGCTGAACCCCACCACATAGACGCCCTTTTCCAGCATGCGGGCGGCAAACTCAGCTGCGGTGCGGGCGTCATACAGCATCACCACCACGATGGGGTGGCTACCGGGGAGCACGTCAAAGCCCAAGGTGCTGAGCCGGTCCCGGAAGTATCTGGTGTTCTCGTGGACCTTGTCCCGGAGGGCGGTGGAGGCGGTGAGCAGCTCCAGGGTCTTGATGCTGGCCGCGCAGACCGCCGGGGCCAGGGTGTTGGAGAAGAGATAGGGGCGGCTTCTCTGGCGCAGCAGATCGATGACCTCTTTCTTCGCTGCGGTGTAGCCCCCGGACGCCCCGCCCAGGGCCTTGCCGAAGGTGCCGGTGAGGATGTCCACCCGTCCCTCTACGCCGCAGAACTCCGGGGTGCCCCGGCCGGTGTCTCCCATAAAGCCCACGGCGTGGCTGTCGTCCACCATGACCAGCGCATCGTATGCCTCGGCCAGGTCGCAGATGCCCTGCAGGTTGGCGATGTAGCCGTCCATGGAGAAGACGCCATCGGTGGCAATGAGCTTGATCTTGGCCCCGGCAGCAACGGCGGCGTCCAGCTGCACCTTCAGATCCTCCATGTTGTTGTTCTTGTAGCGATAGCGCTTGGCCTTGCAGAGGCGGACGCCGTCGATGATGGAGGCGTGGTTCAGCTCGTCTGAGATGATGGCGTCCTCCGGGCCCAGGAGGGTCTCAAAGAGGCCGCCGTTGGCGTCGAAGCATGAGGAGTACAGAATGGCGTCCTCCATGTGCAGGAACGCTGCCAGCTTCTGTTCCAGCTCCTTGTGGATGGACTGGGTGCCGCAGATAAAACGGACCGAGGAGAGGCCGAAGCCCCATTTGTCGTAAGAGGCCTTGGCGGCGGCGATGAGGTCCGGGTGGTTGGAGAGACCCAGGTAGTTGTTGGCGCAGAGGTTCAGCACCTGGCTGGCAGCGGTGGTGTCGATACGGGCCTTCTGAGGTGTGGTGATGATGCGCTCATCCTTGCGGGTGCCGGCGGCGGAGATGGCATCCAGTTGGGCGCGGTAGCTGGCGTAGGCAGATTTCATGGATGGTGTTCCTCCTCTCAAATCTCAGCGGGACCAGTCCAGGATGACCTTGCCGGACTTCCCGCTGTTCATGGCTGCAAATCCCTCGGCGAACTGGGTGTAGTGGAAGCGGTGGGTGATCACCGGGGTGAGATCCAGGCCGCCCTGCACCATATAGGACATCTGGTGCCAGTTGTCCAGTTTGCGGCCGTAGATGCCCTGCAAGGTGAGACCCTTGGTGATGATGGTGTTCATGTCCATGGGAATGGGGGTGTTGGAGATGCCGAGTAGGCTCACCTTGCCGCCGTTTCGCATCACGGAGAACATCTGGGGCAGGGCAGCGGGGCTGCCGCTCATCTCCAGGCCGATGTCGAAGCCCTCCACCAGCCCTTGCTTGTGCATGGTCTCCTTCAGGTCCTCCCGGGAGATGTTCACCGCCGCATCTGCCCCCATCTTCCGGGCCAGGTCCAGGCGGTAGTCGTTGACGTCGGTAATCACCACACGGCGGGCGCCGGCGTACTTGCAGATGCCCACCGCGATGATGCCGATGGGGCCGGCACCGGTGATGAGTACGTCCTCGCCTACCAGATTCCAGATCAGCGCGGTGTGGGTGGCGTTGCCCACGGCGTCAAAGAAGGCCACCACATCCTCCGGCAGGCTCTCATCGATGATGATCACGTTGCTCTGGGGGATGCAGAGGTACTGGGCAAAGGCGCCGTCCCGGTCTACGCCCACGCTCTTGGTGTCCCAGCACCACTGAATGTTGCCGGTGTGGCAGTTCCGGCAGCGGCCGCAGGTGATGTGGCCCTCGCCGGAGACCCGCTGGCCGATGGTGAGGCCGCTGACGCCCGCCCCCAGCGCCGCCACCTCGCCCACGTACTCGTGGCCGATCACCATGGGCGGCTTGATGTGCTCCCTGGCCCAGGGATCCCAATTGAAGATGTGCACATCGGTGCCGCAGATGGCGGTCTTGTGCACCTTGATCAGCACCTCACCGGGGCCGGGCTCCGGAATCGGCACCTGCCGCAGTTCCAGTCCGGGACCGGCGGTCGGTTTTACCAAAGCGTCCATCATATGCATCACAACTGTCCTCCTATGAAATACAGATTTCTCTGAATATAGTTCCTTCTGTGGGCAGTATAATGGGTACAGATGGGGTTTGTCAACAGGAAATTGGCCAAAATGGTGAAAAAAGTACAGCCCCTGTCCGTGTATCACGGACAGGGGCAACTGTCTTTCTGTGGCGGACAGTTTTGGCGTTTGCAGGGGGTGAACCTGGGGGAACGTCACTTTTTTCGCTTTTTGCCGCTCTTCTTCGCGGGGGGATGGTGCATGTTCTGCTGGAAAGACAGGCTCGCCTCACCGGCTGTGTCTGAGAAGCGCTCCAGACGCTCCACGGTGGCCGGTCCGGGCTTGGAGCCATAGCGGAAACACTGGAGGATCACCTGATCTCCGCCGGGGAAGTCAGCCAAAAACGTCTCCAAGGCTTTCACAAAGCGCGAGAGAGACCAGACCAGCAAGTCCATGTAGTAGTACCGGGTGCCGGTGGCGTTACCGATGATCGCGGCGGAGTAGTCCCCCTTCTCCCGCTCCTCCAAATAGGAGGCGAAACGGTTGTCTAAGGTATCTTTGTCACCCTCCTGCAGGATGGACAGCGGCCATGCCAGAAAACAGGGAACCACACCCAGAGTGATGAGAATGTCTGCTGCGCCTGTGCGTCGATCCTGGTAATCTGCCTGCAGATAGTACTGAAAGAGGGAGCCGGAGACGATGTCCTCTCGGAGTGCTGTCTTTTTGGAAGGCGTGTTGGCATACTGTCTGCCCACTGCCTTGATAAACGCCTCGTCCGAGACGGTGAGAGGATAATTCATATTCTGGAGCGCTCGGGGGATCTGTTCGAATGAGATGGCACTTTTCGGAGGGAAAGGTTTGTTCCGGATCGCCACATCAAAGATGGTGAGATTACAGGTATCTCTGCTGAGAAGGCCGATGAGTGCATCATGGATCTCCTGCTTTCTCAACGCAGCTTCCTTCGATTTTAAGCCCGGTATATACGCCTCCACGAGGACGCCAAGATGTCCCGGAGAATCCCGCAGGGTGTAATGCACATCTCTGAGATTGGGGAATTGGTCCAACAGAGCGGGGATGTCCTCGGCAGGCGTGCTTGGGTCTCCGAATGCGAGGACCACCTTGTCGTCCAGGTCCTGCGGCATTTTGTCTACCACGTAGTGGGTGGCGTGCAAATCGGCATAACAGTTGTCCAGAGAAAAGCAGATGATGAGTTTGTGCAGTTCCTCTGTGGGCGGCAGAACCACCACGCGGAGGCCTGTGAATGCCGCAATAGTGAGGAAGATTCTTGCCGAGAGTTTAGAAAACTGCTTCGCGCCGTCTGCGGCCCTCAATTTCTCCATGTCTATCTCTTTCAGCAATGCTGCAACCGCTGCCCAACCCTGCTCTGTTCTGGTTTTGTAATCCAGCATAAATCGTGGAAGAGACAGGTTCTCCCGGGTATCGCTCGCCAGATTGGGATAACCGAAGGAAACAATTCTGGAGAGGTCTGTCGGCTGTGCTTTTTGCAGCCGCTGCAGGAGATCCGGTATCTCCGGATAGCGCTCCAGAGCGTAGGTGAGAACGGTGAAGGATGCAAGCAGATTGCTGTCCTTGTAGAAGGCAGATTCATCTCGCTCCAGGTGACGGTATAGACCAGCCATGGCGGCGAAGAGCTCATAGCGATTGTCCCAGTAGGGACGCTTGCCAGGTTCCATGATGCCGTGTGTGATTGCCTGTGTTGCTGTGAATATTGCCGCCTCAGGTCTCTGGTCTTCGCTGGATAGGAATGCATTGAGAAGGCCGATTCTATCGAGAGGGTTGTCGTTGCCCATACGATCACGTCCATATCTTGGTGGGTGTGCAGGGAAAGTGAGACGAAGGGGGATTGGGCCCGTCACTTCTTGTGCTTCTTGCCCTTGCTTTTCCCTTTGTTCTTTTCTTTGCCATTGGCAGGCTTCTGGCTGCCGGCCTGCCTGGTGCCGGCGGCTGCGCCTGTCCCAGACGGCGTTTTGAGGCGGTATCCTATGGCGGATAAGGTTGCCGGAACGGGCTTCGAGCCATGGCGGAATCCCTGCAGCAGCACCTGGTCTCCGCCGGGAAATTGGGAGAAGAAGCCCTCCACACCTTGGATGAGGCCGGGGAGAGACCAGGCCATCAGGTCCAGATAGAAGTACTGGCTGCCGCTGGCGGCGCCTACTACCTGGAACAGGGAAGAGACGCCGGCCACTTCCAGGTAGGCCAGCAGCCGCTCGCAGAAGGCTTTTTCATCGTCCGGAATGATGGACTTGGGCCAAGCCAGGAAGCAGGGGACCACGCCCAGGTTGATGAGATGGTCTGCGGTGTCTGTGCGCCCGTCCTGGTACTCCTCCTGAAGCCTATAGCAGTGGTGATAGTCAGCAGAGGTGTTGATAAACCCCTTTACAAGGGGGCGCCGGTGGTATATAATGGGGGCGAGGTGATCA
>CANQII010000240.1 GCA_947623875.1 uncultured Oscillospiraceae bacterium
AGACCGTCCGGCACATCGCCCACATGCATATCCCGGAGCCACTGGTTGATGACGAAGTCACAGGCGATGTTCCAGAGTTCCGGGTCCTGTTTCCCCAGCCGCTGCTCGTGGCAGAGGGCGGCATGGAGGTACTCGTGGGCCAGCACAAACCGCCACTCCCGCTCGGTGAGATGGGCATTGGGATTGCAGTAGATCTCCCGCATGTGCACAGAGATCGCCGCCACAGGAATATCCATCCGCTGCACCGTCTGAGAATCCTCCACCAGAGTAAAGCCGGCGGCGATGCCGCCGAGCAAGGGGTAGCTCGCGAGAAACCAGTCACTTGCCCGCTCAATGGGGGTTACGGGGCGCCGCTTGCCCGGTTCCGTGCGGATCCCGCCGGCGTAGTCCACAGCTTCACGGAGGGCGTCCCGGAGGCTCTCCGCAAAGATGCCCTTCCAGTCCGGCGGTTTGAAATACCACTGCTCCCGTTCCGGTGCCCAGAGCATGTCCGGCCGGGCGGCAGACATGGTGGAGAACCAGAAGCAGTCCGGGTCCCGGTGGGTCTGGAGCCACTGATACAGCTTCTCCTCCTCCCGGGCGTGGGCAGGCAGCGGATAGTCCATCTCTTTCGGGGCCCTCCCAATGCGGAAGTCCATGAGGTATCGGGTGACAATGCAGTCGCAGGCGGCGTTCCAGAGGGGATCGTCCTTCCAGTCCTCCCGGATGTGTCCCAGGCCCAGGTGGAGGAGGCAGTGGGCGATCACATAGGCCCACTCCTCCGGCAGGGCTCTCCGGTGGCAGTTGGCCTCGATCCGGCCGTCTCGATACACCCGGGCCCAGTCCTCCTTCGCCATGGGATAGGCGTCCTCGAACCGGACATGGGCGTAGCGGAAGAGCGGAGAGAGAATCCGGTTGTTCTCCACCATGGCGCAGCCTGCCTGGAAGGCCTCCAGTGCCGGGTTAGGCTTTTTCGTCTTGTCCTTCATGCGCTGCGCTTGTCCGCGAGGCGCGGCAGATCCCGGAACAGCTCCACGATGAACCAGTCCGGCAGTTCTCTCCCGTCCTCCGGGGTAACCGCCATGCGGGCGATCTCCAGACTGATCTCCGCCAGCTCCGTGATCCGGTCTTTGGCCTGCAACACCAGAGCACGGACCTCTCCGTTCAGCTTGCCCTTCTCCTCTGGAAGTTCCTTCACCAGACGAGCCCGCAGAGACTGAGCCAGGAAGTACAGCACATCCCGCTCCTCCGGGCGGTTGGGCCAGGGCTGCTCTCCCGAGAGGATCCGGTCCAGGGCATACTGGCTGCGGATCTGGCGGACATAGGCCAGAAACTGGGTGGCGTGCTGGGGACTGAGAGAGCCGGCAGCCAGAATTCGCAGGGTGTCCTCTGAGATTTCTGGTCCGTAGCTCTAAATGGCATCGCTGAGCATGTGCCAGGAGCGGGGTGTGGAGAAGGGCTCCTCGCTTTTCGGCGGCTTGGACCACAGGTGATCCGGCCGGGCTGCGATGTAATCGTAGACATAGGGGTGAATTCCATTCTGGGCGGCCCACTCCAGCCAGAGTTTTGGGCTGGCCACCAATTCCACATGGAACATCCGGTTGATGAGGGCGGAGGACATGGGCCGGGTGATGGCGTTGTCCTGGGCCCGGTTGCCGGCACCCACCACGATGGATCCCTCCGGCAGGTGGTACTCCCCGATGCGCCGCTCGTGGATGAGGGAGTAGAAGGCCTTCTGGACCTCCGAGGTGCAGGCGTTCAGCTCATCCAGAAAGAGCACATAGGGCTCGGTACGGGCGATGGTTCTGGGCGGGCAAAACTGGCTGTATCCATCCCGGATCTGGGGCACACCGATGATGTCCTCCGGGGCCAGTTGGCTGCCCAGAAGTGAGACGCACTCCAAGCCCAGGCTGTCTGCAAATTCCTGGACGATGGCGGACTTGCCGATACCGGGGGCGCCCCAGATGAACACCGGCCGGGTGAGGCCGATATTCAGGAGAACATCCAACAGCTGTTTGTGATTCACAGAGACAGGTAGATTCATAGGCTGTGATAGGGTCCTTTCTCATGGCGGCATGCAGAGCCAGCATGCTCTGCCTTCAGTGTACCGCACTCTCCATCCTCAGGATAGTGTACTCACAGTTCAGTTCCGGTTCTGCAATACTCCGCCGGGCGGCGGCTCGCATCTTTTGGGTGCTTAAGGGCTCGATATGGTGTCTGAGAGATGATAAACTATTCGGAGCCGGTTGCCTGAAGGTTCTTTGACATAGAGGCGCACATGCGTGTCCTGAGAGAAATCCAAAATCTGGATAAGTACAAGTCCTTGCGGCTTCGGCTTGATGGATTGCATGATCCGCGGGAAAGTTGATTCATCCTTTTTGTGCCCCTGCTTCGTTATACTACATAGATAGGTGGTGAGCCGGTGGAATACAGCGATTTTGAATTAGTGCATGCAATCAAGCGCGGCGATCGCAATGCATTGGATGTTCTTGTCCGACGCTGGTATCCGCGCATTTACGGATACATCTTCAAACTGATTGGACATGAGCAGGATGCCTATGACCTGACCCAGGATGTTTTTATCGCCATGATGCAGGGTCTCCCGAACTACCGGCCGTGGAAGAAATTAGACAGCTGGCTCTTTACCATTGCGCACAACAAGTGCATGGACTATTTTCGGATGCAGCGGCGGACAGTCCTGCCCTATGAGGTCTGCCTGAACGAGCAGACACCTCCGCCTGACGAAACAGTAGCCGTATCCGTCGCAGTCCGAGAGGCGTTAGCCAAACTGCCCGCCGTGCAGCAAGAGGCCGTGATCCTGCACTATTTTCAGCAATACACCGCTGAGGAAATCGCAGAGATGACGGGAACGCCGCTGCCTACGATCAAATCCCGGCTCAGAGCCGCGAGAAAAGTACTTTCAAAGGATTTGGGAAAGAAGGATTTTCAATGAACGATCGTATGGAACAGGAGATCCGCCAAACCATCCGGCGATTGCAGGCCTCTATGCCCACGGCAGAGAACAGGCAGGCGCCTATACTTGTCCTGCTGCAGATCGCTGCCAGTGAAATGGATCGCTTATATCTGCTGGCCCTTTTTGCAGGCACCCTCGCCTTTGGCGTTCTGGTCTCCAAGGTACTGTCCCAGCCCATGCTGACGGCGTTCTGTACCGCCCCTACCCCCATGCTGCTGCTCTTTCACCGGCACATTCTCTCCTGCGATGACAGGATGCGGGAGCTGGAGGCGACTTTCCAATATTCCTATACGGAGATGCTGACCGCCCGCGCCTCTGTTATCTCCGGTTATATGCTCGTGGCGCTGCTGTCCCTCTCTGCGGTACTGCATTTCTCTGTTGGGGAGAATTTCCTGCGGCTGGCCCTCTGCGGTGCCGTTCCCAGTTTGTACCTGAGTACGTTGCTGCTGTATCTGGCAGACAAGGTCCGCAATCAGGAGACGCTGTCCCTGCTCTCCGTTGTTCTCTGGGCGGCGCTGTGTTTCTTCTCTTATCAACTCTTTGCAGACCGGCTGCTGCAGATCTGCCCAACGGCCGTCTACGCTGCCCTTACCATTGCTGGCCTCATCCTGTATGGTGCCTGCGTCCACACTATGCAAGCGAGGAGGCGTTTTTGTGGTATCCGTGTTGGATGAAGCAAGAAAACACCGGGCCTTTCGGGAGCCCTGGATCGCGTATCTGCTGGGCGGGCTGTATCTTCTCATAAGCCTGCACATGTATGCCGACAGTTTTCAAACGGTATTACCATCCCAGAATTGGACGCTGATTCAGCAAGATATCCGCAGCTATGGGGCCACTGTGACAGCCTTTCTTCTGTGCATCGGTTTGCCGCGGCTGGTCTGCTGCGAAAGAGAGTGGAGAACAGACAGCCTGATTCGCACCACAGACCGAGGCTGTTTTGACACCTGGCGGGCCAAAACGCTGTATACCGTCCTCTACTGCGGGCTGGTGGTCCTCGCTGTCGGGGGAACCAGTCTGTTGGTACAAGGGGGAACCTTCTCTTTTCAAGGGGCGCTGTCTCCTGTTGCAAAATGCTTTTACTTCAGCGATGATGCCCTGCCGCCCATGGCAAACATTTTGTACTGTATTCTGCAATACGCTTTCCTGTATCTGGGGGCGCTGTATTATGCGGGGTTTGTTCTTCTTGTAGCTGCGCTAACAAAGCGGACAGCCCTTACGGTTTTCCTTTGCGGGGCCAGCTATCTGATTTGCATGGTCTACGCCTATACTCCCTATGTTTTCTCCGGATCGCTCCGTGTTCCGTTTGGCGTGTTCTATTATTTCGGCTTTGGCGGCTATCTGCTGCAAGACAGCTATTCCTGGAATCCACATCCCGGTTGGGGGAACTGGTCTGACCTATGGAAACCCTTGCTGATCGTGATCTGTATGATCGCACTGGAGTTTTTCTGCCTGCAATGCATCATGCGCAGGAGAGCAAGAAGATGAAAGTAGAGTTTCTGCGCTGCGTCAAAGCATCTCTCTATTGGGCAGTGCTTGGTACCGGCCTGTCCATCCGTGCCATCCTCGCCTATCTGGACCGTCTGTATCGAAACGATACTTTCTGGGTGTTGGCAGCGGACTTCTGGAACAGGATTGGTTCTGTGACCAACGGCTTTTTGGTGCTTCTCGTCTTGATTCGTCTCTTTTCAGTGGATCAGGAAACGGGCACCGCGCCCGTGATTCAAAGCACACCACACGGGCGGAGGGATTTGTTCCGAAACCGGCTTGCGGCAGGGTGTGCCGCTGCCGGCCTGGGCACCGCCCTACTGGCCGCCGGAAACCTCGCAATCTCCCTCTTTTGGGGCAGGCAGCTGCCTATGCCGGAGCCTATTGTGGGCTTATTCCTGCGGCCTTTCGTCTCTGCCGCCGCAGGTACAACGGGGTATTTTCTCTTGGCCGCCTGCGTGTGCGACCTTTTGAAAAACCAACCGGCGGCTATGTGCGTTTGCGGTGCTCCCTTCGCAATGAGCTTCTTGATCAACACAACCGTGATCCAGAAATACGATTGGGCCTGGTTTGTCCGGTATGGCTTTTTTACAGAAC
>CANQII010000241.1 GCA_947623875.1 uncultured Oscillospiraceae bacterium
TCAGCGGCGCTGTGGAAAGCATTTGGCTGGCCGCCCAGCCGGACGATTTCCGCCTCCCACTGTGCCTGGGTGTTCTGCAGGCTCTGCAGTGCCGCCGATACTTCTTGGATCTCCTGTGGGGTTGGGAAACAACGATTTTCCAATGCTGTGCCGAGACGCTGGACAATACTTGCGGTCTGGGCAAACAGCAGTTCCAGTTCATGCATGGCCGATTCAACTCCTTTTCCCTTGCCGCAGGCTGTGTTCCGGCGGCTGTGCGATGTGCCCCAAAGACGGGGAGGGGGTTACTGAAGCAAATTCTAACATATTCAGAAACAAAAGACAACATAAAAGAAAGAAAACTTTGCATGTATCTTGTGGGAAATATTCCAAATAAAGGCAGCCCAAAGACATTGACCCTTGCAAAAGAAGGCGGAATATAGTAATATCGGGCAAACGGCAAAGAAATACCCTGAGGAGGAATCCATGTGAAAGACCTGCAACAGTACACCGGGTGCCTTCTGGGCGGCGCGGCGGGAGATGCCCTGGGCTATGCGGTGGAGTTCACCTCCGCCAAGGAGATCTTCCGGCGATACGGGCCGGAGGGGATCCGGTCCTACGCCCTCCGAGACGGCCTGGCGCTGATCTCAGACGACACCCAGATGACCATGTTCACCGCCGCCGGCCTGCTGGCCTGCGATGCGAGGGAAGGAGATGAGGCAGCCCGGAAGGCCTATGCCCAGTCCATCGCCTCGGCGTACCTGGACTGGTATCAAACCCAGCGGTGCCATGGCCCCGTGCCGGCCAAGGGCACCGGCGGCTGGCTCATGGATGTGGCCGCCCTGTACAGCCCCCGGGCGCCGGGGAACACCTGCATGTCTGCCCTCAGCGCCGGCGGCAAGGGCACCATTGCCAACCCGGCCAACCACAGCAAAGGCTGCGGCGGGGTGATGCGGGCCGCCCCAGTGGGCCTCTATTTCGCCGGAAGGCCGGAGAGCATCGCCTTTTCGGACGAGGTGGGGGCGGACGCCGGGGCCGTCACCCACGGACACCCCCTGGGCTGGCTGCCCTCGGCCATGTTGGCCCACATCGTGCGGCGGATCGTGGAAAACGGGGACACCATATTCGAAGCGGTAACCGACGCATTGGACAGCATGGAGGGGACTTTCGCGGGAGTCGCCCACTGGGGAGTACTCCGGGCGCTCATCGAGAAGGCCATCCATCTCGCGGAGGGAGATCTGGAAGACCTGCAGGCCATCCAGGCCCTGGGCGAGGGCTGGGTGGGGGATGAGGCCATCGCCATCGCGGTGTACTGCGCCCTCCGCCACCGGGACAATTTCGAGGCGTGCCTTGCCGCAGCGGTGAATCACAGCGGGGACAGCGACTCCACCGGGGCCATCGCCGGCAACATTCTGGGGGCCTCTCTGGGGGAGCAGGGCATCCCGGAGAAGTTCCTGACCAACCTGGAGTTGCAGGCGGAATTGCGGCGGCTGGCACAGGAGTTGTTTTATACTTCCAATATTCAGACTGCATAATGCGACCGGAGAATAGGACGATTTTTGGATACAGCAGAGCGGATTTCGGCCCGCTCTGCTGTGCTTTTTTTGCTGTTTTTCAGCCCAGAATGCCGTATGTCTCTTTGTACTGGAGAATGCGGAGCACACTCTCCTCCAGCCGCTCCTGGGAGATCTCTCCCCGCTCTACCGCCCCCAGCACCGCCTCAAAGGCGGCGGGGAGGTTCTGGGGCAGGAGCAGCAGGTCTGCGCCAGCTTCGAAGGCCATTACGGCGGCGGTGCCGGCGTCGTAGAAGTTGGCCACCGCTCCCATGGACAGGGCGTCTGTTACCACCAAACCCTGGAAGCCCAATTCCTCCCGGAGAATGCCGGTGACGACCGCTTGAGAGAGGGACGCCGGCAGCCCATCTGCGGTTGCGTTGGGGGTGGTGATGTGTCCCACCATCACGCCGTCCAGATCTGTGGCTGCGGCAAAGGGGATCCACTCACAGGTGCGCATCTCCTCCAGGGTCTTGTAGCTCACCGCGGCGCCGCTGTGGGAGTCCTCTGCGGTGTCCCCGTGGCCGGGAAAGTGCTTGAAGAAGGGGATGATTCCAGTTTCCCGAAGGCCCTGGGCCATGGCGGAGGCCATCGCCGCCGCGGTCTCCGGCTCTGAGGAGAAGGCCCGGGTGCCGATCACAGGGTTCTCTGGATTGGTGTTCACGTCCGCCACCGGGGCGAAGTCCATATTGAAGCCGTATTCCTTCAGATAAGTGCCGATGGTGCGACCCATCTCCAGCGCCTGATTGGGGTCTCCTGTGTCTCCGATCACAGCGGCATTGGGAAACTTGGGCAGCTGGAGGGCGTCTGTATTGCCCAGCCGCGCCACTATGCCGCCCTCTTCGTCTACCGCCATGAAAAGAGGCAGGGCGCTGGCAGCTTGGAGGGAGGCGGTGAAGGCGTGGAGCTGGTCTGCGGTGTGGACATGGTTGGCAAAGAGAATCACCCCGCCCACCGGGTACTGCTCCAGCATAGCAGCCGCGGCATCGGTAACGGGAGCGCCATCTGCCAGGGCCTGGTCCAGGTCCTCCGGGCGGACGATGAAGAGCTGTCCCACCATCTCCCGGAGGGAGAGGGTAGCCAGAAGGTCCTCTGCTGTGAGGGGTTCTGCTGGGGCCGGCGTGGGCATCTCTGTTGGGAGCGGCGCTTCCGTGGGGATTGGCTCCTGGGTTGGAACAGGTGTCTCGGTGGGGGAAGGCGTCTCAGGCATAGGGTTCTCCGTTGGGGCAGCGGTCTCGGCGACCGGCGGCGGATTGGGGCTCTCCGGCGGGACGGGAGAGGGATTCGCAGGAGTCTCTTCCGGCGGGGATGCGGTTGGAACGGTAGGTTCTGTCTCTGCCGGCTCCTGGGGTGGGATCAGCGGGGGAAAGGTGGCAGATGGCAGAGTGGTTTCGGAGGAGTGGGCTGGCCCGCAGCCGGTACAGAGGGAGAACAGCAGGATCAAGGCCAGACACAGGGACACCGTCTTGCGGCGCATAGGAATCCTTCTTTCTAGGCTGCCAGGAGATGGAAGAGTGTTCCCGGGGCAGCCAGTGTATGTATGATAGCACAGAGAGGGAGGGAGCGTCAAGAAAAGAGAGGGGGCGGGGCGATACAAATTCTGTCTCGTTTTGGGGAAGGGTTGATGGGGAGGGTCCTATGAAAAAGCCTGAGGAGATGGGCTCCTCAGGACAGATGGACGGACAAAGAGGGTGGCTTGCCTCTCAAAAGAAATGAGAGGATACAAAAACCCCGCCGGAGGCGCCGGCGGGGTTCTTGCTTTGAGAAAGAGAGAGGGAGGATTGTGATGTCCGGTTGTGCTTCCTGACAACGCAGTCATCATAGCACAGGCGCGAAAGAAAGTCGTGGACAGACTGAGAATTCTTTGTGAAGATTTCATGAACGTTTCACAAGTACTCTCCGAGCGCCGGACAGGCCTCTGTCCCAGCGGGGGCTCCAATGTACTTTTTCTTGACATCCCTGGACCATCGCAGTACTATTGGAAAAAACAAGTGAGAGAGGGAATACAGCGTGGAAGACACACGGACAGCGGCCTATGCCCAGGCTCTGGCGAAGCTGATTCAGACGGAGACCATCTCCAGCCTGGAGCAGGACGATCCGGAGAAGTTCCAGAGGTTTCAGGATTTGCTGCGGGAGACCTTCCCCAAGCTCTTTGCCGCTGGAGAGACCGAGCTCTTTGACGGCTCTCTGCTGCTCCGCTGGAGGGGCAGAGACCCCAAGAAGCCGCCCATTCTCCTGATGAGCCATCACGACGTGGTGGAGGCGCCGGGGAACTGGACCCATCCGCCCTTTGCCGGGGAGATCGCAGACGGCAAGCTCTGGGGCCGGGGTACCCTGGACACCAAGGGCAGCCTCTGGGCCATGCTGCAGGCGGCGGAGGAGCTCATCGGTGAGGGCTTTGTCCCTGCGGGGGATGTGTACTTCGAGTCCGCCCGGAATGAGGAGATCAACGGCGCCGGCGCCAACGTCATCTCCAAAACCCTGAAACAGCGGGGGATCCGCTTCCTCTTCACCCTGGACGAGGGCGGCATGATGCTCCACGATCCCATCGGCGGGGCAGACGGTACCTTCGCCATGGTGGGGGTGGGGGAGAAGGGCTGCGCAGACCTGAAGTTCATCGCCCGGTCCAAAGGCGGCCACGCCTCCTCCCCGGGAAAGAACACGCCCCTGGTGCGCCTGGGCAAATTCATGGCCGCCGTGGATTCCTCTGAGGTGTTCCAGATCGCCCTTACCCCGGTGGTCCGGGAGATGTTCGCCCGGATGGCGCCCACCATGAAAGGGCCCATGCAGAAGCTCTTCTCCCACACGGAGCAGCTGGCGCCGGTGCTGGGCCGGGTGCTGCCCAAGTTCTCCGCCACCGCCGGGGCCATGGTGAAGACCACCATCGCCTTCACCATGTGCCAGGGGTCCCAGGGCCGGAACGTGCTGCCCCAGGAGGCCTGGGTGATCGGCAACATGCGGTACTCCCACCACCAGGGGAGAGAGAAGAGCATCGCGGCCATCCGGAAGCTGGCCAAGCGGTACGGCATCGAGACCGAGGTGCTGGAGCCCGGCTTCCCGTCCCCCATCACAGACTGGCACGGCGAGCCCTTCCATCTCGTAGAGCGGGCTGTCCAGGCCGTCTTCCCCGGGGTGATCCCGGTGCCCTATCTCATGACCGGTGCCAGCGACAGCCGCTTCTTCAGCCGGGTGTCCGCCCACAACCTGCGGTTTGCCCCCTTCCTCATCACAGAGCAGCAGCTGGACAGCATTCACGGGGTGGATGAGAACGTGGATCTCAATACCCTGGCCCCGGCTGTGGACTTCTACAAATTCATCCTCCGGGAGGGCTGAGCATGGCAGCAGAGAAGAAAGGGCTGAACATCAGCACCAAATCCTTCCTCACGGCCATCGGGGTGATCTTCGCCCTGATGGTGCTCACCTATGTGCTCACCTTTCTCATCCCCGGAGGAGAGTA
>CANQII010000242.1 GCA_947623875.1 uncultured Oscillospiraceae bacterium
TCTGGAGGACTGGTATGCCAGCATCGTCACGCTGGGAGGTACAGAGGCCGTGGTGGCCGTTCTTCCGGCATTTCGCTTTTGCGCCATTCTCACCGGCCTTCAAGAGGACCAATGGAGCAGCCTGGGCCAGTCGCTGGCCCCCGCCATCCGGGACGCCCTGGGCCAGGAGTGGATCTCACAGGACCTGATCGACCGCTACCTCCCCGAAAGCACCGTCTTTACGCTGTGCGCGGCGTCCGAACGAGCCCCGTTGGCGCGGTTGAACTGGGTGATGCAGAGAGTCCTCCAGGAGACAAAGGAATGCCAGGACCCGAAACAGCTGGAGCACAGGATCAACTTCACCGTCTACCGCTTCTCAGACGGCAGCGAGTGGTTTCCCGTCTTTTCTCTTCGAGACGAACTGGAGCGGCAGTTTAAAACACCAGCCCAGGCCATGGAGTTGGAGATCTTCCTGAATTGGGAGACCTATGCGGCCCGCCGGACCCTGGTAGTCTCTGCAGACACCACTTTTTCCGATCTCCACTACCATCTACAGACCCTGTACCGCTGGCGAGACATATACTCCCATGCGTTTGTCCTCCCCATCACGAGACATCGCCGCCGCCCGGTTTGGGCCCAGCCCTACGCCGCAGGGCATTCGATTCCCGGCGCAAAGGGAGAGACTGTGCCGGAAGAAGAGGCGCACCTCTCGGACTATCTTCGGGAGGGAGACACCTTTCAATACCTGTACAACGATGAAGAGTGCTGGGTACTGAACCTCCGCTTTACCCGGTACTGCTCGGTTCCCCCCATCGATCTGCCCTCCTGCACCTGCTGTGAAGGTACCTCTCCGCGGGATAGCGATATCGAAGACGAGTACTGGCAGCCGGATTTCACCGCAGAGGACGCCACGTTCTTCCTCCGGCAGCCCTTCCTGCCCTTTCTCTAGAGCACATTTTCCTCCAAACCCATGGGGCAAGAAAGATAACATCGTGATACTGCAAGCCGAAACGAATATCGCACAGACGACACGCAGCCGCCGGCTCTATGCCGGCGGCTGCGCTTTGCCTATTCTTCGGTATAGTACTGGGCCTGGGCGTTCCACAGCTCCGCATACTTGCCGTGTTGCTCCAGAAGGCCCTCGTGGGTGCCGGTCTCCGTGATGGCACCGTGATCGAAGACCAGGATCTCGTCGCAGAAGCGGCAGGAACTGAGCCGGTGGCTGATATAGATGGCGGTGCGATCCCCGCTGATCTGGCTGAACTGGGCGTAGATCTCCGCCTCTGCCACCGGGTCCAGGGCGGCGGTGGGCTCATCCAGGATGATGAAGGGAGCGTTCTTGTACAAGGCCCGGGCGATGGCGATCTTCTGGGCCTCGCCGCCGGAGACCTGTACCCCCTCCCCGGTGTAGTCTCGATAGAGTTGGGTGTTGAGGCCGTCCGGGAGTTCCGAGAGACGTTCCCCAAAACCGGCGTCCTGGAGGGCATTCCGGACCCAGGCCTCCTCATACTGGCGCTGTCCCGCCACGTTGTCCCCCAGGGGCTGGCTGAACAGCTTGAAGTCCTGGAACACCACGGAGAAGATGTCCATGTAGTCCTGATACCGGTACTTCCGGATGTCGATGCCGTTGAGGAGGATCTGCCCCGCATCGGGGTCGTAGAGGCGGCAGAGGAGCTTGATGAAGGTGGTCTTGCCGGAGCCATTCTCCCCCACCACCGCCAGTCTGGTGCCCACCTTGAACTTCACGGACACGTTGTGCAGGGCGTCCTGGGTGGTCCCGGGATAGCGGAAGGAGACATTGCGGAACTCCACCTCATACTGCCGGTCTGCCCGCTTCTCAGTGGTGAGGCTGCCCTGATACATCTTGTTGGGGATGTGGAGAAAGTCCATGGTGAGGTCCACGTAGAGGGCGTTGTTCCGGGCGAGAGAGATGTCCTCCAGCAGGCCCCGGATACTGCCAGTGAGGGCCGTAACAGAGCCCACATACTGGGTTACCATGCCGATGCCGAAGGCCCCGGCGGCGGCTTTCAGGCACACGAAGAGGTACACGGCCCCGGTGGGTACGGCGGAGAGGGCCGCATTCAGGGCATTGAGGGCGCCGCCTTTCCCCTTGTCCAGTCTCGCAAAGGGGCCGTCTGCGGAGAAGACGTTCTCCTTTTGCATGTAGTGCCGGGCGATCTTCTGCTGCCCATACATCCTGATGTCCAGCACCCGGTGCATCTGATGGCTCAGAAACCCAAATGCCTGAAAGACCCGGTTGCCTTGGCGGGCTGCATCGGCAAAGGAGATGTTTTGGGACAGGACGGTCACCTTGTCCTGCAGCCAGGGGGCAATCAGGGTAGGCACGGCAATGGCGGCGATGAGGGCCAGGATGCCCAACGGACCGTCCAGCCAGGCCATCTCAGGGCTGGAGGCGGGCACCCGGGTGAGAAAGAGACCTACGCAGAGTACCACGGCAGAGATGGTCCCGATGGCGTGGCTCAGGAAGTTGAAGTAGATGAGGGGAATGCGGGTGAGGCCAAGGCCCGCCCAATTGGCATACTGGTTGATCTGTGCCAGCTGATCCCGCACCTCGGTGTTCTCCAGGTCCGGATAGTCCAGGGCGAGGCACTTGTCGGAGAGAAGCTTGTACCGGCGGTACGGGAAGGGCTCCTGCCCGCAGTTCACAGCATACTGCAGCAGCTTGGTGAGGATCTCCAGCCCGCCGGTAACCGCCACGGTGAGGATCACCCACCGCCAGAGCACCTCCGGGCGGCGCAGGGTGCTCAGCTCCTCCAGGATGCGGGCGGAGAACCAGATGGTAACGTAGGGGATCACACCGTCTGCGATGGCGGCGATGGTGAAGAAGAGGAACATGCCGCCATTGTCTTTCCGCAGCGCCTGAAAGCCCTGCAGGAAGCTCTGGATGGTGCGGCGCAGCGTGATGTTCTCCTGGTTTTTCATCAGAACTCCACTCCTTCCCGATAGTAGCGGCTCTGGACTTCGAAAAGGGCCGCATAACCGCCGTGTTTGCCCAGCAGCGCCTCGTGGGTCCCCTCCTCGGCGATGCGCCCGTCCTCCAGGAAGAGGATCCTGTCGCAAAAGCGGGTGGAGGCCAGCCGGTGGGAGATGAAGAGGGAGGTCTTGTGGGCTGTCATGGAATCGTACTTCTGATAGAGGTCGCTCTCGGCGATGGGGTCCAGGGCGGCGGTGGGCTCATCCAGGATCAGGATGGGGCCGTCCTTATAGAGGGCTCTGGCCAGCATCAGCCGCTGGGTCTGGCCGCCGGAGAGCAGCACCCCGTCCAGATAGACGTCCCGTCCCACCGGGGTGTCCATCCCTTTGGGCAGGGCGGCAACCGCCTCCGTGAGACCGGCCTTCTCCAGGCACTCCTGTACCTGGGCACAGTCCACATCGGACACAGACTGGGCCACGTTCTCCGCCACGGAGACATCCAGCACGGAGAAGTCCTGGAACACCGCAGAGAAGAGGGCGTAGTACGCCTTGCGGTTAAACTTCCGAATATCCACGCCATTGAGGGACACGGTCCCCTCTGTGGGGTCCAGGAACCCGCAGAGCAGCTTCACCAGGGTGGTCTTGCCCGCCCCGTTGAGTCCCACCACCGCCAGCTTCTCCCCCGCCCGGATGGTGAGGCTCACATCGTGGATGGTGTCTTCCTCCGCCTCGGGGTATCGGTATGAGACGTGGTCCAGCTGGAGGGCACAGCCACGGGAGCAGTCCGGCAGCGGGTCTCCGCCCTCCATGCGGAAGGGCTCCGGCCAGTGGAGGAAGGTGAGGATCCGGCTGATGCCCAGGCACTCCTTCCGCAGGGCGGCAAAGCCCTCCAGGATGCCGGTCACCCAGGCGGTGAAGCCGGTAATGGCGGTGGTATAGAGCACGAACTCGGCGGCGCTGATCTCTCCCCGGAGAGCCATGCCGATGAGAAAGACATAGGCCACGGCGTTGCGGGCGATGCTGAACACGGCGTTGGCCAGGTCTCCCAGCAGCACATACCGATTCTTCCGGGCCACGAAGTCCGCATAGAGCTTCAGCACACCCCGCTGTACGTCCTGGATCCAGGCCCCCAGGCCGAACACCCGGATGTCCTTGGCGAGGCTCAGGTCGCTGGAGAGGCCTTGCAGGTAGGTGAGCTTCTTTTGCAGAGCGCCCTCTTCCTCCCGGCGGCGCTCCGTCTCATTCTGGGCCCAGAGGCTGCCGAGAAAGCCCAGGGCTGCGGTGCCGGCAGAGAGGACGATCATCCAGGCGTTCAGGTTCCGGAGCAGCACCAGGTATACCGCGAAGCCGGTGAGGTTCACCAGCACCGCCTGCAGCGTGGCCCAGATGTGCTCCGCCGGCTCCCGGTTGGATTGGGTGGCATCGGTGGCCAGCTCCCAGTACTGGTTGAAAGACGGGGCCAGCATGTTCTGATAGCCCGTCTCCCCGGCCTTGTCGTTGATGCGCAGCACGATCTCGCTGCGCACATCCACCCTGGGGTATACGGTGGTGCCGTCCACGTACCGGCGGAGGGCGGAGAGGGTCATCACGGCGAGGGTGAAGCCGCAGATGGTGAGAAGCAGGTCTCCAATCGGCGCGGCCTCCTCTACCCGTCTCAAAATCTCCGGGGCCAGAAACAGGTTCACCAGGTTCTGGGCCAGTTCCAGCAGCACCAGGAACAGCACGATCACCGGCACCGATTTGCGGGTCTCCCAGGCGGTGCGGAGCATGAAGCCCAGGCACTGGGGGACGCTGTATTTTCGTTTTGTGTTTTCCATTGGGATTTCCCCCTTTCCGAGGCATACCCTAGCACAAAAGTCCCCCGATGGCGCCATCGGGGGACGAATCGTATCAGGCTGGGGACGAATTGTCTGTGGGCAGCAGGATCTCTGTGGTGAAGGCCCCCTCCTCGCTGTTGCGGGAGAGGTATCCCCCCAGCCGCTCCACGATGGCGTCCACCCGCACGAGGCCCAGGCCGTGGTCTCTGCCCTTGGTGGAGGCAAA
>CANQII010000243.1 GCA_947623875.1 uncultured Oscillospiraceae bacterium
TTGCTCTTGTACCGGAGCAGTTCGATGAGCATCCGCTCCCTGGAGTAGATGGGGATGGGATAGCCGTGATCGTACACGATCTCCACCCCATCCCGGAAGAAGTCCGTGGGATAGAAGTACTGCCGGACCCGAGAATCCAGGATCTTCGCCGCATTGCGGTCTGTGGCCAGATCGTACCTGTCTGGGATCTGGTCTGTGAGGTTGTACCAGTAGAAGGCGGAATGCATGGTGAGGATGGCGTTGGGATACCGGAAGCACAGCACCGCCAGTTCCGGAACATGGGGCTCCTCTGCGAAGATGCCTCTCCCCACCCGGAACAGCTTTCCTGCCTGGACTTGCTGCTGGATCCGGTAGTCTGAGCCGTACAGGGCCAGACACTGCGCTCTTGTCTTCAAGGTGCCGCCCATATCTATTCCCTCCCTCTCCACATTCTTCCCCAGCATGAGAAAGTATCTGCAATGTAATACAAAGTAGAATGATGGTAGTACATTGTACAGAAATGTGTTTTATTTTATACAGTATAACATATAAAAGACTCCTGTGCAAAAAAACTTTAATTGAATTCACACCAGCAAAACAGGCGTGCGCAGTGAGAGTACTGCGCACGCCTGTTGTTCTTTTTTGGGGTCTCTGTTCTTGCTGTCTGTGGTTTTCCCGCCCTACTTCTTTTGCACATACTTCAGGCAGTCCAATGTCACAGCCACCAGGATGATGATGCCGGAGAAGACAAACTGCAGGTTGGCGTCAATGCCCAGGGTGGTGAGGGCATAGGTGAGAGCCGTGAAGATGAACACGCCGGTTACAACTCCGGAGATCTTTCCGATGCCTCCCGTAAAGGACACCCCGCCCACCACGCAAGCGGCGATGGCGTCCATCTCCCAGCCCTGTCCATAAGCCGCAGACCCGGAACCAAACATCCGGATGCACTCCAGCCAGGAGCCAAAGCCGTACAGGATACCGGCCAGCACAAAGGCGCCAACGGTAACCCCAAAGACAGAGATCCCGGACACCGCTGCTGCCTCCGGGTTGCCGCCTACCGCATACAGGTTCTTCCCGAAGACGGTCTTGTTCCAGATGAACCACACGATGATCACTGCCGCTGCGGCCCACAGGATGATGCTGGGGAACTTCCCGAACTTAGGGATGATCATCTTGGGGATGGTGTCGTCAATGCCGCCGAAGGACACGCCCTTGGTGGCGTAGGTCACCAAACCGAAGATCACCAGCATGTTGGCCATGGTGGAGATGAATGGATGCATCTTGAACTTGGCGGTGAAAAGCCCGGCGATGGTGGTGAAGATGGTGCAGAGAATGATGCACACCGCCAGGGCCAATAGAACTCTGGTAAGGATGGGCAGGAAAGTGAAGTCGAAGACATGGCCGAAGACGGAGCCGGTGTTGATGCCGTTGTGCATGATAATCGTAGATGCGGTGATGCCCATGCCCACCATCCGGCCGATGGAGAGGTCTGTGCCCGCCAGCATGATGAGTCCCGCTACGCCTAATGACAGGAACATCCGGGGCGAGGCCTGCTGGAGGATGTTCAGTACGTTGTTCACAGTGAGCAGCTGCATGCCTGGCTTTACTCTGGGTGTGATTACGCACAGGGCCGCGAAGATCACGAAGATGGCGAGATAGAGGCCGTTGCGGAGTAGAAAATCCCGGAGCCGGAAGGTATAGCAGTACGTCTCACAGCGCTGAGAGATGGTCTCCAACGGGGTGAACTTGGACATCCGCATCAGGTCTATGAGGTGGTACTTGTGCGCAAAGGCGGCGTGCCGGCGGTCCTTGATGTCCTGCAGATCCTTGGCCAGCTGCATCTTGGCGTCGAAAAGGCGGTTCTTGTGAACGTACTTCTCGTCCTTGATCTCCTTGGGATCGGAGAGCTTGTACAGGATCTCTTTGTGGTCCCGCTCCAACTGAGAGACGGTATCCTGGTATCGGGCTTTCGCCTCCGCGATCTCCGCCTTGCAGCGTCTCTGGACGGGCTGGTAGTAGTCCTTGTGAAAGTGTGCCTTGAGATATGCCTCTCCCTGGGCTATCAGTTTCTGGACCGCCTCTTTGTTCTGTGTCTCTACCGCTTTGGCCTCTGCCAGTGCCTCTTTCAGCTCCGATGTCTTGGCCTGTTTCTCGGCAGCGGTGTACACCCGGTCCCGCTTCAAGTCGTCCAGGCTGCTCTGGATGGACACCACCTGATCTGTTCCGTCTTTTCGGAGAGCGTCGATCTGGGCTTGAATCTCTCCGATATAGTCGTCGATGGGCTTTCGCAGGTCTGCCTCCTGCGAAGCTGTCTGGATGGTTGTGTTGTCTGCCATGTTCCTCCCCTTCCTCTACAGATACCTCGCGCTCAGCCGCAGCAGATCTTCCTGGTCCGTCTCCTTTGTGTTCACAATCCCGGAGAGGTGTCCGTTGGACATCACGCCGATCCGGTTGGTGATCCCCAGGATCTCCGGCATCTCGGAAGATACCACGATGATGGTCTTGCCTCGTCTCGCCATCTGAATGATGAGCTCATAGATCTCGTACTTGGCCCCTACATCGATCCCTCGAGTGGGCTCATCCATCAGGAAGACCTGGGGCTCCCGCTCCAGCCACTTGCCGAAGATCACCTTCTGCTGGTTGCCGCCGGACAGGCTGGTGATCCTGTCGTCCGGGCCCATACACTTGGTGTGCATGATCTTGATCTCCTTGCTGGCGGCCTTCATCATCTTCTCTTGAGACAGGGCGATGCCGGACTTGTACTGCTCCAGGTTGGCTATGGTGGTGTTGAAGGTGATGTCGCACTTGAGAAAGAGTCCGTTGGCCTTCCGCTCCTCGGTGATCATGGCAAACCCGTGTTCGATGGCCTCTCTGGCGCTTTCGAAGTTCATGAGCCGGTTCTGGAAGTACACCCGTCCGGCAGCCCGGGTGCGCACCCCGAAGATGGTCTCCAGCAGTTCGGTGCGGCCCGCCCCCACGAGGCCATACAGCCCGAAGATCTCTCCCTCCCGGACCTCAAAGGAGATGTCTTGCAGGTGGGGAGCGTACTTGGTGGAGAGGTGCTGCACAGACAGAATGGACTCTCCTGGGGTGTTGTCTACCGTTGGAAACCGGCTCTCCAGGGACCTGCCCACCATGGCGGTGATGAGCTCGTTCATGTCCGTCTCCACGCTGGGCTTGGTGAGCACCAGATTTCCGTCCCGGAGCACTGAGACCTCGTCACAGATCTCAAAGATCTCGTCCATTTTGTGGGAGATGTAGATCAGCGCAATGCCCTGCTCCTTCAGCATCCGCATCATCTGGAAGAGTTTGTCCACCTCCTGGACGGTGAGGGAGGAGGTGGGCTCGTCCAGCACGATCACCTGGGCGTGATAGGACATGGCCTTGGCGATCTCACACATCTGCCGCTGGGACACGGACATGTTCCGCATGGGCTGGTTCAGATTCACGGTGAGCCCCAGGCGGCGGAAGAGTTCTGCGGCCTTCTTCTTCATGCTGCCCTCGTCCACCACTCCCATGGAGGTGGTGGGATAGCGGCCCAGAAACAGATTGTCTGTTACGGAGCGCTCCAGGCATTGGTTCAGCTCCTGGTGCACCATGGCGATGCCGTTTTCCAGGGCGTCTTTCGGGCCGGAGAAGCCGATCTCCTTCCCATTCAGGTAGATCTTCCCCTCGTCCTTTTGATAGGTCCCAAAGAGGCATTTCATCATGGTGGACTTGCCGGCGCCGTTCTCCCCCATAAGGCCCATCACGGTGCCCCGCTTTACGTCCAGATTGATGTGGTCCAGCACCCGGTTGCGGCCGAAAGACTTGCTCATGCCCCGGATTGAGAGGACCACATCCTGTTTCCCATCCGTATGCTCCATTCCTTCACTTCCTCGTCTTTTCTGGCAGGCATCCCTCTGGCCGGGGCAGGGCGCCCCGGCCAGAGGGGTTGATTCTCATTCTGTTCTTTCAGTTGGTTCCAGTTCGCCCCAGGATTCTTATTGGCTCAGAATGCCGGTATACGAGGCGGCGTTGTCCGTCTTCACCATGTTGATGGCGTAGGCATCGTAGCCGTCCGGGTTGGAGAGCCGGTTGGTGATGTTGCCCTCGGTCTGGCCGTCTCCGCCGATGTACTCCACGTTCAGGTTCAGAAGGTCGTCGTACTTCTGCAGCAGCGGCTGATAGGTGGCGCTGAGGAAGTTGTCTGCGGCGTTGTAGATGTCCAGCCACACGTTCTTGGCGGGATGGGAGCCTGCGTCCAGCTGGTTGGA
Source organism: uncultured Oscillospiraceae bacterium (assembly GCA_947623875.1). Classification (GTDB taxonomy): domain Bacteria; phylum Bacillota; class Clostridia; order Oscillospirales; family Oscillospiraceae; genus Enterenecus. Next base: position 4,236 of record CANQII010000243.1, read on the forward strand.
CACCGGGCCGTATGTCACGGTGGCATCCAGGAAGTTCTGGTAGTTCTCTGCGGTAACGGCGGCGTTCAGGGCGTAATAGGAGCGCTCACTCTCCACATACTTGTACACGTCGGCGCTGAGCACATTGCCGGCGTCATCCGGGGTGCCGATGCCGGTGTCTACATCCACGCCGTCCAGGGCGTTGCGCAGCACCCGCAGGGTGAGATACGCCTGTACGTCTGCGTGCTGGCTGATGGTGCCGCCGTAGCCATCTGCGATGGCGGCCACGGCATCGGAGTTGGCGTCATAGCCGAAGGTGGGGACGTTGTTGGCCTTGGACCAGCCCAGGAACATGGCCATACCCATGCCGTCATTGTTGGAAGCCACAATGTCGATCTGATCGCCGAAGGAGGATGCCCAGGTTCCGATGGTGTTGCCGGCGGTGGAGGCATCCCAGGTGGAGCCGGAGGAGTTCTTCATCTCCTGGGAGGCCAGCTCCCGGACGATGTAGTCCTTGCCGTCGATGGACAGCTTGCCGTCCTTCACGAAAGCGGAGGTGCCGTCCAGGTTGGTGCCCACAGCGGCGCTCTCCACGCTGCCGTTGGCCTCCACGGCGGTGTCCAGAGCAGAGCGGACGCCTCTGGTGCGGGCAATACTGTCGTTATGGCCCACGTCGCCGATGGCCAG
>CANQII010000244.1 GCA_947623875.1 uncultured Oscillospiraceae bacterium
CCCCCAGGGGTACCCCCCCTGGGGGGTCTGGGTGACCAGGGGCAGAGCTTATCAACATATTTGTCAACTAACACCACCTCGGATTGTATGGACTCCAGCAGCTCACGGGCGTGCTGCAACTGCTGCCTGCCAGCCGGCATCCCGATGTCTGCGGTGTCGAGATAGGCCTGGGCCAGGCGGAGGGTGTGCTCTGCGGTGCGCTGCTCGATAGGCGCCGCCTCCACAGCCCGGATCACTTTCCTGGATTGTTGCCGGCGCAGCCAGTCCAGCAGCTGGGCTGGGGCGGGAATCCGTGCCTTTTGCATTCACACCGCTCCTCTCTTTCTCTCTCCCTCTCATGATAACCGGAGAGCCCCCAAAAGACAAGTGCCGGTTTCCCGTCTCACCAGAGAGACACACCGCCGCCCGGGGCCGGGCGGCGGTGTGAAGGATATGGGGCTGCCGGATTCAGCGCCGCTGCAGGGGCCGCGCCGGAAAGCCAAAGAGGCTGGTGGGTGGGTCTGTATCCCGATAGGGACGGTACACCGCCCAGGGGAGGCCTGCATCCTGGAGCAGGTCTGCCGCGGCCTCCAGCACCGGCTGCAAATCCCAGGCGACGAAGTCCAGGTAGGCGAAATACGGGTCTGCCCCGCGGCCCAGAGGCGTGAGGCAATCCTCTCCCGCCTCCTCCAGCAGCCTTGTCTGGAGCTCCTTCTGAAACTGCACGGTCTGTGCCTGTCCCTTTCTGCTGGTCCCGTTTTGGATGGGCCACACCAGGTATCCGCCTTCCACGCCGTCCTGTACCGTGTCATTGGAGAAATACAGGTATCTGTCATCGATGGTGTCAAGCAATTCCGGGTAGCGGTGCTCCCCGGATTCCTGCATTCCCCGCCACGCCTTCACCCGGGCCCTTTTGGAGCGCTCATAGGGCAGAGGCGGCAGCACCTTGCTGGCGCTGGTCTCAGAGCAGTCCAGACCATGTTCGGCGAGGGTCTGCACCAGGTCCCGCAGGGGCACCGTCTGGCCGGGGTGCATCTCTCGGGTGATCACATGGGCCAGCCGCCAGAAGGGGAGGGCCCCCAGTACCTTCCGGATGTATCGGAATGCCTCCTGGAAGTCCGGAAACATCATGGAGTATACCTGGTACTGCGCACCCGTCAAGACGATGGGGATCTCCATCAGCTTTGCGGATACGATCTCGCCGGATGCGTCTTCATACAGCTGCACTGGCATTTCGCCGTACTTCCGGAGATAGATCCGCACTTCCCGGCTCCGCTTGTCCGGCAGCGGGCCGATCTGAAAGTCCCAGACCTCCCGGACGGCTGCCGGCGCCTGCCGGAGCAGTGCCTGGATTTGTAAGATCCCGATGTTGGAGACGGTGGCATCGAAGACGATCCAGGGCTTTCCCGCGGTTTTCCAGACGGAGAGCTTTGGCTCCGAAAAGGCGTTTGTCATGGAGCGGGCCACCATGCGCTCCAGCTTGTCGCTGCACCGGCCGGTCTGCTCCTTGGCCAGCTGCTGCAGGATCTCCGGCTGCCTCTGGGTGAAGGCGTCCCACGCCTTTTGTACGCCCTCCCGGAAGGTCCAGCGGGCCTTGGGGCGATCTGCGGCCCTGCGGCACAGCTCCACCATATCCGCCACATCGGCTCTGTTTGAATCCAGACCGTATGCCTTCTGGATGTACGGTTGTGCCTCCAATAGCCGTTCCTGGAAGCTCAGTATGCAGCCCATGGTGTAGTACCAGAGAAACGGATCCTGGAGATCGTCTGCCACAGGCTGGATGGGCTCCAGCAGTTCCGCTGCCTTCTGCAGCTGCTGCCTGCCTTCCAGTGTCCCAAAGTCTGCGGTGCACATGTAGGATAAGCCGAGCCGCAGGTTGAGTTCCGGATTGCGCATCTCCGCTGGAATTGCCTCCACAGCGTCGATCACCTTCGGATATCTCTTCTCGCTGATCCATGTGTTCAGATGATCCAGGGAGGGAAGTTTTGATTTGGCCATTTCTGCAGCTCCTCTCTTGTCCTACGGCTTCTCGCCGTCTGGGAGAACTTCCTCCATCTCTCTCCGGAAGTCTGAGACAGCCCCGAAGATCTGGTCCAGAACCTTCTGAAGCCTGTCTGTCTCCGCCTGGAGCCTTGCCATCTCCGCCTGGAGCGCTGCCAGTTCCGCCTCTGGATCGGTACCGGTATCCCCTGTACGCTCTGCTACGGGGGCTTCGGCGGGGGCAGGGGCAGTGTCCGTCTGCTGCGGGTCATCTGTCTGCTTTCTGGGGCGGCCCCGTTTTCCCATGGGGACCAGCTCGTTGGTCTTGGGGTCCAGCTTTCCGATGCACTTTCGCTTTGCCACAGTGCGCTTCTTCTCGGGATCGTACACGTCCTCTACCTCGTAGATGTATGTCACACCGTACTTCTTGTTGATGATCTTCTCAATCCGCATGGGGGCCCTCCTTTGTGTGCTTGTCCGGCTGGGAGACAGGGGCTGTGGGGGCAGTCCCTTTTACATCCTCAGTCAAATGCTCAGAGTAGTACCGGCACCGGCCGGGTGATCCGGAGGCTCTCCGGGGTAACGGCGCACTCCATGGCCAGAATCTGTACCCCTGCCGCAGCCGCCCTCCGGAGGGCGGCGCCGAAGTCCGGGTCTGTGGCGTCGTTGGGGGAGAAGGCGTGCATGCCGGCCATCTGCAGCACAAAACATACCGCCGCCTGGTGGCCCGCCTCCCGGCAGCGGACCAGCTCTCCCAGGTGTTTGGCGCCCCGTGCGGTGGGGGCGTCCGGAAAGCGGGCGTGTCCGTTCTCCTCCAGGGTTACCCCTTTCACCTCCACAAAGCCGGTGGCAGTGGGTGATTCCCAGTAGAAGTCGAGACGGGAGGCGCCAAAGACGGTCTCGGGGCGCAGCAGGGTGAGATCCTGTCGAAATCCGCCGGACTGGGCCCACTCCTGAAACACCTGGTTGGGGGCCTGGGCGTCCATGTTGATGAGCAATCCGTCCTTGTCCACGGCCACAAGGTCATAGGCGGTCTTGCGGGCGGGGTTCTCGCTGCCCTCCAGCCACACCGTCACGCCGGGGCGCAGCAGCTCCCGGCAGCGGCCGGTGTTCTTCACATGGACGGTCTCCACCGCGCCGTCCAGCTCCACCTGGGCGATAAAGCGGTTGGGCCGGGCGAGAAAGGTGCCCGCCCGGATGTGCCGGTACTCCATGGCGCACCTCCTCCTGGTTGTCTGCTCCCTAGCATAACACATTCCGGGCCGTTCGAAAAGAGGGGAATGTTGCGATGGACAATCCTTGCACCGGATTCCGGATTTCCTTATAATGGAATCTGGAAGGAGGAGTGCATCATGGAAGAGATGCGCTATCTCTGCCGGTCTGCCCTGGAGGACGGCAGGCCGGCAGACTGGTATCTGCTGGTGCGGGAGGTTCCCGCCGGCCGCTTTGCCTGCGAGCAGTACGGGCTCCGGATGGAGATTCCCGGCGGGCCTGCTGCGGCGGTCCACGGGATCACCTGCGGCCGGGAGGAGATCGAGAATCTGCAGGAGGAGTTGGCCGCCCGGCAGGTGCCGCCGGAGCGGCTGGCAGCTGCCGTGGCGGCCTGGCACGCTCAGGAGAGCAGTTCCTGGGCCACTCTGTCCGCCGTCTGCTCCACGGCCGCGAAGTCCACATAGGGGTGATAGAGGGCCTCCAGGGCGTCGTGGGCGGCTTTCGCCTGAGCGAGACTGGCGAGACCGTCCTCCAGAAGGGCCGCCGCCACCCGGCGGGTGAACCGCAGCCGGGGGCGGCTGGTCCGGAGCAGGTTTTGATCTGCCATGGCGTCCACCCGGATCCGGCGGGCCGCCTTCTTGGGCCAGGTGAGCTCCGGGGTGGTGGAGACAAAGGCCAGAGACAGCCCGGGGAAGAGCAGGTGGCTGAGGTGCCCCGGCGCCATGGGGTCCGGACAGGCCACCGCATCGTGTCCCGCTGCCAGCCCCGCGGTGAGCAGGGGGTTCAGCAGGTGTCGGCCCAGCCCGTAGGTGTCCTGCAGCTCGTAGACGGTGTCCGCCTGGGCGGCCACCGTCTCCCAGAGGGCCATGGGACCCTGGCAGGAGAGGGCGGTGAGGTATCGGTGACAGCACCGTCCCTCCCCTGTGGGCGGCTTGTGGAGCTCCCGGCTGGCGATCCCCGCCGCCCGCCGGGCCAGCTTCTGCTGTACCGCCTCGCTGTCCAGAAGCTCTGTGATGTTCTGCCGGAGCTCCCCTGCGGCGCCGAGGCAGCGGTATGCCCTCTTGTAATGGCCCTGATAGGCGGCGAAGGCCTCCCGGATCTCCGCCTTGTGGGGCTGCAGGCCGGGACTGTCGTAGGCAAAGCTCAGGTCTATGTACCGCTCCACCACCCCGGGGCAGACCGGCTCGATCACATGGGGCGCCGTGCCGTCCACCACCGCAGCCCGAAGGTCCGGGAGGATCACCCCGTCCAGGGAGTCCGGATCCCCGGAGCAGAGGATCTCCACTGTGGGATGGCCCGCCGCCTGGGCAAGCTGCTCCACCTTGCGCATCAGGGTGGATTTCCCACTGCCGGGGCCGCTTTTCAGGATGTAGACGGTGCGGAAGACGTCCGGGTCTGTGATCTCGTGATACAATGATGTGAAGCCGGCGGGGGTGTTGGCGCCCAGGAAATACTGGATAGCAGACATGGCACAAGGGGCCTCCTTCAAGGAATCGGTGTACTCTCAGGGTATGCCGGGACCTTGGGATTGGTGCCTCTGCCGGATAGACAGTGCCCCGGGACTGCGGTCCCGGGGCACAGACATTTGGGGATGATTTTGTTTTCTCTTGGCGGATCTCAGGCCTTCAGACGGTCCAATACCTGGAAGAGCTGCTGTACGGCCTCTCTCGTTGTGGCCCAGCTCACCGCGATGCGCACCGCCGTGTGGGTCTCGTCCACCG
>CANQII010000245.1 GCA_947623875.1 uncultured Oscillospiraceae bacterium
CTCCATCCGATGGCCGGGGACCAGCTCCCCCAGGTCCTGGTGCAGGGTGCCGCCCGCCCAGACGTTCAGCACCTGCAACCCCCGGCAGATCCCCAGAACGGGCTTTCCCCAGGTGGCAAATGCGTCCAGCAGTTCCAGCTCGGCGGCGTCCCGGTCCCGGATGATGGCGAAGGAACCCCGGTTGGGCTCCCCGTACCGTATGGGGTCCATGTCCCCGCCGCCGGCCAGCACCAGGCCGTCCCAATTGGAATCCGGTTTGGGGAGGTATTCTGCGGTGGGGTTGCAGCCGGCGGCCTCCAGCGCTTTGAGATAGTTGGCGGGCGGGGTGAGACCTGTGGAGATGAGAATGTTGGGTTTCATTGGGAGGGTTTCCTTTCTCGAAGGGCGGTGCCCATGGGTCGGAGGAGATCGGGGAGGGAGATCCCCTGGGCCAGCAGCGCCGCTGTGTACAGGATGATGCCCAGAAGGGCGATGATGCCGGCGGCGGGGAGCACCGTCCAGCCATTGTCCAGCAGGATCCGGAAGAAGAGCTGGCACCAGATCCCCATAAAGAGGGCGGAGAGCAGCGGCCGGCAGAACCAGTGGAACAGACGGGGCTTGAGTCCAGCCGCCCGGAGTACCGAGGCCAGATTCAGCCCCATGCCCACAAGGCTGCTGAGAAGATACCCCGCTGCAAACCCCGCAAGGCCGAAGCGGGATACCGTGCCCCAGGTGAAGAGCAGTTGCACCCCATCGGAGAGGATGGCGTTGCGGGCGGCTTTCCCCTGGAGACCCAGACCGTTCAAGGCGCCGGAGAGCACAGACTGATAGCAGCCCAGAAGGGTGCCGAGGGCCAGCACCAGCATGTGCTGTCCCACCCGGGGGTCCCGAAACAGCATCTGGCCCAATGGGGCGCCAGCCACGGTGAGGTATGCCATGGCGGGGGCGATGAGAAGAGATGTGGCGGAGAGCACCCGGTCCAGAAAGCTGCCGGCGGCTTTCCGGTCCCCCTGGGCGGTTCTCCGGGCCAGATCCGGCACCATCACGAGACAGAGCGCCCCGATAAAGCCGGTGGGGAGATTCAGAAGGGGGAGGGTCATGCCGGAGAGGACGCCGAAGACTGCCATGGCGTCTGAGAGAGTGTGCCCGCCCTCCACCAGCTTTGCGGGGATCAGCACGGAGTTGGCGGTGCCCAGTACCGTGCCGAGAAGGGACGTGGCCCCCACCGGCAATGCGATGGCGAACATCTGCCGCCTTGTAAAGGAGACCCTAGTCTCCTTGGGGGGATACTGCTGCCAATGGCGGCGGAAGAGCAGGGTGAGGGCGCAGGCGGAGAACACCTCGCAGAGCACCATGCCTGTAACAATGATCCCCACGGTCTGCTCTGCCGTCCTTGGAAGCAGCAGGACCAGAAGGAGAAGGACCGCCCCGGAGCGGATCAGCTGCTCGCAGGTCTCCACCGCCGCGGGAGGACGCACCCTGCCAATGCCGTAGAAGCAATGCTTGTGGAGGTTCTCCACCCCGGTGAGGAGCATACAGGGCACCAGCAGCGCCACCCCCAGACGGGTGCGGGCGTCCCCCAGGAGATAGACGGAGATGGGATCGGAGAAGACCACGATCCCGATGCCGAGAGGCACCGCCAGAAGAAAGAAGCAGCCCAGGGCCCGCTTCAGTACTGCCCGGACGGCGCCGCTGTCTCCCAGGGCGTGGTACCGGGCGGAGAGGGTGGACACCGCCACGGTGAGCCCCACTGCGGTGACGGACATGAACATGGAGTACACCGGCATCACGATCTGATAGAGACCCATGGTCTCCGCCCCGATGAGCCGGGACAGCAGCATCCGGTATACAAACCCCACCGCCTGGGAGAAGAGGCCGGTGGCGGTGAGCAGCAGGGTGCCGGCGAGGATGGAAGACAAAACAAGCCCCCCTTTCACCGTATCCTATGAAAGAGGGGCTGTCCTACATGAATGAATTTAATCCGGGGCCAGCAGAGCGGCGGTCTCCCCCTCCACCCGGGTGAGCTCCCCTGTGATGGCGTCCAGAAAGTACTGGCCTGTGTTGGTGGACACCAGCCACACCGGGCTCATCCGCACGTCCGAGGAGAAGGACTGCACCACGGTGTAGCCTGCGGTGAGAGAGCGGATGGAGGAGCACACGTCGCCGCTGTCCTGAATGCCGTCCAGAAACCGCATCAGGGCGGTGGGGACGGTGAGAATGGTGCCGGCCTCCTGGTACACCGAGCCGGAGACCATCAGGTTGCCCCGCATGGATTTCAGGTATCCGTACTCATAGGTTAAGTTGATGATGCAGGAGAACAGGGGGGAGCCGTTCCAGCACTGGCAGAACACATAGTCTGTGCCCGCTACCGTGGGGATGCTGGTGAGGCACTCCGCCTCCAAGCCCATGTCCTGGAACAGCTGCACCGCGAATTCGAAGTACTCCTCAGTGTGCCAGCGCTGGGTCTTCTGGAAGGTGGCGCTGAACTCCCCGCCGTACCGGAAGATGATCTCCCCGTTGCTGTTGTCGTACTGGGTGATGCCGCCGCCCAGATTGCCGCCGTTCACCGTGCCGCCCAGCAGCGCCCCGGCGATCACCTGCTCCCGGGTGGTGTCCCGGATGAACACGATGGGGGTGAGGCTGTCTGCCGAGGACAGGGTCTCCGGGTCCGCCTCAATGCCGCTGCCGGCGAGAGCCTGTACCGCCTGGGTGATGGCAGTGCGGTCGTAGGCCTCGGCCTCCAGCTGCCGGGACAGCACCAGCACCAGGAGAAAGACATTCACAAAGACCAGGAGGATGAGAATGATGTTTTTCAGCCTGCGCCACTCCACGGCGGCACCTCCTTTCCGGCGGGCTCAGCTGGCCACCCACTCCAGGGCGACCGGTCCGTCCCCGCTGTCCCGGTATTGGGAGAAGAGCTCCAGACGCTCCTGGGAGAGCTCCGGGAGGATCAGCGCCGCCCGGGTGATGGGCAGCAGCGGGGTGTGATGATCCGATGGGGTATAGGTCCGAAAGACCAGGGTGAACTCGGTGAGATAGCCGCTGCGCACGGTAAAGCTGGCGCACCAGGGCTGGTTGGACAGGATCACCGGGCTGCCGTCCAGCCGGTATCCGAAGTGGATGGAGATGCCGCTCTCAGACTGGGCGGCGTCCAGAAGATACACCTCGCCGCTGCCGGCCAGGGTGGACATGGACCGCTCTGTCAGGGTGCGGGCGGCCTGGACGGACTCCGCCAAGGTGCTGCCGGCGGGGTATTTCCCCGGCACGGAGCAGCGGTACGTCAGGGTGCCGTTGTCCTGGACCTCCAGCCGGTCTCCCCCGTCCACATAGACCTCGCCGCCGCTGATGCGGGTGTGGTTCTGGCTGGAGAAGGAGAGGGCGGAGAGCACGGCGGTGAGATCGGAGCCCGAGAGGGGATTGGATGCGGCGTACTCTCCCGTAGAGCTGTCTCCCGTTACAAGGGTATAGGGGGAGACCAGATTGGAGAGCGCCTCACTCTCATAGGCGAAATAGGTGCCGTTGTCTCCGTAGTCTGCCGCCAGGGCGGAGAGGTGGAGTGCGCGGTTTAACGCCGTGGTGCAGGAGTAGAAGAGATGGGAGGCAGGATCCTGCCAGCGGAGGAGAACCAGGTCGTCCTCGCCGGCGCAGAGGAGCAGTCTCCGGGTGCTCCCGGCCAGAGGTCCCTCGGCGCTGGAGAGGCTGTCTGCCAGCACAGAGAAGGGGATCTCCCCGTGAAAGTCCAGGTACAGGCCCTCCCGGGAGAGCCCGTCCTGCCACTCTGCCTCGGAGATCTCAGAGGCGGCACCCGCCGAGGTGAGAGCGTCCTCCAGCAGCGGGCTCACTCGGGCGTAGAGACTGCCGATGGCGGTGCGGTCCGCCTGCACCCCATACCGGCCGGTTTGGGAGGTGATTACGATTACCGCGGGCATGGGAGGGCCCGCGGTGTCTGTATAGGTGGGGGCCTGCTCTGCCGCCGCCTGCTGGGGGATCAGCCCCGGCCGGCCGCTGCTGCCCACAAAGAGCAGGATCAGCATCCAGACGGCGGACACGGTGAGCAGGAGAATGGCGAGAGACTTCAGATGCTCCGTCCAGGGGACTTTAGGCTTTTTCATGCTTGCCTCCTGCCTTGGACGGGCCCTGGATGGGCAGTTCCATGCGCACGATCAGGCCGGGGCCGGACTTGTCCACCAGATACAGCCGGCCCTCGTGCTGCTTCATGATCTCCGTGGCGATGGAGAGCCCCAGACCGGTGCCGCCGGACTTCCGGGAGCGGGCCTTGTCCACCCGGTAGAAGCGCTCGAAGATGTGCTCCCGGTCTGCCGCCGGGATGCCGATGCCGTTGTCCTCCACCTGGGCCCACACCTTTTTACCGGAGACGCCGGCGGAGATCACGATCCGCCCGCCGTCCGGGGTGTACTTGATGGAGTTGGACACGATGTTCATCAGCACCTGCATGATCCGCTCCCGGTCTGCCGTGACTTCAGGCAGCTCCGGGGGCAGAGACAGCTCCAGGGTGTGGGAGTGGTTCTGGGCGTCCAGCCGGATGGCCTGATAGGTGTCGTCCAGGATCCGGAGGAAGGGGAATGTGGTGAGGCGGAGCTCGCTGCGGCCGGAGTCGAAGCGGGAGAGGGTGAGCAGATCCTGGAGGATGTGGGTCATGCGATCGGACTCGTTCAGGATCACGTTCAAAAAGCGCTTCTGCATGCTGGGAGGCAGATCCCCCACGCTGTCTGAGAGGGTCTCGGCGTAGCTCTTGATATTGGTGAGGGGTGTGCGCAGCTCGTGGGAGACGTTCGCCACAAAGTCTTTCCGCTGCTGCTCCGCCGTGACCTGTTCCGTGACATCGTGGATCAGCACCAGCACGCCGCCCTCCTTCTGCCGGGAGAAGGGGGCCACCAGGAACTCCAG
>CANQII010000246.1 GCA_947623875.1 uncultured Oscillospiraceae bacterium
TGGGCCACTCCGATGCAGATGTGCTCACCCATGCGGTGATGGACGCCCTTCTGGGGGCAGCGGGCCTCGGAGACATCGGCGGCGCCTTCCCGGACACGGATCCCGCCTATGAGGACATCTCCAGCCTCATCCTGCTGCAGCAGGTGATGAAGATGCTCGCCGCCAACGGCTTTCGGGTGGGCAATGTGGACGCCACAATCATCGCCCAGCGGCCAAAACTGGCGCCCTATGTACCGGAGATGCGGCAAAAGCTGGCGGAGATCATGGGCATTCCGGCCCAGCGGGTAAACGTTAAGGCCACCACCGAGGAAAAACTGGGCTTCACCGGCACCGGCGAGGGCATGGCCGCCCACGCCGTGGCGCTGCTGGAGGAGACCGTCTAGGCCTCTCTCAACCTTCCAAATTGGAACCTGTGCCCCTCCCGGAGCATATGCTGCACTGGGAGGGGCGTTTCAGCGCCTCCCCGCGGATGGACACGGTCCCATCCGCTTCGGAAAGGAAGGCTGGGCCGATGGTTCACTACTTGATTCTCTGCCGCTCCCTGACCTACGCGCAGCGCACGGCCCGCATACTGGAGCGGGGCGGGATTGCCGGCACCGTGATGCGCACCCCCGGGCGCATTGCCAAAGACGGCTGCGGCTACTGCGTGCGGGTGGGAGAGCGGCGGCTGGCAGACGCCCTGGTATTGCTGCGGCGGGAGGGACTGCCCCCGAAGCAGGTGTTTGTCCAGTCTGCAGCCGGGGAGTACAGCGAGGCGGCGCTATGATCTACCTGGACAACGCCGCCACCACACTGCAGAAGCCGCCCTCCGTCCCCCGGGCGACCGCCTTCGCCATGACCCACCTGGCGAGCCCCGGGAGAGGCGGCTATCCCGCCAGCGCGGAGGCCGCCCAGGTGATGTTTCAGCTGCGGGAGGAGGCGGCATCCCTCTTTGGGGTACCCAACCCGGAGCAGGTGATCCTCACCGGAAACGCCACCCACGGGCTGAACATCGCCATTCACACCCTGGTGCGGCCGGGAGACCCGGTGCTGATCTCCGGCTATGAGCACAACGCCGTGACGAGGCCCCTGCGGGCCGCCGGCGCCCGGATCTTCGTGGCCCGCAGCCCCCTCTTCCACCAAGATGCCGCTGTAGAGGCCTTCGCGGAGGCGCTGCACAACCCTGTGGCGGCGGTGGTCTGCACCATGGTCTCCAATGTGTTCGGCTTCATTCTGCCCATAGACCGGATCGCCGCCCTCTGCCGGGAGAAGGGCGTGCCCCTGATCGTAGACGCCTCTCAGGGGGCCGGAGCGCTGCCGGTGGACCTTACTGGATGGGGCGCCAGCTTTGTGGCCATGCCGGGGCACAAGGGGCTGTACGGGCCCCAGGGCACCGGCCTGCTGCTCTGCGGCGGGGAGCCGGCGCCGCTGCTCTACGGCGGCACCGGCAGCCTCTCCCGGCAGCAGGAGATGCCAGACTTCCTCCCGGACCGGCTGGAGGCGGGCACCCACAACGTCTGCGGGGCGGCGGGCCTGCTGGAGGGCATCCGCTTCATCCGCCGGAAGACGCCGGAGCGCATTCTCCGCCATGAGATGCATCTCACCCGGCGGCTGGCAAAAGCGCTGCAGAACCTCCCCGGCGTCTCGGTCTATCAGGGAGCGAACATGGCGGGGGTACTCTCCATCACAGCGGAGCACATGGACCCAGAGACATTGGGACAGCGGCTGACCGGGCAGGGGATCGCGGTGCGGGCCGGCCTCCACTGTGCCCCTCTGGCCCACCAGACGGCGGGGACCCTTGAGACCGGCACGGTGCGCTTCAGCTTCTCCGCATTCAACCGGCCGGAGGAGGCAGATGCCGCCGCCTCTGCTGTGGGGCGGATTCTCCACACCTGCGCCGGCCGGCATGCCGGCTGACGGCAACCAGGCTGAAACGGCGTTTTTGTACGCCGCTTCAGCCGTTTTTGTATAAAGTGGCGGAAAAATCGTGGAAAATACCCACGCTGCTTGGAATTGTGAATTTTTCACCATTTGCTTGCCATCCGCAACCCGTTTATGATATAATGGCGCAGCCTGTGGCAACCTGCCTGGTGCCTCAGGCTGCCCGGTAGACTTCGCCAGTGCGGAGAGGGGAATGCGCCATGCTGGAGTTCAGGGAAACGCTGCAAAACATCATAAAAGCCTTTCCGGAATATTTTCAGATGATCGGCTTCATGGACGTCATCGACATCGTGATCGTGGCGTTCGGCATCTTCATGCTGTTGAAATTCTGCCAGAACAGCCGGCTGGGGCAGGTCATGCGGGCCCTGCTGCTTCTGGTGGCCTTTATGGTGCTGGCCAACATTCTGCAGCTGCGGGTCACCCGCACCATTCTGAACGGCGCCATGGGCATCGGCTTTTTGGCGGTGATCGTGATCTTCCAGAAAGAGATCCGCCTGATGCTGGAGAAGATGGGCAGCGTCCGCTTTACAGACCTCATCATCGCCTCCGACGAGGAGGACGACACCATCCAGGCCATCGACGAGATGGTGAAGGCCTATACCGCCTTTTCCCGGGAAAAGGTAGGCGCCCTGATGGTCTTCGAGCGGGACACGGTGCTGGACGACATCATAGACAGCGGCACCCGTCTGGACTGCCGGATTGACGAGGAACTGTTGAAGAACCTCTTCTGGAATAAGGCGCCTCTCCACGATGGCGCCATCATCGTGCGCAAGGGCCGCATCATCGCCGCCGGCTGCACGCTGCCCCTCACCGGCATGGCCCTGGACAAGGAGCTGGGCATGCGCCATCGGGCGGCCATCGGCTGCAGCGAGAGCAACGACTCCGTGGTGGCGGTGTGCTCGGAAGAGACCGGCACCCTCTCTGTGGCGGTAGGCGGCACCATCACCCGCCGGCTCACCCCGGAGGAGCTGAAAGCAAAACTCACCCTGGAGCTGGTACGTGAGGAGAACAAGGGTTCCGAGAAGGAGCCGAAACGGGCAGCGAAGGCCAAGCCCTTCGGCATCGGCAGCGCCCGGAAGAACGCCTGATCGATGATGAAACAGGACAAGGCCAAAAGGGCGGTGAGGCAGATGCAGACACAACAGCAGAGCGGCGCACCCCAGCAGACGGCAAAAGAGCCCCCCAAGCCGTCTTTTGAGGAGCGCTCCGCAGAGGGCATATTGAAAAAGCTGCGCCATACCATCAAACGGATCACATCCAGCAACGTCTTTCTGATTCTGGTCTCTCTGGTGATCTCTTTCTTCCTGTGGCTGTACTACACCTCAGGATCCACCGAGCCGGAGTCCAAGGCCATTGAGAACATACCGGTCTCCTTCACCGGCACAGACGTGCTGGAGGAGCGCAACCTGCGGATTCAGGGGGACTACACCGTCTCCATCACCGTGCGGGCCGTGCCCTCGATCCTCAGCAACCTGGACCGCAACACCCTGACGGTTACCGCCAACGTGTCCGGCATTACCACAGATGGCACCCAGACCGTGGCATACATCGTCTCTCCCCCCAGCGGCATCAGCCGGGACGATGTCTCGGTGGAGTACGGCATCAATGGAAGCTCCCTGCGGGTGGATGTGGCCCGCACCAGCTCCCGGGAGATCGAAGTGGTGGGCCGCTTTACCGGCAGCGCGGCAGAAGGGTATCTCGCCGGCAGCGACAGCGACTTTGTGATCTATCCCAATAAAATCACGGTGAGCGGCATCCTGGAGAACGTGAACCAGATCCGCTACGCCGTAGTCACCATCAGCGACACCGAGCTCACAGACACTGTGACGGGAGACTTCCCGTTCCAGCTGGAGTCCCCGGCAGGGGATGTGCTGGATATGGGGAATCTGGGGGTAGTGGCCAGCGAGGAGACGGTGAACGTCACCTTCCCGGTCCAGGCCGTGGCACAGATCCCCCTCACCGTGAACCTCATTGACGGGGGCGGTCTCACAGCAGACAAGGTGGTGCTGAATATGAGCGCTGAGAGCATCACCGTAGGCGGCGCCCGGGATGCAGTGGAGGCCATCAAGGCCACCGGGTCTATCACCCTGGCCACCGTGGATCTGGCCTCTGTGTCCGACGGCGAAGTGCTCACCTATCCCGTGCCTCTGTCCGATGATCTCAACAACGTCAGCGGCGTGCGGGAAGTGACGGTAACCATCCATTTCAAAGAGGACCTGGAGACCCGGACCTTCTCCACCTCCAACATCAGCTGCATCAACGTGCCGGAGGGCTTGGAGTCCAATCTCATCACCCAGGTGCTGGACATCCAGATCCGCGGCCCCTCCGAGATTCTGGACCGGATCACCGATGAGAACATCCAGGTGTCCGTGGACTGCAGCGACCCAGGCACTGTGGGCATGTACTCCATCTCCGCCATCGTCCAGCTCCATCTGCCGGAGAACCGGGACGTGGTGGGCGTGCTGAGTTCAGACTATCGGGTCACGGTGGAGCTCACGGAGTTTGTGCCAGAGCCCTCACCGGAGCCCACAGACGAGGCGCCTCAGGCGACAGACTGATGTTCGGATACGTCAGGCCGGCCCTGCAGCAGCTGGAGCCCGCCCAGCGGGACAGCTATCAGGGCGCCTACTGCGGCCTCTGCCATGCCATGGGCCGGCGGCACGGGTTTCTCGCCCGGCTCACCCTGCAGTACGATTTCACTTTCCTGGCCATTTTGCTGGCGGGGGAGCAGACCTGCACAGACTGCCGGCGCTGCCCGGTACATCCCTTTCGAAAGCCCCGGGCCTGCCTCGCAGGTCCTGGGATGGACGCGGCGGCGGATGAGAGCATCATCCTCACCTGGCACAAGCTCCAGGACGATGCGGAAGACAAGGGCCCCATCGCTGGGCTGCCCGCCAGATTTCTATCCCTGATGTTTCGCAGGGCGTACCGCCGGGCGGCAGTCGCCCGGCCCGCCTTTG
>CANQII010000247.1 GCA_947623875.1 uncultured Oscillospiraceae bacterium
CATCTGTTCCACCAGGGCCTTCGCGATGGCGAGGCCCAGACCGGTGGACTGGTGGGCGGCTTCCACCGTGAAAAACCGGTCGAAGAGACGGCCGACCGTAACCTCGTCCAGGTCCGGTGCCGTATTGGAGATGCGGAGTTCGCCGGTGTTCTCCAGCACGATCTGCAGATCTCCGGCGCTGTATTTTACCGCGTTCGTCAGGATGTTCCCGAGAATACGGTTCAGGGCGGCACGGTCCAGCTGCCGGATCACAGGCGTATCTGGCAGAGAGATCTCCGGCGTGATCCCCCTACCGGTGAGCGCGGCATAGAAACCGGCGGCTGCCTCTTCTACAGCGGCTCGGAGGTCTATGGGTTCCAGGACCAGCTTCTCTGAGGACTGTGAGACGGAGTATCGGAAGAGATCCTCGGTGAGCTGGGTCATGGCGTCCACCCGCCCGCCGATGAGGTTGAGATACCGCTGTACTTCCGGAGGGAGATCATCCCGGTGCAGCAGATCCAGGTATCCCCGGATGGCGGTGAGTGGCGTGCGGAGGTCATGAGAGATGTTTGTCACGGCGTCTTTCAGCTCCTGGTCCCCGGTCTGATACCGCCGCCGGATGGACCGCAGCTGCCGAAGTTGCTGGTTCAGCGATGAGGCCAGACGGCGTGCATGAGGATCCCGGGTGGAGATGGACAGAAGAGTGTTGGTGTCCATCTCGATGTGTTCGTCCAGCCCCTCTTTGATCTCATCGAAGGCCCGCTGGAGTAGTCGCAATTTCAGGCAGAGGACCAGTATCACCAGGAACAGGGCAAGTACCAGCAGCCAAGGGAGCATGACGTCACCGCCTTGATCAGATTTGCAGGGGCTCCCGCCACTTGAAGCCAATGCCCCAAACCGCCTCGATGGGATCGCCGGCGCCGGCATCCCGGAGCTTCTTACGGAGGTTGCTGATGTGGGTCTTCAAGGAACTCTCGGTGCAGTCCGGTGTGTCCTCACTTACCCGCTCCAGCAGCAGGGACTTGGTAACCACTTGAGAGGGGTTCTGGAGGAGAATGTGCACGATGGCGTACTCCGTGCGGGTGAGGCGGAGCGCTTCCCCATCCACGGATACCTGCCGGGCCAGGGGATCCAGGCGGAGATTGCCGGAGGTGAGCACTGCGCTGGTACTGGCACCGGCTTTTCGGAGGGCAGCGGCCACCCGGGCCAGCAGCTCGCGGGTGTCGAAGGGCTTCGTGACATAGTCTGCAGCGCCGGAGAGCAGCAGAGACACCTTGCTGTCCACATCGGCCTTGGCAGACAGCACAATGACGGGGATTCCCTGTATCTTGGGCAGCACTTTCTCCCCGGGGAGCCCTGGAAGCATCAGGTCCAGCAGCACCAGGTCCGGGCGCCTGACATCCAGTGCCAGCAAAGCCTCTGTACCTGAATATGCCCGGGAGACCGCATAGCCCTCCCGTGTGAGCAATTCCTCCAGGATGTTCCCGATATGGACGTCGTCGTCTATCACGAGGATCCGCTGCATGCCATCGCCTCCCAAGTTCGTTGGCCCCAATGATAGATGAGATGGGAGGGATTGTCAAGGGAGGGATGGCAGGGGAGATGGAGCAGGCGCAAAGGCGGATTCTCCCAAAACGGGGCTGATTCTGGGAGAATGGGTGAAAAAGTAGGCGAATCCTGAAGCCGATGAAGAGGGATTCTCTCAAATGAGGGGCGATTCTGGGAGAATGGGTGAAAAAGTAGGCGAATCCGGAGGCAGCCGCATCATTGGGGGCAGACAATATGAGAATACGAGGCCGGTCACACTCCCGGGGGGAGCAAGACTGGCCTCGTTGTATTGTGCTTGGCTTAGATCAGGTCGGATTTGCGGAGAATCGCCTGGAACCAGTCCGGCAGTGGCGCCTGCACCGTGAGGCGCTCACCGGATGCCGGGTGGGTGAAGGTGAGTTCCGCTGCATGGAGGCACTGCCCGGCGAGGCCCGGTACCGGCTTCTTGGCGCCGTATACGATATCACCCAATAGAGGGTGCCCGATGTGGGCCATGTGTACCCGGATCTGGTGGGTGCGTCCGGTCTCGAGCCGGCAGGTGATGTGGGAGAGTCCGTGATTATAAGATACCACCTGCCAGTGGGTGATGGCCTCTCTGCCTTCCCCGGGCCGGCACACAGCCATCCGCTTCCGGTCTGTGCGGTGCCGGTCTATGGGGGCGTTTACGGTTCCGCTGTCCTCGGGAAGCCTGCCGATCACCACTGCGTGGTATAGCCGGAAGAGGGAGTGATCCTGCAGCTGGGCCGCCAGAGAGAGGTGGGCGCGGTCGTTCTTGGCTGCAATGATCAATCCGGAGGTGTCCCGGTCGATGCGGTGGACGATGCCGGGGCGAAGCTCTCCGTTGATGCCGGAGAGAGAACTGCCGCAGTGATATAGGAGGGCATTTACCAGTGTCCCGTCCGGATGCCCTGCCGCCGGGTGAACCACCATGCCCACAGGCTTGTTCACTACAATGACGTCGTTGTCCTCATAGACTACATCCAAGGGGATATCCTGAGGAACGAGATCAATCTCCGTAGGGGCAGGCGGAGAGACCCAGAGTACATCACCAGGCTGCAGGCGGGTATTTTTCTTCAGCGGTGCCCCATTCTTGGTTACCCGCCCCTCCTCCAGCCATCGCTGGGCGGCAGAGCGGGTGAGATCCTCTACGGCCGCTGCCAGGATGCTGTCTGCCCGGCCCCCTTCTTGCACGGTGAGAAGAAAAGGGGTTTCATCCATTGGAAGACTCCTGTTCTGGCTCGACTGGGGTGTCTGTTTCAGTGAATGCCTCTGCTATGGGAGCATCCGTTTCCGCTGCGGGGGAGGGTGCTTCTGCTGGTTCGGGCTCGTCCTTGTGGAGCAGGAGGTAGAGGAATAGCAGCGGGGCGCCAACGGTGATGCAGCAGTCTGCCACGTTGAACACCGGGAAGACGATAAAGAGGGTGCGGATCATGTCCGTGACATACCCGAAGATCACCCGGTCCAGAAGGTTGCCCATGCCGCCGGCCATCACCAGCATGGCGGCGATCTTGCCCAGGGTGCCGTCAAAATAGTGGCGGACGATGAGATAGCTCATAACCAGGACCACCACGGCGGAGACCGCGGACAACAGCCAGGTGTGCTGCTCCAGGATGGAGAAGGCGGCGCCGGTGTTCTGCACATAGGTGAAGTCTAAAAAGCCGGGGATAAAGGGAACGGATCCGCCCAGAGGAATATAGGTGCGGACAAGAAACTTGGTGACCTGATCCAGGATCACCAAGAGAACAGCGAGCACAGCATACAGCATGGCGTTCAGCCTTTCTGTGTTGAGATGGGTGCAGTATAGCACAGAAGCGGGGTGCGGGCAAGTGCATAGTCCCGGAGCAGCTGGGGTATCCTAGGAGAAAAGGAGGGCTGTCCATGGGCTTTTTCGGAGCGCCGAAGCGGGTGCCGCCGCCCCATCCCCGCCGGGAGCCGCGGTATGATATCCCCCTCACCGCAGACGCTGTATCAGAGGTGTTTTCCGGCTGTGCCGACTTCAACCGGCGTATGGTCTATCTGAATAACGATCCCAACAGGGGTGTGGAACTGCTATTTATCGTAGGCCAGGTGCGCAATGAGCGTGTCTGCGACTATATCCTCCGCCCCCTGTCCCAGAATGAGGCCCTGCGCAATGCCCCGGACCTGGATGCCGCCTTCGACCTCATGGAGAAGGGCGGCCTTACCGCCCTCACGGTGCAGCGGCGGGAGACGGCGGACCCTGTGATCTTGGATCTGATAGACGGCTCTGCTGTGCTGTTCTACCCGGGGAAAGAACTGGCGCTGTCCTTCTCTGCCGGGACGGAGGAGAAACGGTCTGTGTCCAATCCGGAGAATGAGCCGGATGTAAAAGGAGCACGAGACTCCTTTGTAGAGAGCATCCGGACCAACACCTCCCTGGTGCGGCGGAGGCTCCGGGCACCGGAACTGCGCATCTCAGAGCAGGTTGTGGGCAGGCGGTCTCTCACCCCGGTGGATGTACTCTATCTGGAGGGGATCGCCGATCCGGAGCTGGTGACGCAGGTGCAGGCCCGCCTGGAGGACATCGACATCGATGCCCTTCTCATGACAGGCAACCTGGAGCAGTATATCGCAGACGAGAGCCGCACTGCCTTTCCTCTCACCGTGTACACCGAGCGGCCGGATCGGTTTGCAGCAGGCCTCGCCGAGGGAAGAGTGGGTGTGCTGGCAGACGGACTTCCCATCGGATGGCTCTTTCCCGCCACCCTGGACAACTTCTTCCGCACTGGACAGGACCGCTCCACCAGTTGGGCGGTGGCCAGCGCATTGAACGCTCTCCGGTACTTCTGTATGCTCATCACCCTCTTCCTCCCCGGACTCTACGCCGCAGCGGTGCTCTTTCACCCGGAGCTGATCCCGGTGAAGCTGGCCCTCTCTATTATAGAGGCAAAGGCAGATGTGCCGTTCTCCACCTTGGCGGAGGTGCTGGTGATGCTGCTGGCCTTTGAAGTGCTCCAGGAGGCGGGACTCAGGCTTCCGGCCTCGGTGGGACAGACCGTGTCCATCTTGGGCGGCCTGGTGGTGGGCTCCGCTGCGGTGGAGGCCCGCCTGGTGAGCCCGGCCGTATTAGTAGTGGTGGCGATTGCGGGGATTGCGGGGTATACCGCACCCAGCCAGGACTTTGCCGGGGCTCTCCGGATCTGGCGGTTTGTGCTCTCTGCCCTGGGCGGCCTCTTTGGATTGGCGGGCCTGGTGTTAGGCGGGGTGATGCTGGTGTTCCGGCTTGCGGCGCTGTCTTCCTTTGGCGTGGCCTATCTCACCCCGTTTGCCTCCAATGCGGGAAAACAGAGAGAGGGACACACCGTGATCCGGGAGCCGCTGCCCCATGT
>CANQII010000248.1 GCA_947623875.1 uncultured Oscillospiraceae bacterium
GCAGACTTTCCGGAAGCCGCCAACTCCATTCTGGCTGCCTTCCTCACCATGTTCTACACGGACAACATCGGCATGGCGGCCGGTGCAGTGGGCACCATGTTCTTTATCTCGAAACTCTTTGACGGTATTTCGGACATCCTGGCCGGTACCCTCATAGACAAGACAAAGACCAAATGGGGCAAGGCCCGTCCCTGGCTGCTGTGGCTGGCAGTCCCCACCGGTCTGGCCCTGGCTCTGATCTTCTGGATCCCGCAGGACGGCTCCCCCACCGCACAGATGATCTATGCGTTCGTGACATACAACCTCTTCACGGCAGTGATGTTCACCATCACCGGCATCGCGAGAAGCTCCCTTCTGGCTCTGATGACGCAGGATATGAAGGAGCGGGGCTCCATGGCCTCCTTCGGCATGTTCTTCGGCCTCGGCGGCACGATCCTGGGCTGCTCTGTCACGTTTCCGCTGGTCTTCCAACTGGGCGGGGACACCATGGCATGGCGGATCCTGTTCATCATTTACGGCGTCATCGTCACGGTGGGCCTGTTCGCCGGCTTCTTCATGTCCAAAGAGTATGTTGTCTCTGTGGAAACTGCCACAAAGTCCACGGACAGCAAGGTCTCCTTCGGGGAGGCAGTAAAGCTATTCTTCACCAACAAGTACCTCATCATCGCCCTCTTCATGACCATCCTCGTGAACTTCGTCACCCAGGTCAACAGCTCCTCTCAGACTTACTTCTACACCTACACCATGGGCGATGCCATGCTCACCACCTCCCTGAACCTGGTCAGCGTAGTGCCCATCCTGGGCGGCATCGTGCTCCTGGTCGGCCCCTGCCTCGCCAAGTTCGGCAAGCGCAAGTGCATGTATATCGGCATCATCGGCCAGCTGATCGGCAGCATCATCCGCGGCATCGCCGGCATGACCCAGAGCGTTCCCCTCCTGATTGTAGGCACCATCGTCAGCGGCGCTGTCACCGGTCTGCTGGCTGTCCCCGTGAGCACGCTGTTTGCAGACGGCATCGACTACGGCGAGTACAAGACCAACCGCCGCATCGAAGGCATGGGCTCCGCCATCACCAGCTTCTCTCAGAAGATCAGCTCCGGCTTCGCCATGGCCAGTGTGGGCTGGGTCCTGCAGCTCACTGGCTACATCGAGGGCCAGGTACAGTCCGCCCTCACCAACATGGGCATCATCTCCCTGTATGCTTGGGCTCCTGCTGTCACTCTGGCGATCATCTTCTTCATTCTGAAAGTCTTTTACCAGTACGACAAAGAGGCGCCCACTGTGCTCGCCGAACTGGAGCGCAGGAAAAAGGAAGGAACCCACGCCTGATCACATCGCTCTGCAATGCCTGGCTTCGGCCAGGCATTGCTGTACCAGGGGATATCGCAGGCCAGTTTGGCGCTTTATCCCCCTGCAGATGTCCGATGGACCCATTGTCTCTTTCCTCCAGCTGGAGTATGATTGTACCAGCTGATAATTTAGACTTCTTGGAGGGATCATTCATGTCTGATACATTCCATTCCTGGATCACCAACGGCACCGCTTCCCCCTTCCTGGCCCGGAAGACCTTCACCCTGACCCGTCCCATCGCAAAAGCCGAGGCAAAGGTGTGCGGCCTGGGCCAGTTCGTCTTCTGGCTCAACGGCGAGAAGGTGGGAGACCACGAGCTGGACCCCGGCTGGACGGACTACCGCAAGTACGTCCAGTACGTCACCTTTGACGTCTCCTCCCTGCTCCATCCGGGAGAGAACGCCCTGGGCTTCGAAGTGGGCAACGGCTGGTACATCAAGACGGATGAGCACTACACCTTTGCCTTCCCGCCCTTCATGCCCCCGAACCCCAACCCGTATCAGCCGTTTGGGGACTCTCTGGTACTGGCAGCCGAGATCACGGTAACCTACGAAGGCGGCGAAACAGAGGTTATCTCGGCAAACGATGCCTGCAAGACCGCCCCGCATCCCGTCACGATGAGCAACGTCTACGGCTCCGAGACCTACGATGCATCCCTGGAGCAGCCCGGCTGGAACACCCCCGCTTTCGATGACGCCTCCTGGTCCCCCGCCCTGCCCGGCACCGCCCCCGCAGGCGAGCTGAAAGAGCAGTTCCAACCCGCCATCAAGGTGATCAAGACCTATCCCGGCAAACTCGTCGGCACCGTAAACGGCCGGGACATCTACGATCTCGGTCAGAACATGTCCGGCATTCTGGAGCTCACCTACCAGGGCAAGCCCGGTGAGACCGTCCAGCTGTATCCGGCGGAGAAGCTCACCCCGGAGGGCGATGTAGACCAGCAGGCCAAGGGCTGGCTCCTGATAGACAGCTGCATCACCTGCGTCTGCAGCGGCGGCGTGGACCACTATCGGATGAAGTTCACCTATTTTGCCGGCCGGTTCTTCGGTGTAGAGCACGGAGATGTGGTCATCCAAGCCCTTACCGCCCACGCCATCACCAGCGCATGGAAGCGGGACGGCAGTTTCACCTCCGATGACGACCGCTACAACAAGATCTACGGCATGATCGAAAAGACGGTAGAGGCCAACATGGTCTCCGTCCATACAGACTGCCCCACCATCGAGCGGTTCGCCTGGCAGGAGCCCAACCACCTGATGGCCCCCTCCATTTTCTTCATGAAGGACGGCAGCAAGCTCTGGGAGAAGTTCCTCCTGGACATCCGCGCCGCCCAGCACACCGCAGAGGATCGCTTCAAAGACTTCGCCGGCAACGAGTTCTGCCCCGGCGATGGCCTGGTGCCCTCTCAGGCCCCCTGCTACATTCCCAATGTCCTCCCCGTCCCCGGCATGGGCTCCTTCTATGACATCATCCCCTGGGGCAGCACCTCCATCCTGGGCGTCTACTGGCACTACCGCTTCTACGGCGATCTCCAAGTCGTCCGGGACAACTACGACTGCGGTCTCCGCTATCTGAACTATCTCAAGACCCGGGTCAACGAAGAGGGCTTCATCAACCACGGTCTGGGAGACTGGGGCAATCCCCGCAATGAACTGGCCCGGGAAAACATCGAGACAGCCTTCCTCTATGCAGACACCACCACGCTGGCGTACTTTGCAGACCTGCTGGGCAAGGCCGAAGACAAGGCGGCCCTGGAGACCTATGCCGCAGAGATCAAGGCCAACTACAACGCCAAGCTTCTGGTGCAGCACCCCACCGAGGGCTTCGCCTGCTACAAGGCCTGGGATCATCCGGACGACATCTTCCTCACCCAGGCCGCCCAGGCATTGCCCCTCTTCTGGGGTCTGGTACCGGAGGACAAGCAGAATGATGTGGTAAAGGCCCTCCGCTGGACCCTGGAGCGGGATGGCGCCTTCATCTGCGGCGAGGTAGGCCTGCCCTACGTGATCCAGGCTGCTCGGGAAGCCGGTATGAACGATCTCATCGCCAGCTTTATCACCCGCACGGAACACCCCAGCTACTATGCCTTCGTCCTGGACGGCGAGACCACCCTGGGCGAGTACTGGGAGCACAATCCCCGCAGCCACTGCCACGACATGATGGGCCACATCATCGAGTGGTTCTATAACGGCATCGCCGGCATCCAGCCCCAGGAGCCGGGCTTTCAAAAGATCCTGGTCCAGCCGTATCTGCCGGCAGGCATGCACGCCTTCACCTGCAGCTATCAGTCTGTCCGTGGAGAAATCAAGGTACAGCTCCAGAAGGAAGGCACCGCCGTGCAGCTGAATCTCACCGTCCCGGAGGGCGTAGAGTACGAGTTGGATTCCAGCTACCTCTCCGCAGACGGCAGCACCGTTACAGCCCACACCGAGAAGGTCTGAGAAGGCCGAGACATAGCGGAGGCGAAAAGCAAGAAGGCCTCTGGCATCGTTTGCAGAACGATGCCAGAGGCCTTTTTTGGTTATTTTCCAGCGATCTCCAGCCGGTTCAAGATCCCCATGGTGTCTACCCCCGGGTGGGTATAGTAGATCTGGACGATCTGGTTCGTGAGATCCTCTGGCAGGCCGTGGCGCTGGATGATCTCAGGGACCGTCTTGCCCCGCTTCAGCTCCCGGACAATGGTCTCTACCATGCGAGCGGTATCCCCGGGGCCGAAGGTATTTCCTCCCCGCTTACTGCCAGCATCTGCAGCGGCGGGGGTAAGGTCTATCCGCTGCACGGTAACCTCCCCGGATGTCACATCAATCTCCAGAGTTGCCAGGGAGAGGGCACCTCCAAAGCGGCGGGGCCCGCAGCTGCCGGGATTGAGCCACAGCTGTTTGCCTTCCTGCCGCTGTTCATACCGGTGGGAGTGGCCAAAGATCACGATATCTGCTGCATCCGCCAGGGACGAGGCCTGTTTCCGGTTGTGCACCATGTAGACTTGCTTGCCATGGAGGGAAAAGAGAAGCTCTTCCGGCAGGGGATCGTCCCAAAACCTGTCGCAATTGCCTCGGACAGCCGTGACGGGGGCAAAGGCGGCCAGCTTGTCCAGGGTGGCCCGGTCCATGACGTCTCCCGCGTGTAGGATCCGCTCTGCACCGGTGAGGATGGGAGTGAGCTCCGGGCGGATGAGGTTGTGGGTGTCTGAGAGGACAACGATCACGATGAGGACCTCCTTTGGATGATACGGGAAGCAGAAATGGCCGTTCTCTTTCTTCAGGGAAACTCAGCTACAGTTCCTGTCCTCCGCTGCTCCTGTTCGTCCGGTATTCGCTGGGGGTTGACCCGAAATGCTTCTTGAAGCTCTCTCGGAAGTTTCGCACATCCAGGTACCCCAGGCTCTCCGCGATATCCGCGATGGGCTGATCGGTGCTGGTGAGGAGGTATTCTGCCCGGCCCATCTTCAGCCGGAAGATGTTGGCACTGAAACTCATGCCGGTGGCCTCGGTGATGAG
>CANQII010000249.1 GCA_947623875.1 uncultured Oscillospiraceae bacterium
CTGGGCGAGGAAGACGTGGTGCGCCACATCATCGTGCAGCGGATCATCAAGGCGTACGAGGAGTATGAGAACGCCCGGTACGCCAACAACAATCAAAACAAGGGCAAGAGGTAGCCATGAGAAGAGACGGCAGCATCAATATCGGCCTGTATCTGGTGCTGCAGCAATTGGCTTCGGAATCGGGCCTCATCATGTTTTTGTTCAAAGCCTTCGGCGGAGAGACGGCCGCGCTCATCCTGGACCTCGCCCTCTACGGGATCGATAAGCAGAGCAGGTCCTATCAGTTCTTCCATATCTATGCCAGAGACCATGCCGTTTTCTCTGAGTTCATTTCCGATGATACCTCCATTGCGGCTGCGCTGAAATATGACATCAAGGAACCTCAGATCAATCTCTTCCGGCATCTCTGGGCAAGGCATGTGTTGGACGAGGCGAAGAACCAGGACCTGTACTGCGGTGCAATCCAAGTCCAGCCGGATGATGCGCCGGGCGTGGTGCTGGAGCAACGGACAACGAAAGACTTCGTCTACGACTCCCTACAGACAGGGGTGAATCTTCTTGTCCGGCAGAAAGACCGTCTCCCGGTGGCCTATACGATGTTTTCAGGTTCTGAACCCGATCTCGCGGAGAAGACGGAGCAAATTGCATCTCTTCAAATGGTTCTGAACAACCACTTTTCGAGAACAGTTGCTGACTCTGCAGCCCCGCCCCTTACCGATGCCGAGATAGACAGCGTGCGAAAGCGCATCCATTTTGCCCGAAACAGCAAGACCACTCGTTCCGGGAGCTCGAAAAAGCCGAAGAGTTCTCAGAGGTGGGAGACTGTCCAGGGTACATTTCTGCCCCTGGAGCCATTTCTTGCAAAGGAGTGCTTTGAATCTCCAATCGGTGTGGCAGAGGAAGCAAAAGCGCTGATTTGGTTTGTCTCGGCCATCCTGACGGCACTTCTATCTCAATCGATCCAGAAAGTTGGCATGAGACGAAAAGGCAGAAGCGTGCCTGATGTCTGGTGGACGGCAGATAGACTTGGCCTTGTGAAAGCCATCATCGATATGAGAACAGGCCGGTATTACTGCCCAGAGCGTCTGCCAGAATTCGAGAATGAACTTTTTCACTGTGTCGGAATTTCCAATGAAGAGTTCTGGGAATATGTGGAATCCCTAGAGACGGAGATCGAGGCAGATCTGGAAGATGAGACGGACGATGGACTGTAGGGCGGGAGAACGGTTGGCTCTTTCGCCGGAAGAACGCATGCAAGCATAAGCTGATAGAGAGGATGGGATGACCCATGGCAAAGCGGCACTATCTCCCTGTTACTGAGGATGTGGCAGGAGTAAGCAAGGAGACCAAGGCATTTCTCCGCAAGGCGATCCGCACCGCCCTCGCGGCAGAGGGTGTGGACTTTCCCTGCGAGATTGATGTCTCCATCACGGATGACGCCGGGATCCGCACGTTGAACAATGAGATGCGGGGCGTAGACAGCGCCACAGATGTGCTGTCCTTCCCGGCCCTGGAACTGCAGCCCGGTGTGTTGCCGGACCCAGAGGCAGATGCCGATCCCGGAACTGGTCTGGTTCCACTGGGAGACATGGTGCTGTCCCTGGAGCGGGTACAGGCCCAGGCGGAGGAATTCGGCCACTCCGTCCGCCGGGAGATGGGATATCTCGCCGTGCACTCCGTGCTCCATCTCCTCGGCTATGACCACCTGGATGAGGGCCCTCAGAAGGCCCAGATGCGTGCCCGGGAAGAGGCCATTTTGAACGAGCTAGGTTTGCCCCAGACAGAGGACTGAGACAGAAGACGCACAGCAATTGTCTGAGAGGTGCTGTTCTGGCGAGGTACCTGAGGTGCGCATCAGGATCCCCGCTGTGGCTTGCACATCCAGGAAAAGACAGGACTCTACCTGGCTTTGTGCCAGGTGTAATACAGAAAATGCTTAAACACCAAAGGGGGATATGAAATGGCTACAAGCACTTTTGACCGTAGACTGGTAATCACCGACCCGGAGGCTGTGATCCGGCTGCTCACACTTGAGCCGGCTACTAAGCCGTTGTCCGAGCATCCAATCACCGATGAAGAGATCAAAAGAGGCGAGGAGTTAATTCGTGCCTGTCTGGCTCGTTCAAAAGATTAGTGCTGCAAATATAAGGTAGGAAACTGGATAGCTTGAAGGCCTGTTCACTTTAAACCAGAGCAGATGGACAATCTGACTGCAAAGTCCCCAGAGACACTGTAAGGTAAGCGCACCAACGGGGACGGGACCAGCCCAAATGCAGAAAGAACAAGCCAAACACTGGAGAAATAGGAAGGAGAATGCGAAATGGCTACAAGTACGTTTGATCGCGAGCTGGAATTAACCAACCTAGAATCTGTAATCAAGCTGCTGACCCTTGAGCCGGCCAAAGAGCCGTTGTCCAAGCATCCGTATACCGATGAAGACCGCAAAAGAGGCGAGGAGCTCTTGCTATGCTGCCTGGCCCATTCAAAACGGTAGTGGAGCACATGAAAGGCGGAAAGCTGGATAGCTGCTTGGCCTGTTTAGTGCGACAACAGAGTAGCTGGACAATCTGACTGCAAATAGCCTCAGTGACACCGCAATGTAAACGCACCACTTGGACGGGTCGCCACATGAACAAGCCAAACACCAGAGAAATAGGAAGGAGAATGCGAAATGGCTACAAGTACGTTTGATCGCGATCTGGTATTAACCGATGTGGAATCCGTATTAAAGCTGATGGCCATTGAGGAAATGGAGCCGCCCAGCGAACCGCGCATGCATCCAATCACCGATGAAGAGATCAGAAGAGGCGAGAAGCTCTTGCAGTACTGCCTAGCCCATTCAAAACGCTAGTGGAGCACATGAAAGGCGGGAATCTGGATAGCTTCTTGGCCTGTTTAGTGCTAGGCAACAAGACTGCAAAAGCCCCCAGCAACACCGCAATGAAAGTGCACCAACGGGGAAGGGACCAGCCCAAAGGCAGCAAGAACAAGCCAACCGCCAGAGGAATAGGATATTACGAAATGGCTATGAGCACTTTTGACCGCAAGCTGGATGGAATTGGTGTAGTTTTTGGAGTCGCTTTACTAGGTGGAGATGCCTGCTCATTTCCAGACCAGCTGCAGAGAAAGAAAAAATTTTGATTGTTTACAGAATCGTATAGACACGGCATAAGCTTTGTAGTATAATGCGAGCAGGGATGGGAAAAGCTCAACCTACAGGAAAGGAGGATGTGAAATGGCTACGAGTACGTTTGACCGCGAACTGGAATTAACCAACTTGGAATCCGTAATCAAGCTGCTGACCCTTGAGCCGGCTACTGAACCGTTGTCCAAGCATCCAATCACCGATGAAGAGATTAGAAGAGGTGAGGAGTTATTTCGTACCTGGCTATCTCGCTCAAGACAATGATGCAGGATATGGAAGACAGGGAACTTGATGGCCTCTTGTCTTCCTTTTCCTGTACCCAAGATCAGGACATTGAAGGCTTTTTACATAACAGAGCTGTTGATTTCGAACGGCTTTCGAAGTCCAGAACGTATCTGGTTTTTAACGAGGTGATAGTCAGCAATGGTGTTGATAAGCCCCACCCCTAGCCCCCAGGAACCCCCAGGACCCCCAGGGGGTCCCCCCCCCGATGCCCCCAGGGGGGCACCCTGGAGCCCTGGGTCAGAGCCCCAGGAGATAGTCCATGGTCAGCTGTCCCAGGTCCAGCAGGTCCTTGCCCTTCACATCGGCATTGGTGCTGTTGCAGGTGTTGGGTGAGACGGTGAGCAGCCGGCGGATGAGGTCGCACTCATCCTGGTTGGTGCGCTTGTACATGGCAGCGAAGAGGGCGTTGTAGCGGTTCTGGTACTTGGTGGCCACCCCGCGGTAGCGGCGGAGGACCTCCTTGATCATGGAGTGGAAGCCGTTCACGGTGTTCAGGTTGATCAGGGCAGACTCCTCCTTGGAGACCTTGTTCACGTCCAGCATGGAGCAGCCAGCATCGGCGCAGAGGGGCTTGTAGCCCTTCAGGCCATCGCAGAGCGCCAGGGTATCGGGCGTCAGGCGGCCGTCAAAGACCTCCTTCAGCTCCTCGATGGTCGGCTTCGCACGGTTGACGGTCCTGGCATAGGCGTTTCCATTGCGGTCCACGGAGGCGCAGATACAGATCTGCTCGCTGGATATGCCGGGCTTCTGCGCTACGGCGCCGTGCTTCCGGGGTTTGCGCCAGAAGTCCTCAGGCAGCTTGGTCCCCTTGTAACTCTCCAACGTGAACGTCTCATCCATCTCCTTGATGACGCTGGGGGCAGCCTCTTCCGCCGCCTCAGGGGCGCTGGGTGTCTCCTCGGAGGTCAGCCCCAAATCGCTGGGCAGCACCATCTCAGCCGCCTCAGCCGCTGCCGCAGCAGCCACCTTAGCGGCCTCAGTCTCAGCGGTAACGTCCTGCTCCATGGCCAGCATGATCTTGTGCCGGATATCGAAGGCCACTTCCTTGGAGATGTTGAGGCGGTCAGCCGTCTTCTGCAGAGACACGCCGTTCAGGGTGTCGGAGATGGCGTCCTGCCATACGGCCCTGGACTGGTGAGACCGGTACCGGACAGTGCCAGTGGTGCTGACGAACGTCTTGCCGCACTCCCGGCAGATGTAGGCCTGCCTGCCGTGGCGGAGCCCGTTCTTGACGAAGTACGTACCACCACAGTGGGGGCACTTCTCCACCTTGTCCACGAAGGCACCTGCCGCTTCCCCGGCGGACTGCGTCAGGGACAGGAGCTGATTCATGGGAAGCGTTGCGGCATAAGCATTTAGGCTGGCTAGGAGCTCCTCCCGGGTAGCGGATGGGAGGGC
>CANQII010000250.1 GCA_947623875.1 uncultured Oscillospiraceae bacterium
ATCTCCGCCGGCATCTTCTCCGGCCGCTCCTCATCCCCATACACCAGCACCACATAGGCGTCCTGCCGGAAGGTCTGCCAGTATCCGCAGGGGTACTGGCTCTCGCCCAGCACCATCGCTGCGGCGTCCATCATGGCGTCCACGTCCCAGGCGATCACATCCACATAGCCGTAGCAGACACCCATGGCCACTCCTTCTACGGAGACTGCAGCGGGACCAGCTTTCTCTGCGATGGCCTTGCCCAGAGTCCAGAGCTTTTCCACCACCGCCTGCCGGTGATTCTCATTCTGATAGCATCCGGTGGCCGTCTCCTCAGAGAACGGCACCGCAAAGTATCCCGCCAGAGCCCCGTCTGCATACAGCCCGCCTACGGTGTAGTCCCGCTTCTGGATATACTCCTGATAGAGCTCGGGACAGCGGGTCTCCTGATAATAGACATCGTCCCGGAGTTTGCTGGGCATCCGTGCAGGTGTTTGATGGCTCACCTTCACCTGCTCCAGCAGCTCTTCCACCGTCTGGGGATGGTCCAGCCCCATGCTCTTCAGTTTGCAGGGCAGATGGGTGAGGGTTACAGCGCTGGTCTTCCGGGGCTTGTCCAGCATCTTCCACTTCTGTCCGTACTCCAGATAGGACACCTCTCCCAGCACGCCGAACATCAGCTGGTCCAGCACCGCATACCGGGTGTCCTGGCCCTCCTGCTGCAGAGCCTCGCTGTACAGGGCGATGCGCAATCCCTTCTTTGGCCCATTGGACACCCACACCTGGACGTCATCTGAGGAGTAGGACTTGCCGCTGAGGTTGGTAACCGCAGGCAAGGTGTTTTTCCGGCCGATATGGAAAGACCACCGCTCCAAAAGTGCCGGTGGTGCCAGCTGCAGAAGGATGTGCCCCTGCTGCATCCGGGCCCGGTTGGCCTCGGTGTGCATCCGCAGCACGCCTTTGCCGTCCTCCAGGCGGAGACTGAAGGTGGCATTCTCCATGGCCCCCTGGAAGATCTCTGTGATGGTCTCCAGCACCCGGGTGGTCTCATCCCAGCCGTCTTCCTGGAGAAGGGTGTCATAGAGCTCGCCCTCCACGGAGGAGAACCGCTGCCATACCTCCCGCACCCGCTGAAGGTAGTTCTTGCGGAACACCGGCCGGGAGATCCGCTGCAGGCAGTTGGTGCAGAGGGCGTCCACCGCCGGCTGCCGGTCTGCCAGATCCGAGGCCTCTTCCAGATAAGGAAGTGCCTGGGTGTCCCGGCTGAGGCCGGTCAAGGCGCACCCCATGGTGAGGTTCCAGAGGTAGTCTGTGCGGAACTTCTCCGCCGTCCGCAGGGGCTCCAGCAGTTTAACCGCCTTCAGCATGGCCTTCCGATGTAGCTTGTCGTCCTCCTCCTGGGTGTCGTTCACGTACGCCCAGGCCAATTCCACGGTCTGCTCCGCCGATCGCCGCGGTGCTTTTTCCAGCGCCTCGATCACATCGCTGTATTGGCCCTCTCTATTCCAATGTCTGCACTGTTCCAGAAGCGTCAAGATGCACCACCG
Source organism: uncultured Oscillospiraceae bacterium (assembly GCA_947623875.1). Classification (GTDB taxonomy): domain Bacteria; phylum Bacillota; class Clostridia; order Oscillospirales; family Oscillospiraceae; genus Enterenecus. Next base: position 1,527 of record CANQII010000250.1, read on the forward strand.
CCTTTCCGTGCTCCCTGTGAGTGTGTCCCGCCGTTGGGAACATTACTCCTTTTGTATGATACCACAGATAGGAAGATATTGCCACCCCTTTTTTGCCACTTTTCCCCTGTAATCCGGTAGAAAATTTCCACAAATCTAGGAATTCCGGCAAAGATTCCTTCACCGGCGTTTTTCCATGGTCTCTGCTTAAAATTGGTAAATTTTAGGTGTCGATTGTAGGCGACACCTGCCCCCGAAGGCTGAGAAATGTGGTTGCGCCGGCCCTGTGTCTGGTTTATACTTCTCTTGTCTTCGAATCGCATACAAAAGTGTACCGAAGCCCACCAGATGAAGGGGATGTACTACATGGACAACGATGCCAAGCTGAGACCGCTCTACCTTCTGGATATCCTGCGCAAACAGTCTGACGAGGACCACTCCCTGAGCACCTCCGATCTCCGGGAGATTCTCAAGGAGGACTATCATATGGAGAGCCACCGTACCACCATCGGCTCAGACCTCAAAATGCTGCAGGAGGCCGGTTTCGAAATCGATGTGATTCGCTCCACCCAGAACCGGTATCGCGTCCTCAACCGGGATTTTGACACCGCCGAGCTGAAGATGCTGATTGACGCGGTGCAGGCATTCCGGGTGATCCCCAAGAACAAGGGAAAAGAACTGGTAGGGAAAATCACAGCCCTGGCCGGCGAACACAAGGCCCGGGAACTGCGGCGCACCCTGATTGTAGACAACCCCCGGAAGCAGGACAACGGCCGCATCTTCTATACGGTGGACCGGATTTACGAGGCCATCAACCAGCAGAAGAAGCTCCGCTTTCAGATGATGGAGTACAACGCCCAGAAGCAGCGGGTACCCCACAATGGCGGGGAGTGGTACACCTTCAGTCCCTATACCCTGGTGTGGGACGGGGACTTCTACTACATGGTGGGCTACTCAGACAAGTACGCCAAGATCAGCAGCCACCGGGTGGACCGTCTCGGCGATATTCCGGAGAAGCTGGAAACCCCGGCAGAGCCCATGCCCAAGGATTTCGACATCAACGCCTTCCTCAACACCATGTTCCACATGTACGACGTCCCCCGGCAGACGGTGGAGCTGATCTGTGACAATACAACCATGGACAGCGTCCTGGACAAGTTCGGGATCGATGTGCCCGTCTCCCCCTGGGACGACAGCCACTTTCTGGTGCGCACCGAGATCGCCCCCAACATTCCCTTCTACAACTGGATCTTCGGCTTCCAGGGGCTGGTCTCCATTCACAGTCCCGCCTCCGTCCAGCGGGAGTTCACGCGCATGGTGGCCAACACCCTGTCGAAGCTGTTGGAGGACCAGAAGAAAGCAGATGCCGCTGCCAAAGCCAACCAGGAAAGCGGCCCCGAGAAGTCCTGACCTCTCCAATCAGTCCACACTCTCTCCTCTCCTCGAAAAATGCGGCCGCTGCAGCTCTGCTCCGGCCGCATTTTTCTATTTTGTTTGAATCTTCAAATCAGCAGCCGTGAGGCTTTGTATTTTAAAATATCACTCAAAATTTCGATCATTTTATACGCCCCAAGTGCTTTCTTTCGCCTGTTAGCGTTGTTTCCAGATTGTAACCAAATTGTTCTCATATTGTTATTGACAAATCATTCAACTGAGAGTACACTTTTCAAGACGTCACGCCAAGCCCTTCTCAGGCGGATCTGCAGGTCCGCTTTCCCTCTCAATCAAATTGCAGCGCGGCCGCGCCGGGCTCTTTTCTTTTGTCCATGCCCTCGACAAATTTCTCCCTTTTTGTCCTTCTCTCTTGACAACCCCACCGGTCTGGCGCTAGACTGAGCAGCAGAATGGGCAGTCTGCGGTCTGGCGCCGGACAGTCTCAATTCCCCCTGTCCCAGACCCCAACCGAGGGTTCCCCCGCATCCCTCTCCTTCCCTGCTGCCCGCCTTGTCTTACCTATGCGCCGCCCTGCGGCGGCTGTATCCTATTCGAATCCAGGTGGTTTCATGGTCTTTTCCAGCATGCTCTTCGTCTTCCTCTTCTTCACCCTCTGTATCCTCACCCACTCCCTGTGCCGCTCCATGAAGGCCAAAAACATCGCCCTGCTGCTCTTCTCCCTGGTCTTCTACAGCTGGGCGGCCCTCAGCTTTGTACTGGTGCTTCTATTCAATGTGGCCGTCTGCTGGCTGGCCGGCATCGCGGTAGACAGCAACGTGGGCAAGGCCAAAAAGCGCTGCCTGTCTGTTGGGGTAGCCGTGGTGCTCATGGTACTGGCGGTCTTCAAGTACTCCGGCTTTATCGTGGAGAATGTGAACGCGGTGTCCGGTATGGCCTTTGCCGTACCGCAGCTGGTGCTCCCTCTGGGCATCTCCTTCTACACCTTCCAGCTGATCTCCTATCTTGTGGACGTGTACCGGGGAGATGTGCCCGCCCAGCCGAAGTTCTGGATGCTGCTTCTCTACGCCAGTCTCTTCCACCAATGTGTGGCCGGCCCCATCGTCCGGTACGGCGATGTGATGGAGGAACTGGAGCACCGTAAGGTAACCAGCAAAGACGTCTCCCGAGGCATTACCCGCTTCACCGTGGGCCTTGCCAAAAAGGCGATTCTGGCCAACTCCTGCGCCGTCCTGGCAGACACCTTCTTTGTAACGGAGACCGCCACCCTGTCTCAGACCCCGGTGCTGGGCCTCTGGCTCTCCGCCATCTCGTACATGTTCCAGATCTACCTGGACTTCTCCGCCTACTCGGACATGGCCCTCGGCATGGGCCTGATGTGCGGCTTCCACTACAAGGAAAACTTCAACTACCCCTATCTCGCGGGGTCCGTAACTGACTTCTGGCGGCGCTGGCACATGTCCCTCAGCAGCTTCTTCCGGGACTACGTGTACATCCCCCTGGGAGGCAGCCGCTGCAGCGTTCCCCGGCACATCTGCAACCTCTTTGTGGTGTGGTTTCTCACCGGTCTCTGGCACGGCGCCTCCTGGAACTACATCCTCTGGGGCCTGTACTTCTTCGTGCTGTTGGTCTTTGAGAAGTACGCCCTGGGCAAGCATCTGGAGAAAATCCCGGGGATTCTCCGGCATACGGTGCTGCTCTTTCTCATATGCATCTGCTGGGTGCTGTTCCGCTTTGAGGACCTCAGCGCCCTGATTCTGGCCCTGAAGGGCATGTTCGGGGCCAACGGCAACGCGGTGTCCAATATGGCGGTGCGGGTCACCTTCCAATCCAACTGGGCGCTGCTGCTGGTCTCCGCCATCGCCTGCACGCCTCTCATGAGCAAGGTGAAGCTGTTTCTGAAGGACATGGCCCGGGA
>CANQII010000251.1 GCA_947623875.1 uncultured Oscillospiraceae bacterium
CCTCGTTTGTCGTTATATTGTGCTTTCTAGATGAGCACAGAACCCGCAGTCCATTCGGTCCCGCAGGGTTGTACCGGGTTGAGAAACAGGCCGTAGAGATCGGTGCATCGGCTCTCCAGGTGGAAGACCTGCTGTGCCGGGGCATCCAGCTCCCGGACCTTAGCCGGCTTTACGATCACCGGCAAGGTGGCGGTCTTCCGCATGGTCCGGAGCACCTCCCGGCCCTTGGCGTTGCTGCCCAATACCTTAATATAAGGAGGCAGCGCCGGCAGGCCCTCTGCCTGGATCCCCAGAAAGGCCATGGTAGCCAGCCGCTGCAGTCTGGCCCTGGGATAGCGTTTGGTCTTCACCATGGTGAGAAATTCCTCCAGGGAGGTGCAGGCCTTACCCGCCTGGGCCAGGCGCATGGGCAGTCCCTCCCCTGCCCCGCTGTCCGGGAGTGCCGCCCAGTCTGCGGCCTCCATGGTGCGGAGTTTGGCGAGATAGGCTATCTCCATCCGGGCCACAGACTCCGGGGAGAGCAGGTGCTGCTCCAGGATCTCTCTGGCCCCTTCGGGAAGATAGGGTACTGCGGTATCCCATCGGCCTTCAAACAGCAGATCCCGGATCTGAGAGGCGGAGAGGTATGGCACCGCTGCATGGAGCTGCGCAGATCTCTCCTTTTCAGAAGCATCTTGCGGGAACATCACTGCAAATACATTGTGCCCGGCACCCTGCCGCTGCACCGTGTACGGGGTGAGCTTTCCGCCCAGATGCCTCACCGCCCGGAGGTACTCCACCCCCAGGTTGTTGTTGGGCTGGGAGAGCAGTGCTGCCTGTTCCTCTCCCAAGCATTCCGCCGCTGCGGCCTGACGGCATGCGGCGAAGGTCTTCCCCATGTCCAGGTACCGCCGGAGGGCAGACTGATAGGCCTCGCTGTCCAGACAGTCTGCCAACCCCTGGAGGGCAGATGCATCGCCGCACTCGCTTCCAAAGGATATCACATTTACTGCCCCTGTGGCAAGTAAAATCGATACGGACCCCCGGGCAAATCGCTCCGCCGAAGCACAGGCCCAGGGCATGGGCAGTTCCAGCACCAGATCTGCCCCGCCCTGGAGAGCCAAACGGGCTCTGGCGTGCTTCTCCGCTGCCGCAGGCTCCCCCCGCTGAGTCCAGTTGCCGCTCATCACCGTGACAATGGCCGCATCCTCCCCGAAGGCCCGGCGGGTCTCCTGGATATGGTATTGATGCCCTGTGTGAAAGGGATCGTACTCGGCCACTATGCCAATTCCCACCACGACAGCCACCTCCTCTGACGCACAATCTATGAACACTTGGCAAAACTCTGGAATTCAACCGGAAAAAATTACGGAAAACCCTTGCAGCCTGGGTTTTAACGTATTATACTATAGGCAAAGCCTCACTGCAAAGCACTTTCTCTGAATCGCAGAAATCATATAAGTAAGGAGTGTCTTCCCCCATGAAAGTTCTAGTCATCAACGCAGGCAGCTCATCCCTGAAGTATCAGTTACTGGACACAGAGACCCAGGCCGTGCTGGCAAAGGGTCTCTGCGAGCGGATCGGCATTGACGGCCGCTTCACCTACAAGGCCCCCGGCAAGGAGACCATCGACGCTGTGAGCGTAGCCATGCCCACCCACGCTGAGGCCATCCAGGCCGTGCTGGACGCCCTGGTAGATCCTGCCAATGGTGTTATCGCCTCCATGAAGGAGATCGACGCGGTGGGTCACCGGGTGGTGCACGGCGGCGAGACCTTCTCCACCTCTGTGAAGATCGATGACAATGTCATGGCTGCTCTGGAGGAGTGCATCCCCCTGGCGCCGCTCCACAACCCCGCCAACATCACCGGCATCAAGGCCTGCCAGGCCGTCATGGGGCCGGACGTACCCCAGGTGGCCGTTTTCGATACCGCCTTCCACCAGACCATGCCTCCGGTGGCCTATACATACGCCCTGCCCTATGAGTACTACACCAACGACAAGGTCCGCCGCTACGGCTTCCACGGCACCTCCCACAAGTATGTGGCGCAGCGTGCGGCCGATATGCTGGGCAAGCCCATCGAGTCCCTGAAGATCATCACCTGCCACCTGGGCAACGGCAGCTCCGTCACCGCCGTGAAGAACGGCAAGAGTGTGGACACCTCCATGGGCTTCACTCCCCTGGCCGGCGTTCCCATGGGCACCCGCTCCGGCGATCTGGATGCCGGCATCCTGGAGTACCTGATGAACCGCCACAACATCGGCATCACCGAGATGCTGAACATCCTGAACAAGAAGTCCGGCGTGCTGGGCGTCTCCGGCGTCTCCTCAGACTTCCGGGATCTCACTAAGGCCGGCAGCGAGGGCAACGACCGCGCCACCCTGGCAGTGGACATGTTCTGCTACAGCGTGAAGAAGCTCATCGGCGCCTACGCAGCCGCCATGGGCGGCGTGGATGCTGTGGTGTTCACCGCCGGTGTGGGCGAGAACTCCGCCAACGAGCGCATGGCCATCGCCTCCGGCCTGGAGTTCATGGGCATCCGCATGGACCCCGATGCCAACGCCGTCCGCGGCAAGGAAGCCATCATCTCCGCCATCGACTCCAAGGTGAAGGTCCTGCTGATCCCCACCAACGAAGAGCTGATGATCGCCCTGGACACCGCCGCTCTGGTGTAATCCAAGGGTCCAGAGAACAGTCTTTTTCCCGGCCTGCCCCTCTCGGGGCGGGCCGGGATTTTTCGCTTCAGGAGACGCTCATGAGAAACTGCAGCAGTTCCCCCACGTTGCGCACGCAGTACCCCTGGGCGCCTGCGGACACGTACTGGCCCATCACAGAGTCCCCGGTGTCCCACTGATTCTTGGGCTCCGGATTCAGCCAGAACACCTGCCGGCACCGGTCTGCCAGGTACTTCAGGTCCTCCGCCCGAGACTGATTCCGGTTGTTCCGGGCATCTCCCAGGAAGATGATAGTGGTGTCCCGGTGCACCGTGCCGCCGTACTCCTCCCGAAGCTGGCGGATGGTGGTGCCATAGTCCGAGTACACGCCCCGGGTTGGGATGTGGGCGTACACCTCTTTCACCCCGTCCTCCGGGCTTCTCTCCCGGAAGTACCGGTCTACGGCGTTGAGATCCCGGACAAAGGCGAACTTCTTGCAGCCCCCGGGGAAGGCCTCCTCCATCATGGCGGCAAAGTACAGCGCCAGGGTGGCGGTGTGCTTGCAGGAGCCGGAGATGTCCGCCACGATGATCACCTTGGCGTGGCTCTCAAAGGGCTTGCGGTACTTGATGAGCAGCGGCTCTCCGCCGGTGCGGGCGGCGGCCCGCACCGTGGCCCGGATGTCCACCTGCCGCCGCTGGTGGCTGGCGTGCTTGCGCCGGAGGGTCTGGCGGAACACCCGGGCGTTGGTGCGGATGAAGGTGAGCACCTTCTCCTGGTTGTCGTAGCTCAGGTTGTTCAGCTCCGCCCGCATCAGGGCATCGATCTCCCCGGTGGTCTGTACCGCATGGACTCCCTCGGTGAACACATCCCGATGGTCTTTGGATGTCCCCTTCACCACCAGGTCCACCGCGTTCTGGAGGTCCTGATGCTTCTGCTGAGCGGCGGCTGCCATGGCATCGCTCTTCTCCGCCTGTTCCCGCTCCCGGTTCTCCCGCCATTTGGCGTGTTCTTTCTCATCCCGGAGGGTCTGTATCTTCTTCTCCAGGGCGTTCAGGTCTGTCTTGGCCTCCCGGATCTGGGCGTTCACCTGCTGCAGTTCCTTCTTGGCCCCGGCGGAGATGGTCTTGCCGGCAGCGCTCTGCAGCTTCTTGATGAGATCCACCAGTTTCAGAAGCTCCCCGAAGCTCTGCTTCTTGCCGTGGAGCTTCCGGGCGGCGGCCATCTGCTCCTTCGCCAGGCTCTCCAGATCCTGCTTATAGGTGTGGGTCTCCATGGCCTTGCGGATTCTCTTGGCGATGCCGTCCGTGTCGATGTGGGTCTCCTCGGTGGCGGCAGCCTTGGCCAGGATCTTCAGCTGCTCTGCCACCTTCTGCAGCAGTTCCTGCAGGGCGGGATGGCTGGTGTTGGGGGCGTTGCTGTCCTGGACGGACTGGACGTGCTCCTTCTCGGGCATCACCGCATTTCTCCGCCTCTCCAGATCCTGCAGCGCCTTCTCCAGGGCCTTCTCTGCCCGCTCCCGGTCCGACTCCGCATCGTTCAGCGCCTGCTTCTGCCGGCTGGCCTGGGCCAGGAGGTCCTGAAACCTTTGCCGGGCCTTCTCCGCCGCCCGCTTGGCGTCCTCCCCGACAGCGGCGTTCTCCGGGGCGTAGTGGAGGAGCCTCTGGGCAAAGAGGTTGCGGAAGGTCTCCGCCTCCTCCTCGCTGGTGCAGGCGATGGACTGCATGCGGTAGAAGACCTCTTCCAGGTCTGTGATGTTCCGGGCACAGGCGAGACACCGCTCCAGCTTCTCCACCTCCAGGTGGAAGCCGTATGCGTCCCGCAGTTCCAGCAGGAACGACTGAATCTGTTCAAATGCTTCCATAGCGTGCGGCGCACCGGTGATCCGGCACCCCGCCCTTCACTTCCTTTCCCATAGGCAATGGGATGTCTTCGCTGCACAGGGGAACGGCAGCAGGACCTGCCCATAGTACCACATCCCGCCTGCCGGTGCAACCGATCCATCGGACGAATTGTAATATTATGTATAGTATTCTCAGGGCTGCAACACGGTTCTGACACAGAAGATGCCCTTGCAATTGCCAATTTCCTGTGGTAGACTACCGCTGAACTTTGAAAGGGAGGCTACTCCGATGTAGAGCAAGCAGAGACATGC
>CANQII010000252.1 GCA_947623875.1 uncultured Oscillospiraceae bacterium
CGGGGGACGATGCCGGCAGCGTGGTCTCGGCCCTCCCGGTCTGTATCGCTGTCAAACCAGACGGGGAAGATGCCCACTTGGGCGGCGCCTTCGATGTCCGCCTTCGGGTTGTCCCCCACATACCACACATCCTCTGGGTTCAGGCTTGCCTTCTGCAGGGCGACATCAAAGAGAAGCCGATTGGGCTTGCGGACGAGGTAGTCGCTGGAGGTGAAGACAAACTCGAACTGGTTTCTCGGCAGCAGCCGCTGGATCCGCCGTGTGAGTGCCTCCCCAGACCACCGGAGGTTGCTGATCACTCCGCTGCGGATGCCGGCCGCGTTGACGTAGTCCAGCATGGTGTCCGCACCCGGCATGATGGCGCCTGGCGTGGCGGCGTCCCAGAATACGGTCTCCATCTCCACAGGTGAGAGGGAGAACTGGATACCGAGGTAGTCGTAGAGGAGCTTGTCTCCCACCCGGGCGCTTACGTCGTAGCCCAGGGCCTGTATAGCCTCCAGGTGCACCCCGTAGACCAGGTCCGATGCCCGGCGGACGTCTTCCACGGTACAGTGATTCGGGTTTTGTACGACATACTGCATCAGAGCGGCGGTACCCCGGACGGGGTCCCAGTCCGGCTCATAGAGCAGGGTGTGCCCGTAGTCGAAGAGGATCATCTGTGGGTACTGCACGGGGGATCACCTCTGTGTGCTGTGTGCTCAGGCTGCAAACGGGATCTGCACCACCAGGTGAATCTGCCCCTGTCCGAACTCCGGCAGCACCTTGCCGCCATACCGCTCGCTGATCCGCCGGACGGTGGCGAGGCCCAGACCCTCATGAGACTGTTTCGTAGAGTACCCGGGCCGGAAGATCTGCTTCATCTCCTGGGGATCCTTGCTGCAGGGGTTGGAGACCTTGATCACGTAGTACCGGCTGCGAAACAGGATGGTCAGACGAACTGGGCCCTCGTTGTGGTTCTGCTCCAGCTCATCAATGGCGTTCTGGAGCAGGTTCCCGATGATGGTGTTGGTCTCATAGAGAGAGCAGGGAATTTTGGCCAGGTCCGTGGATACGGAGACATCGAAGGAGATGCCTTTCTGCAGGGCCAGCTCCTGAAATGCGTTGATGAGGGCGCTGGTGGCGGGATTCTGCAGGGGGAGCATGTCGTTGAGGGCAGAGGAGTTCTTCACGATCTCCTGAATGTAGGCGTTGCACTCCTGGTACTTCCCAGTGCCGATGAGATTGGAAATCGCCCGGAGGTGGAAGTTGAAGTCGTGGCGCTGGGAGCGGATCACTCCCATAAAGCTCAGCAGCTCTGTCTGAACCTGCTTGTCCATCACCGCCTCCATGCGCTCCAGCACGCTGCAAGCTACCCGCCGAACATACCAGAGCAGCAGCCCGGCGGCGGAGATGGTGAAGACCACAGTGAGGGAGCGCATCGGCTCGGGTAGCGGCTGCAGCACACCGGGCAGCAGGAATACCCATAGGTCCGCCAGAGCCAAGGAGAGACCCACGCCAATCAAGCTGGACTGCATCTTCCACCGCTGCATCCGATCGCCCAGCACCGGAAGGTCGTCCGGGTCCGGCAGCAGCGAGACCGGTGCCACCCAGGTGAGGGCGGCGGCCAATAGGGCAATTCCATCGATCACCCAGAGCAGGATGTTGTCTGTAGACAGGTCTAGGTACAGCATCTGAATCAGACCGGCAAAGAGTCCTGCCAGAAGGGCGGTGAGAACGGCGGTGCCGGGGGTGGTTTTGCAGAGACCCCAGATTGCGAGCACGAGGACGGGGGCTGCAATGAGCCACACCCAGTCCGGGAGGGCCAGGTACACCTGGACAAACCGGAACGCGCATACGAGTACCAGCAGAATCCCCGCTCGAACCGGGTTCTGCCGGGGCTTCAGGTGCGCCAAGGCCAATGCCGCCGCCAGCGCGGTCCCAGGGGCAATCATGCTATGGATATAGTCCAGCCACACGGTATCCGGCATCGGTGCACCTCCTCTCCGGCAGAAATCGCAACGGTTTAGATCCTCCGTCTCAGTGGATCCCCATACCCCGCTCACTGAGCAGCTGCCGCAGCGGGGCCACCTTGTCCCGGCTCAGGGGAATGGGGGTATCGGTCCCTTCCAGGCGGATGCTGTATGTGTTTTTCGTCTGATCCATCTGCACGCTGCGGATGCGGCGAACCGGGATCAGAAAAGACTGGTGGCAGCGGAAGAATCCCCGGCGGAGAAAGTCCGGCTCCAAAGACTGCAGAGACTCCCGGGTGGAGAGTGTCTCCCCGCCCTCCAGGGTGAGCTGTACCTTCCAGCCTCGCTTTTCGAGATAGAGGATCTTCCGGATGTCCACGATCTCCAGCTGGTGCCCAGACTGGATCCCGATGGAGAGGTCCTCGTCTGCGTCCTCCTTCGGATAGAGGTCCAGCCGCTCCCGGACTCGGAGAAGCGCCTGCTCCAGCCGGATCAGGTTTACAGGCTTGATGAGAAAGTCCACCGGGCCGTACTCATAGCCCTCCAAGGCGAAGTCCACATGGCCGGTGAGGAAGACCACCAGGCAGGCGGGAAATGCGGTGTGGATGTGCTGGGCCAGGCGAAATCCGCTGTCTCTGCCCAGTTCGATGTCCAGAAACACCAGGTCCACCGGCTGGCTCCGGAGCTGGAGAATGGCGGCGTTGGTGTCCCCTGCCTCGCCCACAACAGACACATCGGGGATGGCGGCCAGATGTTGCTTCAGCTCTTCCCGGCTGGAGGGGTCGTCGTCCACCAGCAGAACTTGCAGTACCTTTCCCGGCATGTTCCTCACCTCCGTTTCGTTGCTGCTACTTTAGTCCGCAGGAGGTGATTTGTCAAGGAAAAAGGGAATATCATGGGAAAACGGGTGGAAAGGCGGAAAAACGGCTGTGTGCGGGGAATCGGGTGCGGGACTAACAGGAGACTTCCAGCAGGTCCTCTGTCCGACAGATCACCGCACAGCCGTCTACCGGTACCGGCAGGCGGCTGTCCTTCCAATCCAGCAATACCACAGCCCGTTTGGAGATCTCCTGGATCTGCGCCTGGAGGACCGGATCCTCGCCGTACATCCCATACCGGTCTATCAGAACCAGCTCCGCCTTGCACTTTTCGCAGGCCGCGGCCAAATCCAGCCCGCGGACATAGTCCACGTAGGTGTACGTCAGGTAGGGAAGCCCGCCTTCTGTGGCAAGGGAGATCTGCCTGCCGAGATAGCTCTTTCCGGTGGCGGAGTACTCCAGAAATACGTATACGCCTGGGGGACAGTCTATCTGAATGGTGGGGTTGCTGCCAAAGGTGATCATGATTTTACCCTCCTGGAAAGTAATTTGTGCGCCCTATGGGGGCAAATGTCCCCCAATTGTGGACAAAAGCCCTACGAAACGCGAACGGAAAACCACAGAATGCGAACAACAACAGGCGGAAGGCGCGAGCCCTATTGCACCTCGAATGGGAATCCTTTAAACTTTAACACAGCGAAGCGGTGAATCAAAGGGGATCGTCCGTTTCCAAGAGAAAGCGAGGTAGGTTTTCTTATGGCAAAAACAAACGAGATGCCGGAGACGGCCCTGAAGCCGCCGCGGCAGAAGGGCGTCTGGAAGGACTTCTGGGCCCTGATGCGGGGCGTGAAATTGCCCTGGATCTGGCTGGCCCTGGTGCTGCTGTTCAACCTGTTCTGGGCCCAGCTCACCCTGATGATCCCGGACGCCACCGCAGACATCGTGGCAGGCGATCTCCGGGCCACCACCATCATCACCTTTGTGGTGCTGTTGTTTGTCCAGACCCTGGTGAGCGGCGTACAGTCCATCGTGAACAGCATTGCCAATTATAAGGTGGACCTGAACTTCCAGCGGTTTGTGCTGAAGAAGATCATGCGCCTGCCGGTGGCCTTCTACGACAAGAACAAGGCAGACGAGCTCATCAGCCGTACCACGGACGACACCACCACCATGCGCTCCTTCCTCGTCCAGGATCTGCTGGCCATCCCCAGCAATATCTACACCCTGGTAGGGGTTCTGGCGGCCCTCTTCCTCAACGACTGGCGCCTGGTGGTCCTGGGTCTGCTCATGTCTGCCCTCACCTTCGTTGTCCCCATCATCACTGCCCGGATCAGCTTCCGCTGGAACGACCTCATGCAGGGAAAGCTGTCCGGCCTCACCGGGTACCTGGCAGAGGGACTGCAGAATATCCCCCTCACCAAGGTGTTTGTCCAGGAGGCGCGGGAGATCCGCAAGGGCCTCAAGGTGATCAAGGAACTCTACGATACCCGGATCAAGTATCTCTTCATCAACAGCGGCCTGGGTGTGCTCAGCTCCGCACAGGAGATGGTATCCCTGCTGCTGAACGTCCTGGGCGGCGTGTACCTCATCAACGCAGGCTACATCACTCTGGACATGTGGATCGAGTTCTACATGTTCTCCAACACCCTCACAGGGGCCATTGCAGCGCTGTTCCCGCAGCTCTGGGTCTCCATCAAGGGCGTCCAGGGCTCCACCCGCCGGATCTCTGAGATCGCGGCAGAGCCGGACGAGACCAAGGGCGGCAGCCTGGATCTCCGCACCCAAGGCGGGGACATCGCCTTCGATCACGTCTCCTTCGGGTATGCAGGCGGTCCGGAAGTGCTCCAGGACCTCAGCTTCACCATTCCCCAGGGCAAGACCACTGCCATCATCGGCCGCAGCGGCGAGGGCAAATCCACCCTGTACGGCCTGTTGGAGCGGTTCTATCAGCCGAAAGACGGCAAGATCACCGTGGGCGGCCAGGACATCGATGCATACAACATGCACACCTGGCGGAA
>CANQII010000253.1 GCA_947623875.1 uncultured Oscillospiraceae bacterium
TACTGCTCCACCGGATAGCCGCCGTTGGAAGCTTTCCGCTGCATCTTATCCGCCCGCCAGAGGGCCGGGAAGGACTTGGGGACCGCGTCCACCGTGTCTGCCAGAGAGGACTGCCCCTTCTCCCGCTGCTTCAGCTTCTCCCAGTTGGAGAGCACCTCTCCTGTGGAGTGAACAGATACATCCCCGAAGACGTGGGGGTGGCGGTAGATCAGCTTCCGGCAGACCCCGTCCGTCACATCCCCCAGGGTGAAGCGACCGGCGTCCTCCTCGATAGAGGTGTGGAGGAACACCTGCAGCAGCACATCGCCCAGCTCCTCCATCAGGTGGGGCGCAGAGTCCTCGTCGATGGCCTCCGCCGCCTCATAGGCCTCCTCTAGAAGGTTGCGGCGCATGGATGCGTGGGTCTGCTCAATGTCCCAGGGACAGCCGCCGGGGTGCCGCAGGATGCGGACGATCGCCATCAGGTCCTCCAGGGTGTACTGTTCTTTTCTCGGGTAGTCTACCATATTGTTTCCTCCAGCGCAAGGGTTTTCGGGGAGTATCAGACTGTAACGGGTGAATTTTCCGTAAAAAATCTTTGAACAAGCGGTGTTTTGGGGCTGAGAGTGGTGATTTTTCTGCAGCAATGCGGGAAAAACCGTGCACCGCTGCAGAGAGCTGCTCCCGGGTGGACTGCCCGGTTACTGCAGCCGCAGGAACTTGGCGATCTTGTCTCCCTTGGGCATCAGGGCCACATCGTCCTTGGAGATGGCCTGGGTGAGGAACACCAGGGCGAAGTAGATCACCACGCCGATGAGGATGGAGATGCCCACCGCGGCGGCGCTGCCCAGGCGGGAGAGCTCCAGCCCGGCGTCTGTCTTGACACCAAAGGGCCCTAGATGGACCAGCACCTTGGAACAGAGCCCGTTGATGGCCCACACCGCCAGTGCCATGTTGCCGGCGCAGACGAAGGGCTTGTAGAAGACCCGGAGATAGTTGGGAGAGGCGGGAAGGGCGAAGTGCATATAGGCCAGGTTCAAAATGGCGATGAGACCGAAGCAGACCAGGGTGCTGAACGCCGCGCCCCGGATGTTGATGTCTGGGTTACCCACCAGGACGAAGTTCATGATCACCTTTACCGTGCAGCCGATGATGGTGGTAAAGAGGGCGATGTGCATGAGGCGGTATGCTTGCAAAATGGAGTTGCTGATCTGCATGAGACAGACGAAGATCGCCGCGATGCCGAGAATGCTCAGCATATACCCTGCCAGTTCCACATCGGTGGTGGGGTACAGCAGCCGGATGATGGGCTCTCCCAGCACGCTGAGGCCCATGCCGGCGGGGATGATGAGCAATGCCGTGGTGCGAAGGGCGGTCTCACTCACCTGGGCTGCCTGGCGGTACTTCTTCAGGGACAGGGCGGAGGACACCGCCGGGATGATGCTGATGGTGAGGGCCAGCATCAGCTGCGAGGGCAGGTTGTATATGGTTACGGCCTTATCGAAGACGCCCTTCAGGGTCCGGGCCTCCTGCTCGGTGAAGCCGGCGGCGTTCTGCAGCTGTCCCTGGACCAGGCTGGCGTCGATGAGGTTGGCGATGCTCATCACGGAGGAGCTCAGGGTGATGGGGATGGCCAGGATCATCAGGGTTTTGAAGATCTCCTTACTGCTGTCCGGCCGGTCCGTGTATTTGCCCAGATGCATCCGGTGGTTCCGGTAGCAGTACAGGGTGAAGAGCATGCCCAGTGCGCTGCTGATGGTGACGCCTGCAATGGCACCGGCGGCGCAGACAGACTCATCCGCCCCGTTGGCCTTCAGAATCCAGGCCAAGGAGAGGCCGAAGATCAGTTTGCCGGCGGCCTCGATCACCTGGGAGATGGCGGTGGGCGCCATGAGGGAGTGGCCCTGGAAGTATCCCCGGGCGGCCGCCATGGGACAGATGAAGAACACCGCCGGGGCCAGCACCAGGATGCTCCAGTAGCTGTGGGAGTTGTTCATGAGATCTGCCAGCTGCGCCGGGAAGAACAGCATGATGGAGGACCCCACCACGCCCATGACGCAGAAGGTGATCATGGCGACGCGGGTCACCTGCTTCACCTGGTTGCCCCGGTCCAGGGCGTTGGCCTCAGACACCAGTTTGCTCACGGCGATGGGCAGGCCGCCGGTGGAGATCACCAGCAGCAGGGAGTAGATATAGTAGGCGGTGTTGAAGTCTGCAAACGCCGCATCGGTGAGCAAGCTCCCCAAGGGGATCTTGTACATGGCGCCGAGGACCTTTACCACCACAATGGCGGCGGCCAGCACCGCGGCGCCGCCGAAGAAGGAGTCCTTTTTGGGCTTGGGCATGGAAAACCACCTCTCGAATCACATGGTTTCACGGGAGAAAAAGCGAAGGCCGATCATCTGCCAGCGCTTTTGGAAGCCAGAGAATGGCGGCAGACCCTGCGGGTTCTGCCGCAGCCTAGTTTAACCCATGGGCGGGCGGGTGTCAACGGCAGAAGGGGCGTCTGCACACAGAATTTCCGCCACCCTGGGGGAAAAAGTAGGGGAAATTGGGGGATTCTCTGCTGTGCAATGGGCCTGCAGCCTAGATTTTCGCTATGGCGTGTCCCGCTTTGCCTCATACGGAAAGAGCCGAGCCCGTCCGGGTTCGGCTCAGCGATGGGGACTTTGCGGGAGGGGATCTCTCACGGGTATGGGATCTCGTCCTCCGGCAGCAGATTCATGATGGACACCTCGAAGGCGGTCCGCGTCACCGGGGTACCGTCTATGATCTTGCGGTACTGCCGGCTCTGGAGTCTGCCCTCCAGGTGGAGCCGGCTGCCCACGGGGAGATCGGCGCAGTGGTCCGCCAGAGACCCCCAGGCGATGCAGGGGAGGTAATCCGCTCTGCCGTAGGGACGGTTCACCGCCAGCAGGAGGTCGCAGATCTCCCGTCCCAACGGGGTGCGGCGCAGGGTGGGATTCCGGCAGATCGCCCCCGCCAGGATCAGGTGGTTCACCCCGTTCTCCTCCTCTGCGGGAGCCGCATTGCGCACCAGCACGGTCACCACCAGCCTGCTGCCCACGCCGGAGCGGTTGTTGTATGAGCGCACCTCGCCCTGCAGGTCCACCCACCGCCCGGGCAGCCACAGTTCCGGGTCCGGGGCTGCCATGATCAGGTTCAATGTGTCGTCTGTCCCAGACAGCCGCGGCACCCGCAGGGGAAGGGTGTAATAGGATATCTGATGATTCTGGTGAGACAGAATCGGAACGTCTGCTACCATGCCTCTCAGGCTGATGCGGTTTTCTCCTCGGTACTCTTCCATGGGCGATCACTCCAAAAAGCGGTATCTGCCCCACTATATGCGGCGGTTTTCCCATCTATGCCCGGGAAGAGAGCCGCTCTCTCCGGAAAATCCATCTGGGAGCAGCGGGGCTGTGTCAGGGAAAGAGGGGAGGATTGCCGGGAAAGCGGTCTTTTGGAGGAATCCCGGCAGCTTGCGGCCCTTCCTGAAATGCCGAAGAATCCCACTTGAAGATTGCGGAGAAATGGTGTATAACAAGGGCTGATCTCAGCGAAGGAGGGATAGCGTATGGAACTGGAGCTCACCCGCAAGCAGTTTCGCCGGCTGTTGGATCTCACCTATATCGGGAACTGGATCATCAACTCCATCCGGGGAGAGGACCGGATCAAGGAGTTTGACGACGTAGAGAGCCTGTTGTTTGCCAAAGCCGCAACGGAGGGCATGCCCACCCTGGCAGAGGAGTACATGGGGGAGATTGTGCCCTCCAAGGCCTTTGCAGAGGGCGGCATCCACGAGGCGATCATGGCGTATGAGGACAGCGTGTTCTTTGAGATCCTGGCAGAGGATCTGGCCCGCCGGGATATGGACGACGTCCCCATCGACGAGAGCAACTACGACGAGCTCTACCAGCGCATCGACGAGTACATCGATGAGTTTGAGGCCCACGGCACAGACAACATCCGCATAGACAGCTGAGAATCAGAGAGGGATCCAAAGGCGCCCCGCCGGGCAGCGGCGGGGCGCCTTCTGCTGCCTTTTGTAACGATCAGGCACAAAAAATCAAAAGAAAAGACATGACCCCGCCCGCCAAAACCGTGTTTTGGCGGGCGGGGTGTTCTTATGCTTGTGTGCTTGGGGTGGTTATGCTTGGATTGGGCTTGTGCTTTTTGCTGTCCGGCGGGTACCGGCTCAGTGGAGGATATTGCTGCAGAAGTTCATGTAGATGCTGGCCACTTCCGCCCGGGTGGCATTCCCCTTGGGGGCCAGTTCCGTGGCGCTGCGGCCGGAGATCAGCCCGGTGGCTACCGCCCACGCCACGGCGGGACGGGCCCAATCGGAGACGGCACTGGCATCTGCATACTTGTCCAGCGAAGTAGACACTGTGGTGTCCAGACCCAGGTTGGCGGCGTAGTGATAGAGAATACTCACGATCTGCTCCCGGGTTACGGGATTATCCGGGGCGAAGGTGCCGTCGTCCATGCCGGCCACCAACCCCTCCGCCTGGGCCCAGGTCACGGGGTCTGCGTAGTACGCGTTGGCGGGGACGTCCGGGAACGGGTTTGCAGTGGATACAGCCGGGTTGTATGCCAGGTTATAGAGGGTGGTAACCAGCATGCCACGGTTCATGGCGGTGTCCGGTGAGAACTGGCCGGCGCCGGTGCCGTTGAAGATCTCCCGGGCGGAGACGAACGCCACGCCCTGGACGGCCCAGTGGCGGACCGGCTGCACGTCCGAGAAGGTCTTGGTGTTGTCTTTCAGCTTCAAGGTCTGGACGCCCTGGACGGACACCAGA
>CANQII010000254.1 GCA_947623875.1 uncultured Oscillospiraceae bacterium
GATGTCCTTTGGACTCAAAGAAGGACAGGAACATCTCCCGCAGCTCGTTCAGCCCATAGGGCTTGGGGTCTTTCATATCGTGTACCTCCGTCTATCAATCTCGTAATTTAAGACAAAAAAAGTCCCCGCCAGTTCAGGGGCGAAGTCTCTGCTCCGCGGTACCACCCTGTTTTCCTCGCAAGGACACTTTACACACCCTCTAACGGAGGTTACCCGTTCCGGTCTTCCCAGACTGCTCAGGAGTGGCTGCAGAAACCGGTTCGCTGAGGGCTTGCACCGTCCCCTCTCGCTGGAAGCGCCGTATCTCTGCTGGCTCCGTCTCGGCATTTTTTAAGCTCTGCCATTCTACCACAGCAAATGGGATTGTCAAGGGCCGAATATAGCGATTTTCGGTGCTTTTTCCGGTTCAATTTGGCGTTTTTGCCCGATTTTGTACCGGTTTAGGCTCGCGGGCCGAACGCCTGCCGGGAAACAGGCTTTCCGATCTGGAGGCAGAAACAAGCGGTGCCGGGGAACCTGCCGTTCTCCAGCACCGCTTTTCTTGTCATTTCAGGTCTGTATCCGCCTGGCATACAGACGGCGCCGCAGCGTCATGTGCACAAGACTGTCCGCCTTCAGCGAATCGCCAGATGGTCCCCTTCCCGGTCCACGGTGAGGGTGGTGTCCGGGCTCACATCGCCGGCGATGATCCGCTTGCCCACCAGGGTCTCCACGGTGTGCTGCAGATACCGGCGCAGCGGGCGGGCGCCGAACATGGGATCGTAGGCCGCATCCAGCACCAGGTCTTTCGCCGCCGGGGTGAGCTCCACGGTGAGGCGCTTCTCCTCCAGCCGCTTATTCAGCGAGGTGAGCTGCAGGTCGATGATGTGATAGAGGTTGTCCTTTGTCAGGGGCTTGTAGAAGACGATCTCATCCAGACGGTTCAGGAACTCCGGACGGAAGGACCGCTTCAGAAGCTGCTCCACCTGGCTCTTGGCCGCATCCGAGATCTCCCCGTCTGCGTCAATGCCGTCCAGCAGGAACTGGCTGCCCAGATTGGAGGTGAGGATGATCACCGTGTTCTTGAAGTCCACGGTGCGGCCCTGGCTGTCTGTGATGCGGCCATCGTCCAGCACCTGCAGCAGCACGTTGAACACGTCCGGGTGGGCCTTCTCCACCTCGTCGAAGAGAACCACGCTGTACGGGTGGCGGCGTACGGCCTCCGTCAGCTGACCGCCCTCCTCATAGCCCACATATCCCGGAGGCGCTCCGATGAGACGGGACACAGAGAACTTCTCCATGTACTCGCTCATGTCGATGCGGACCATGTTCTTCTCATCGTCAAAGAGGGCCTCGGACAGGGTCTTAGCCAGTTCGGTCTTGCCCACGCCGGTGGGGCCCAGGAACAGGAACGAGCCGATGGGTTTGCCGGGGTCTGCGATGCCGGCACGGCTGCGGAGGATGGCCTCAGACACCAGGCGCACCGCCTCATCCTGGCCCACCACCCGCTTGTGCAGGATGTCCTCCAGGTGCAGCAGTTTCTCCCGTTCCCCTTCCATCAACTTGGCTACAGGGATGCCAGTCCAGCGCTCCACGATGCGGGCGATCTCCTCTTCGGTTACCTTGTCCCGGAGGAGCCGGTCCTCCTTGCTGCGGTTGGCCAGGGCCTCCTGCTCCTCCAGCTGCTTTTTCAGCCCGGGGATGATGCCGTACTGCAGTTTGGCCGCCTCTTCCAGGTTGTACTCCCGCTGCGCCTTTTCCAGATCGGCGTTGGCCTTTTCCAGGTCCTCCCGGATCTTCTGCACCGTGCCGATGGCGTTCTTCTCGTTCTCCCAGCGAGCCTTGCCGGCGTTGAACTCGTCCCGCAGCTCGGCAAGCTCCTTCTGGATGTCCGCCAGTCTGCCTTTGGACAGCTCGTCCTCCTCTTTCTTCAGGGCGGCCTCCTCGATCTCGCACTGGATGATCTTCCGGGAGATCACGTCCAGCTCGGTGGGCATGGAGTCCATTTCAGTGCGGATCAGGGCGCAGCTCTCATCGATGAGGTCGATGGCCTTGTCCGGCAGGAACCGGTCTGTGATATAGCGGTTGGACAGGGTGGCAGCGGCCACGATGGCGCCGTCTGTGATCTTGACGCCGTGGTACACCTCATACCGCTCTTTCAGGCCACGGAGGATGGCGATGGTGTCCTCCACCGTGGGCTCGCTCACCATCACCGGTTGGAACCGCCGCTCCAGGGCGGCGTCCTTCTCGATATACTGGCGGTACTCGTCCAAAGTGGTGGCGCCGATGCAGTGGAGCTCGCCCCGGGCCAGCATGGGCTTCAGAAGGTTGCCGGCGTCCATGGCGCCTTCCGTCTTGCCGGCGCCTACGATGGTGTGCAGCTCATCGATAAAGAGAATGATCTGGCCCTCAGACTGCTTCACCTCGTTGAGGACGGCCTTCAGCCGCTCTTCGAACTCGCCCCGGTACTTGGCGCCGGCGATGAGGGCGCCCATATCCAGGGCGAAGATGGTCTTGTCCTTCAGACCGGCGGGGACGTCCCCCTTCACGATCCGCTGGGCCAGGCCCTCGGCGATGGCCGTCTTGCCCACGCCGGGCTCGCCGATCAGAACGGGGTTGTTCTTGGTCTTCCGGGACAGGATGCGCACCACATTGCGGATCTCGTCATCTCTGCCGATCACCGGGTCCATCTTGTTCTGGCGGGCACGCTCCACGAGGTCCGTGCCGTACTTCTTCATAGCCTCGTAGGTGTCCTCCGGGTTGTCTGTGGTCACCCGCTGGTTGCCACGGAGGGCGGCCAGGGACTGCATCACCCGCTCCTTCTCAATCCGGTACTCCTGGAGCAGATCTTTGATCCGCCGATCCGGGTTCTCCAGGATGGCCAGGAACAGGTGCTCTACCGACACATATTCGTCCTTCATGCCGGCGGCGATGCTCTCCGCCGCATTCAGGGCACGGTCCACGCCGGAGGAGACATAGATCTTGCCGTCCTCCCGGCCGGTGCCGGACACCTTCGGCAGGATCTCCACCTCGTGGCGGACTGCCGCCACAAAGGACTCCACGGTGACGCCCATATTGGTAAGGAGCTGGGGGATGAAGCCCTGCTCCTGTGTGGCCAGCCCCAAGAGCAGGTGCGCCTGCTCAATCTGCTGGTTGCCGTACTCGTTGGCATATCTCTGGGCCAACTGAACGGCCTCTTGAGACTTCTGGGTGAACTGATTGATGTTCATAGACATACTCACTCCTTTTCGAGCCCATATCGGGCCCATCTGCAGAACTGGCCCTATTATAGCGCTGTCCCGGGAAAAATCATGAACTCTGTGTAAACTTTTAGCACTCTCGATCCGAGAGTGCTAATTTTCGTGGAAGGGAAAAAGACGCCGCTCTGCAAGCTACCCTGCAAAGCGGCGTTTTCCATCTTCAGCTGCGCAATCAGACCAGGCCCAACACCTGTACCGCCAGGCGCAGCGCAAAGCAAAGCCCCAACCCCAGCGCTGTGGGCAGCAGCATGGCAAGACCCGTCCACTTCAGGCTGCCCGTCTCTTTATATAAGGTAAGGCATGTGGTGGCGCAGGGCCAGTGGAACAGGGAGAACAGCATGGTGCAGGCAGCGGTGACCCAGGTCCAGCCGTGCTGGGTGAGAAGCGCCCCCAGTGCGGTGAAGTCCTCCAGTCTCACGAGAGAGCCGGTAGACAGATAGGCCATCAGCATCACCGGCAGTACGATCTCATTGGCGGGCCAGCCCAGGAGGAAGGCGGTGAGGATCACCCCGTCCATGCCGAAGAGGCGGGCAAAGGGATCCAGCGCCCCGGTGCACCAGCTGAGAAGAGATTGCCCTCCCAAGGAGATATTGCCTGCCAGCCAGATCACCGCCCCTGCCGGCGCCGCCACCCGCACTGCCCTACCCAGCACCAGCAGCGTACGGTCCAGCACAGAGCGGATCAGCACCTGCCCTACCCGGGGTTTCCGATAGGGCGGCAGTTCCATGGCAAAGGAGGTGGGCATGCCCTTCAAGACGGTAGCGGAGAGCAGCCGGGAGCACCCCAGGGCCCCTGCTGCCCCCAGGATCAAGGTGCCCAGGAGAAGCGCCGCCCCTTCCAATGATGGCAGCAGGCCTGCCCGGCCGCCCACAAAGTAGATGGTAATGAGGGCGATGAGGGTGGGAAACTTGCCGTTGCAGGGAATGAACGAGGCGGTGAGGGATGCAATCAGCCGCTCCCGGGGACTCTCGATGATCCGGCAGCCGGTTACCCCGCAGGCGTTACAGCCCAGAGACATGCACATACAGAGGGCCTGTTTGCCGCAGGTTTTGGCCTTCTGGAAGGCGTGGTCCAGCACAAAGGCCACTCTGGGGAGATAGCCCAGGTCCTCCAGCAGCGTGAACAAGGGAAAGAAGATGGCCATGGGCGGCAGCATCACCGCCACCACCCAGGCGGTAACCCGATAGATGCCGTCCAGCACCAGCCCTTGCACCCAGGCTGGTGCCCCAGACAGAGCGGCTGCCAAAACGCCCTCCAGTCTGGCAAACAGCGTGGTGAGCAGCTGAGACGGCCCGTTGGCCCCTGCCACGGTGAGCCACACCAGGATGCCCAACAAGAGCAGCATCACGGGGATGCCAGTGGCTTTGGAGGTGAGAATTCGGTCCAATCTCCTCTGCCGTCTCATCCGGTCTGCCTCTTGCGCCCGCACCACCTCGGCGGCGTATCGGGCGGCGAGAGAGACTCTTTGTGCAGGTTCTGCCGGCGCTACCGGCTGCCGCTTCCTGCCCACCGCCTCCGCCA
>CANQII010000255.1 GCA_947623875.1 uncultured Oscillospiraceae bacterium
ATCGAGCGTCTGGACTACCCGGAGACAGAGGAAGAGCGGGTCTGGCTGGAGAAGCAGGACTTCCGCAACACCCCGGAGAACGCATACACCGGCTGAGTCCGGGATTACCACCAGGCTGGAAAACCATATTCCCTGAGAGGAGGTTACCTGTGCCGCACACCCGCAGCACAGGGCGCACCATGAAAATCACATCCCGCTTCACCATCGCCGTGCACACCTTGCTGGTGATTCACTCCTTTCAGGACTCCATGAAAGTCACCTCCGCCTTCATCGCCTCCAGCGTAAACGCGAATCCCGTAATCATCCGCCGGATCCTGCTGCAGTTGAAGGCTGCCGGCTTTATCTCCGTGGCCTCTGGCACCGGCGGCGCCCGGCTCACCCGGGACCCCAAGGACATCACCCTCTTTGATGTCTATCAGGCGGTGGACTGCGTAGAGGGAGACCTCTTCCACTTCCACGAGAACCCCAACCCCCAGTGTCCTGTGGGGCGGAATATCCACACTGTCCTGGACCAGCACCTGCAGGAAGCTCAGAACGCCATGGAGGGTGTGCTGAAGAAAGCCACCCTGGCAGATCTCACCGCAGAGATGCAGCCGCTGCTGTAGGGCAGGAAAGGGCAGCCTCCTTTATCTATTTTGCACAAAACCGGCGTGTTTGGCACGCCGGTTTTCTATGTCTTTCTCTCCATTTCCCCGTTGCCATTCCCAGTCTCTGGTGCTATACTCTTCGTTGTAACCTGGATTGTTACAACGAAACGGAGGTCTATCACATGGCAAACTATCAGAAAGTATCCGTGCCCGATGCGCCCCGCACCGAGCTGCACGATCTACTGGGTCTCACCGGCGCTGAGGTGAGCGTGAACAGCATGCCCGCAGGTGCTGGCGTTCCCTTCGTCCACGCCCACAAGCAAAACGAGGAAATCTACATCATCCTCGAGGGCAAAGGCACCATGACCCTGGACGGCGAAGATGTGGCTCTCGCCGCCAACGATGTCCTGCGGGTTGCCCCGCCGGTAAAGCGCCAGCTGAAGGCTGCTGCAGACAGCGGCATCAAGTACGTCTGCATCCAGGTGAAGGAGAACTCCCTGGAGCAGTACACCGGCGCAGACGCCACAATGTAAAGCAGGTCTGCAAGTACTAAGACAAGTTGAAGGCCCGGCCCAATGGAATCTTCCAATGGGCCAGGCCTTTTCTTATCCTCTGCGCTGGGTTACTGCTGCTCTTCGGGCTGCATCCGCGGTGTCAGGAGAACTGCCCCCGCTGGAACCGCGCTTCTAGGATTGCAGCCGCCTCATCACTTGTGTAGACACGGCCTGCCTCGATATCTGCGTTCACCCTTCTCACCTTATTCTCCACATCCTGCGGGGTGAGGTCCTCCCAATTCACCAGGGTAGGCCGGAAAGGCATCCCCCCACACCGGATGCTCTCACGGGCAAAGATCCGGACCGCCTCTTCAAAAGTAGTTCCCATGCTGCGGTACAGTTCCTCTACTGCATCCAGCATCTCCTTGTCCATTGTGATCTCTACAACAGCGTCCATATCGTTCAAACCTCCTGTCCCATCAAGCATAGCACACTTTGCCTATGCCCCTCAAGGAGTAGTAGACACAATCTCCCAAAACTGCCTGACTGGTGCACCTTTTTTCATCTTCCCCCGGGGAAAGCTACCTCCACCGGCCGGAAGTGTGATCCCATGGGACAACCTTTCCACTCCATTGCAAAGAATGGCCAATTGTGGTAGTATGAAGGCAAGCTCGATGACCTGTTTCTTCCCCATCTACTTCGCCCCTGCAGAACCGCATTTGGTCCCCAGGCAAACCGCAAATGAGAATGAGAAAGAGGCGAACTCCATGTCCGCACGCAGCAAGCTCTTCCACTGGAAGGATCCCTGGGATCACAGCGGTTCCGAAGATCTCTTCCTGCAGGCGATGAAAGACAACCTCCAGGAGCAGTGGGAGCACTGTCCGGAATACCGCAGCCTGGCCCAGGGCCTGGACTTTCAGCCGGACCAGCTGCAGACCATGGAGGACTTGCACCGGCTGCCGCCGCTGCCCACCTTGCTTTTCAAGCGGCGGAAGATCATCGCAGAACCCCATCGGCGGATTGTTTTCCGGGCATCCTCCTCTGGCACCACTGGCCGAGCCAGCGAGATGGGTTTCCGGGCTGGAGATCTGCTCTGCGCCCTGCAGATGGGCCTTCGGATTGCAGGATTCCGTGGTCTGCTCTCTTCCAAAGCCAGTCACTGCATATTGCTGAGCCCCAAGCCGGACGGGAAGAAGGCAGCGCCCCGCACCGCCTGGGCGGCATCCCTGTTGTCTCCCGTTCGAAGCCGCACCTATGCCCTGCGCCAGGAAGGTGCCAAGCTGATTCCGGACATTCCCGGGACAGCTGAGGCACTGCTGCGCTATGGATCCGGTTCCACTCCCGTGCGGATCATCGGCTTTCCCGCCTTCGCCTGGTTCTTGCTGCAGCAACTGGAGTCCCAGGGAGAGCGGCTGCACCTGCCCAAGGGATCCAAACTGCTCCTCGGGGGAGGTTGGAAGGAGTTCTCCGCCCAGCAGGCTGATAAGGGCACCTTCTACGCCCTGGCAGAAGACCGTCTCGGCCTCTCCGGACCGGACATCGCCGAGTTCTTCAGCGCCGTGGAACACCCGGTGCTGTTCACAGACTGCCCCAACCGCCACCTGCACATCCCCATATACAGCCGGGTTCTGATCCGGGATGCCAACACCCTGGAGCCGCTTCCGCCGGGACAGCCTGGCATCGTGAACCTGATCACCCCTATGGTGGAGGGCACCCCGGTGCTGAGCATCCTCACAGATGACATCGGCATTCTCCACCCCGCCGGCAGCTGCGGATGCGGTACCATGGACCGGGCACCCTGGCTGGAGTTGCTGGGCCGGGGCGGCATCTCAGACCTGAAGACCTGCGCCGCCGGTGCCGCAGAAGCCTGGAAGGGGGCTGCCTTATGATTCTCGCCAACGGAACACTGCTGGACTCCTCCCAGTTGGAGAATGTGCTGCAGCACCTGCCAGATGCTCTCAGCGCCACTTTGGCCGGCCCGCCGCTTCCGATGCAGTGCACCCTGGACGCCTTGGTAGAACTGGGACACCGCTTCACCTCCGGTTTTTACGACAGCCAACTCTCCCTCTTCCCCGCGGAGATGATCGCCCAATACAAGTCCATGGCCGCCTCCCTGCTCACCCGGGAGAGTCTGGAGTTCCGCATCCGCACAGAGCTGGAAGATCTGCTGGATACTCCTATCCGTACACTCCATCCACCCACAACAGGACCCAAGCTGCAGGTCCACACCCTTCCCCTTGGCGTGCTGCTTCACATCACCGCCGGCAACGCAGATGGCCTCCCCGCCTTCAGTGTGGCGGAGGGTCTCCTCACAGGAAACATCAACCTGGTGAAGCTGCCATCCTCAGACAACGGTCTCTCCTTGGCTATCCTCCAGGCGCTGCTGGACATCGCCCCTGCTCTCGCCCCATACCTCTATGTCTTTGACGTCCCCTCCTCCGATCAGGAGACCATCCGCCGTCTGGCCAATCTCTCTGATGCGGTTGCCGTGTGGGGTGGAGATGCCGCCATCGCGGGAGTACGCCAGTCTGTTCCGCCCGGCGTCCGGCTCATCGAGTGGGGACACCGGCTTGGGTTTGCGTACCTCTCCGGTGAGGTGTCCGATGCAGATCTGGAAGGTTTGGCCTACCACCTGGTCTCCACCGGACAGCTGCTCTGCAGTTCCTGCCAGACGATCTTCCTGGATACAGACCGCATAGAGGATCTCCATGCCTTCTGCCAGCGTTTTCTCCCCATCTGGGATAGGGCAGCTTCATCACTTCCCCCTGGCAGTTCTATTCCTGCCCAGGCAGCCCGCACCCTGCAGCGGTACACATTCCGTCTGGAGTCTTTCCTCCCTCAGACCGCCCCAACCTCTACCATTCAAGAGCACCGCAGCGCGTTCTGTGCGCTCTTTCCTCGGGAGGACAGCGCTCTGGAGCTTGCTCCCTTCCCCGGCAGCTGTCTCGTGAAACGGCTCCCGAGAGATCAGATTCTCCCGCAGCTGCGGCAGCAGAAGCGTCTCCTGCAGACAGCAGGTCTGGTCTGTCCGGACAATCTTCGGGATTCCTTCACCACCTTACTGCTGCGGGCCGGCGTCTCCCGGGTCCGCACCGCCAGGTCCATGTCCCTCTATCTGGACGGAGAGAATCACGATGGCGAGTATCCCCTCCGCCGATATCTGCGCACGGCAGATGTTGAGACGCCATCGAGATGAGCTTAGACCGTGATCCCTGAATCAGCCGCCTTGCTGTGCTCCAGCAAGGCGGCTGTTGCTCTCGGTGCGATGATCTGCAATCTCCTTGGTCTGTGCCATAAGTTCCCTCCTGCAGCGCACCCTGTTGGAGCGGCTGTCTGGCGGAACATACATATTAAATAATTTAATCATGATATCTTTTGCACACCTTCTAATTGCAGCATACAATTCATTGCTGTACTATAGGAGTATCTTGCTTTCCTTTTCAATTCTGCATTCATTAAGAGGAGCGAAATACTTGTGCAAAAAGATAAGAAGCTTTTGCCGATCGGCATAAACCGCTTCGAGGATCTGCGTCTCGGCCCGTTCTACTACATCGATAAGACCGTATTCATCTATGAAATCATAGAGAACGGCACCAAAGTAGATATGATTCCCCGAGACAGCCAGTCTGGGAAGTCTCTGAATCTCAGCAT
>CANQII010000256.1 GCA_947623875.1 uncultured Oscillospiraceae bacterium
CCCAGTGGCGGTTAAGGAGTTCTTCCCCACAGGGATTGCCACCCGGGATATTGCCCAGTCCCTTGAGATTCACGTCACCGGCGCCCAGAACCGGGAGAACCTGCAGCGGGAAGTGGAGAAGTTCCTCCAAGAGGCACGGACGTTGGCGCAGTTCCTGGATGAGCCGGGGATTGTCTCCGTACGGGACTTCTTCTCCGCCAACGGTACTGCCTATATCGTAACAGAGTACATCAAAGGGGAGACCCTGCGGGCATACCAGACCCGCTTGGGCCGGATCCCGCTGGAGGATCTGCTGGTGCTGCTGGCCCCGGTGTGCCAGTCCCTCACCAAGGTACACCAGGCGGGCCTCATCCACCGGGACATCAGCCCGGACAACATCATGATCACCACAGACGGCAGGGCAAAGCTGCTGGACTTCGGTACCGTTCGCTCCGCCTCCCTCGCAGGAGAGCACAGCATGTCTGTGATCCTGAAGCCCGGATACGCCCCGGAGGAGCAGTACCGGCGCCGGGGAGAGCAGGGCGCCTGGACGGATGTCTATGGCCTCGCCGCTACCATATACCGCTGCATCACTGGCGTTACCCCGGATGACGCCTTCCAGCGGATGTACCAGGATGAATTGCAACTGCCGTCCAAACTGGGTGTGGCTATCAGTGCTGCGCAGGAAGCCGCCCTGATGAAAGGTCTGGCCATCCGCCACGAGGACCGCTACCTCACGGTGGAGAATCTGATCAACGCGCTGTCTCAGAAAGACGAGGAGCATGTGGAGACCCGGAAGATCTTCGAAACCCGGGAAGAGGCCAAGCTGGAGGAGAAGATCGAGCCAGAGAAGCGTGCCGAGGCTGAGGAGAAGAAGACCAAGCCTGAGGAGAAGCCGGTAAAGCCCGAGGAAAAGAAGAGCAGGCTGGAAGAGGAGCAGAAAGACTCCGAGACCGCCCTTTTCTGGAGTGCTGCCGGGAAGGCTGCAGAAGAGAAGCATGCAGTAGTAAGGCAGGAAAAGACTGCGGAGAAGAAGGCGGAAGACCAACAGAAGCAGTCCAAGCAGCCGGAGAAGGCGATCAAGCGGAACAAGGCAGAAAAACAGGTAAAGCCTGAAAATGCTGAGAAATCCGAAGAGCGGTTCTTCCGGAATGCGGCTGGGAAGCGGGAAGAGGATTATGCACGGCATGAATTTGTGATGGAGCAGGAGGCTGCCCGCAGAGAGGAGGAGCAGTCCAAGACGCCGCAGAAGGGCAAAACCCATCTCCCAGTACTGCCGGGCAGGACGATCCAGTGGATCCTCACCGTGCTGCAGGTGTTCCAGGCCTTCAACTGCCTGGGCGCGAACTACAACACCACCGAGACCTGGGTCATCACAGCATTGCTGCTGCTCTTTAGTCTCATCGCCACCTGGTCCATCAACAAGTCCTGGGGTGCCAAGATCGGTCTCAGCGTGATCACCATCCTGTATCTGGGCTTTTTCAACCGCACCTCGTATATTTACATGCTCCTGGACTACCAGACCGTGACTTGGGTCGCCCTTCTGGTGTCCATCCTGTGCCTGGTGCTCACCTGGATTACCAAACGGGACACCGTCTCCCTGAGAAACAAGACCATCAGCATCAAGACCATGGAAAAGTGGAGCCGGATGAAACACCTCACCCGTGTGCATCTCAAGGGCTGCCGGTTGCAGACGTTCCGGGACTTTCAGTACATCCCGAACCTGAGAGACCTCACCCTAACAGACTGCGGCCTCATGGATCTCGAGGGCTTTTCCATGCTCACCGGTCTCACTTCTTTGGATCTCAGCAAGAACAGAATTGATAACATCGCACGCCTGCAATACCTCACCGGTCTGGAGAAGCTGGATATCTCCGGCAACCGCATCAGCGATCTCACCCCCATCTCCCAACTCACCACCCTTACAGACCTGGACATCAGCAGAAACCAGATTACGGATCTTCGGCCTATCACGGGACTGCGCAAGCTGCGCCGTCTCGGCGTGGCGGGCAACCTGTATCGGGACCTCTCTCCTCTTGCCAGCTTAGATGGCCTCCAGACCCTCCTGGTGTACGCCGAGCAGAGGATGATTTTAGGTCCCACGGAGAAGATCCCGGGCTTGAAGATCAAGAACGTGCCCCGGCAGTGAGTAGGAGAAGGGCCCATACTGCCAAGCAGCGATACAGACAGAGAACAGTCCCCGTACCGCCGGGATACCCCAGCGGTATGGGGACTGTTGCTCTATGCTGCCGGGTTATTCCGCCGGCGCGTAGATGATCTCGCCATCCAGGGAATCCTTCCGGACGATCTCCAGGTATCCGAAGGCGCCGTACCCCAGATAGTACGTATCGCCTTTGTCGTCTTGAACCTGCAGCACCACGCCGGTATCGTTGGACACCAGCTCGGCGGACTGCAAGGTGCCAACGCCCAGAGAGACCAGCGTCTCAATGGTGCCCTGGGCGCTGTCTGCGTCCAGACTGCCGGCTTCCCGGATGAGCTGTACGCTCTGTTCCATAGGGCTTGTTCCCTCCTCTCCGCCTGCTGCGCTTAAGGGCAGCGAATCGCTGTTGGTTGGGGCCTCATTTGGACTGCAGCCGGCTGCCAGCAGAAGGCACAGCACTGCTGCCAGTCCTGCGGCGAAATACCGCTTCCTTCTTCTATCGCACATATCAGTCCCAGCTCCCTCTATACTCCGGATTGGCGTTGGAGAGGTCCGAAAATTGCTTGGCGAAGTTCTTGGCGTCCCACTCCACCGGCTGGGACACGTAGGCGCTGTAGTTGGAGCCATCGTAATTGATGTAGTTTACCGCAGCGAAGTTGTTCTTCCACTGTTCGATGGTCTGGGGGCTCACCTGGAAACTCTCCGGATTGTTCACCGCGGCGTGCTGGTATGCGTGGCGCATCTCGTGGATCATGGTCTGCATGATCTGGTAGCTGTCTGTCCGGGGCAGATAGTTGGTGTTGATGGTCACGGTGTTGCTGCCGGGGAGATAGTACCCGCGGGCGGTGCCGTCTATGGCCTCAAAGTTCACGTCTGAGGACAGCTTTACACCGTAGATGCCGGAGAGATCCTTCATGAAGCTGCGGAGGATGTCCTTCCGCTGTTCCAAAGAGGCGGCCAGCCAGGTCTCCTTGCTGTACTGGTCCTTCTCCAGAAGGGAGAAGATCTCGTTCTGCATGTAGAGATCGTGGGCCTTCTCCTGCTCATGGGTCACGGACGCAGGTTCGGAAGCGGAAGACTCCTCTTCCTCCTTCATGTTCAAAAGGGCGGTAAGCTGGCTGAGAAGGGCCTGGAAGGTGGCGGAGGTGGAGAGGGTGCCGCCGGAGACGCTGTGGGAGTCCGTCACGGTAAGGCCCAGAATGTTGTTCTCCGCGCTGGCATAGGTGCTGAGGATGAGCCGGAGTGCGGACTCCAGGCTGCTCATCTTGGCGGCCTCTTCCAGAAGGGAGTCGTTCACGGTCTGGAGCTTGGTGCAGAGGGTGGCATAGGTCTCGCTGCCGTCCTGCCGCAGGGTGGTGATCACGCTGCTGATCTGCTGGGAATAGCGGTTGATGTTGTTCTGGGCCGCGGTCATCTGATCCGCCGCCGCAGAGACCTCCGCGCCTTTGATGTTGATTTTAGACATTGCCGGTCTCCTCCTTCCGTGCGATGGATTTGCCGTGGGTCTCGGCGATCCAGACGGTCTGGCTCTGGATGAAATCGTAGAACCCTACAGACTCCAGAGATATGGTGTCCCCGTCTCTTTTGGCCAGCCAGAACCCGTCCGCATCCTCCAGCAGCACCTGCTCCAGAGCCTGCTCCCCGAAGCGCCAGCCGTCTATGGAGACCACGGCAGAGTTGCTATGGAGGATCTCTTTCAGGCTGGTGTCCGGTGCTGTGCCTGCCGGAATGGACACGGTCTTGCACTTGCCGGCGGCACTGCTGCCCATGGACTGCTCCAGCTGCTTCAGGCTGCTGGCCAGGCCGCCTACGGCCTTGGGAATCAGCGGAACATAGTAGAAGAGGAAGAGATCGCTGTCCGGGTCCTTTGTCTCCAGGATCATGGTGTCCCCGCGGAAGTAGAGCCGGCTCTGGACGCCTCTGCCCTGGATGGACAGGACGGACTCCGGGTTTGCCGCAGTCCACAGCACCATCTTCACAAAGGGGCTCCAGCGGTTGCTGCCGTCCGCCTGCCTCTCAAAGAACCCCTTGGCCTGCATCCTGTCCAGGCACGTCTTGTCTGGGGTGAACCCGGCATCCACCTGCAGGACGCCGGGAAGCTCGGTTTTGTGCAGAAGCAGCAGGGAGACCTGCAGCTCCTCTCTGTCCATCGCCACCCAATATTCCAACGTGAACACCTCCGCATCGATTTGTATATCTCTGTTCCGCTTGCTGGCGGTATCATAGCCCATGATCCCGCCGGACGGAAGAAAACCTGATAAAGTGCACGCAGAATCGGATGAACGGCATCGATCCCCGCGCCCATCTGAGAATGTATACCAAATGAGACTCGATTTCAACAGCGGATTTCGTGGAGAACCTCACCGCAGCAAGAAAGCGTCCCCTGGAGGCCTTCGCCTCCAGGGGACGCTGTGCAGGCAGGAACATGGGAGCGAGGGACTGGCTTGCTGGGCCGTGGTACAGCTTACGATTCCTGCGATGTATTTGGTCCTTAGCTCTCCTCGGGGTTCGGTGCACCAGACGGTTCCGGGTTCAGGTCCGGTTTCATGTCGTTGTCCGGCTCAGTTGCTTCCTCAGTGAGT
>CANQII010000257.1 GCA_947623875.1 uncultured Oscillospiraceae bacterium
GTGGTCTCGAACTTGCCGTTCACCTGGTTGCGCAGCCGGAAGGTCACCCCGGCATTTACCACCGCCTGGCGCTTCAGGGTGTCTGTGTAGTACTCCAGGGGGATGTTGATGTCTGTGAACACGTCCAGATCCGGGAGCCAGCGGAACTTGGAGCCGGTCTTCTTCCGGTCTGCCGGCTCCTTCTTCATGTCTCCCACGATCTCGCCCCGCTCAAAGTGCAGGGTGTACTTGAAGCCGTCCCGGTAGATGACGGCGTCGAAATAGCGGCTGGCGTACTGGGTGGCACAGGTGCCCAGACCATTCAGGCCCAGGGCGAACTCGTAGTTCTCTCCGCCGTCGTCCTTGTACTTGCCGCCGGCGTACAGCTCGCAGAACACCAGTTCCCAGTTGAACCGGCCCTCCGCCGGGTTCCAGTCCACGGGGCAGCCCCGCCCGAAGTCCTCCACTTCCACAGACTGGTCCTCATACCGGGTGACGATGATCTGGTTGCCGTGTCCCTCTTTGGCCTCATCGATGGCGTTGGAGAGGATCTCGAACACCGCGTGCTCGCAGCCCTCCAGCCCGTCTGAGCCGAAGATCACGCTGGGGCGCTTGCGCACCCGGTCTGCTCCTTTCAGGGAGGAGATGGATTCGTTGCCGTACAGTTCCTTGGATTTTGCCATGGTGCACCTTCTAATTTCAGGCCGGTCTCGCCGGCTGTATTCTTCTCTGTGATTGAGATGGGGGCGGCCCTGCAATCGGCCGCCTAAACTTCCAGCATGAAATATACCGCAATTTGGGAAGGGCGTCAAGAGAGGGAACCCGCCGCAATAGGACGAATTTGCGTCCTAATTTCCAGGGGAATCGAACAAAAATGCGAAAAGAGAGACATTTCCAGGGAATGTCCCCCGGATTCTCAGGGAAAACGTGCCCAATGGCGGGAAAACCGCCCGGACACGGCGGGCGTGTCCGGGCGGCAGATTGGGTTTGTCTCTGTGGGAAGAGGTGCGGATGTGGGCTCAGCCCTTCAGCGCTGCGTACTGCTCCTGCAGTTCCTCTCTGGGCTGGATCCCCCGGCGAAGAGCGTCCTCGTAGACCAGAATCCAAGTCTTCCGGATCTCTCCGGGGTCTTCGCCTTTTTCCTCTGCTGCGGTGATGAAATCGCTGAGGATGCGCAGCGCCACATAGGCCTCAGACTCGGAGTGTTTGGAGTGGGCATAGTAGAAGTCCAGACAGTCCAGCATCCGCTGGGGAGAGATGGTATAGGCGATCTGCAGCACCAGATCATCCAGACTCTTTGCGTAACGGTGGTTTGCGTAGGAATCGTCCGGAGAGGGGTCCTTTTCCTGCTGCTTACGGAATTCCTCGGCCAGCTGCATGGTCTGGGCCAGGGCATCCTCCTTGCGCTGTTCAGACCGCAGCAGGGGCAGCAGATTTGCCTGGAGTGCCCGGGGGTAGGTATCCCAGTGGCAGTCCGAGCGGCAGATGGTCTCGATGAGCTGGCGCAGCATCTCCGGGGAGCTGTCCACAGACAGGTTGGCGGTTACCATCTTCCGGAGGAGATCCTCCTGGGAATACCGCAGGACCTTGTATGGATTCCCTTCATGGAACAGGTGCTCCTGGTAGGCCTGCCCCATGAGCCGGTACAGGGCGATGTACAGCTTCCCCACCCGGGCATAGTTTGGGGCGTCTCCTGGGATGCCGTCCAGGACCTGGAGGAAGCTCCGCATCCTGGCGTCCCACCGGGTCTTGGCGGCCTTGGCGGGGGAGAGGTAGGGATAGCTGCAGTATTTCCTGTTACATACGTCATCGGCAAACTGCTGAACATCTGCCTCCAGCTGGTCCAGACCCGCCTCGGACCCCTTGTCTGCCCCCTGCAGCAGGGACAGCACCACCGTGTCCAGCTCGTCCTTCTGATCTTTCGGCACCTTCTTGTATGCCGCGCAGAAGACCTCCAGCAGCACCTCCGGCGGTGCCTTGGCCGCGATCTTCCGAATTTTCCCTACATTCATGGGCAGTCTCCTCTCCTATTGCGGGCAGCTCAGCCCTTGTACTCCTGGTACAGCTTCTGCAGTTCCTCTCTGGGCTGAATGCCATGGCGCAGGCCGTACTCATAGCCCAGAACCCAGGTCTGCTTCCACCCGCTGGTGTCCGCCCCGTTCTTGGCGTGGGTGATCTCACTGTGGATGCCCTCCAAGATGCGGTACAGGGTGATCTCCGGATCCCGCGCATCGGCCTGGGAGAAGTAGAAGTCCAGGTTGTTCAGAAAACTGTCCTGGGAGACGGCGAGGGAGATCTGCAGCACCAGATTGGACAGGGCTTCTGCGGCGTTGCGGTCCTCCATCTCCTCTATTTCGTAACTGCGATAGGGCGAGTGGTTTTCGGTGCGCCGGCGATAGGTCTCACTGAGTGCTCTGGCCTGCTCCAGGGCGGTCTCCCGGCGCTCCGGGGTGTCCAAAAACGGCAGCAGCTGGCGCCGCAGCCAGTTCGATGCAATATCCGGGCTGGGATAGCCCCGGCAGACGGTCTCGATGAGCCGGGAGAGCATCTTCGGGGAGTCGTCCACAGCCAGGTTGGCCCGCACCATGTTGGCGAGGAAGGTCTCCTGAGGCACGCCAATGGACCGGAAGGGCATATCCCCGCTGAACATGTGCTCTATGTGGCCGTGGCTCAGCACCTGGTACAGGGTGATGTAGCACTCCGCCACCCGGGGAAAGTCCGGGTCCTCCCGGGGAAAGGCGTCCATGAACTTCAGAGCCGTCTGGACAGCGAACCGCCACTTGGGCCGCTCCGCCTTGGGCACCACGTCGTTCTCGAAGTAGAAGTAGTTGTGGGTGGCCTTGCTCACAAAGTCCTTCACCAGGGCCTCCAGATCGTCCACCGTCTCCAGAACGAGCTTCGCGGTGCGCTGCTTCTTCTCCACGGTGCCCTGGAAGAGGGGGATCAGAATGGCGTCCAGTTCCTCTTTCTTGCCCCGCTGCACCTTTTTGTATGCCTCGCAGAAGGCGTTGAGCAGCACCTCCTGGGATGCGTTTTTTGCCAGTTCTTTCATCTCGCCGACTTTCATGCTGCGCTCTCCCCTCTATGATGTGGATGTGCGGTGTGGGGCGTGTACAGTTCAGCCCTTGTACTCCTTGTACTTCTTCTGCAGTTCGTCTCTGGGCTTGATCCCCCGTTTGAGGGCGTCCTCGTAGCAGGCCACCCAGGTCTTCTTGGGTTCTGCGTTGTCCTTCCCCGCCTCCTCTGTGTCGTCGAGGGAGCGGTACACGATGCGCAGAGCGCGGTACAGGGCAACCTCATGATCGTGTTCGTAACAGTGGTCGTAATAGAAGTCCAGGGTGCTGAGAAATCTCTCCGGGGATATGGCGCAGGCGATCTGCAGTACCATTTCAGACAGATTCCTCACGCAGTGGTCGTCCTCAATGGATTCACTGGTGATCCAAGTGGAAAAGCTTGGCTCCTTGCCCAGCCGCTTGGTGTACTCCTCGCTGAGCTCCATGGCCTGCGCCAGGGCGTTTTCCCGGCGTTCCTCCGTGTCCAGGAAGGACAGCAGGCGCTCCTGGAGGTCCAGATGGTATGTCTCCGGATCGGGATAGCCCTTGCAGATGGTGTGAATGAGATCGTACAGCATCTCCGGGGAGTCGTCCAAAGCCAGGTTGGCAGAGACCATGCGCTGGAGAAGGTCCTCCTGGCTGTATTTTATGGACGAAAACGGGTGATCACCCGGGAACATGTGCTCCACATGGGCATGGCTCAGCAGCTCGTACAGGGTGAAGTACAGTTCTCCCACCCGCTCGTATTCCGGGGTATCCTGGGGAATGCTGTCCATGGTCTTGAGAAAGTTCATCACCTTGAACCGCCACTTGGGCCGCTGGGCCTTGGGGACCGTGCTGTTGCGGTAGTAATAGTTGCCGTCGTAGGCGTTGTCTTTGAACTCGTCCACTTCCGCCTCCAGCTGATCCAGGTCCACCGGAGGCGCCTTGGGCTTGACGGGCTTCTTGGGCACCTTGTCCCTTCCCTGGAGCAGAGACACCAGCACCTCGTCCAGCTCGTCCTTCTTGTCTTTGGGGACTTTCTTGTACGTCTCCCCCAGGGCGGCGATCACCGCATCCGGCATGGCCTTCTTGGCCATGTCCCGCAGATCTCCTACCTTCATTTCGGCATGCTCCTCTCTTGTCTTGATGGGATGCAGCCAGTATACACCAGCCAACCCGGTCCTGTCTACCGCCTTTTGACGTGCTGTCCGCCAATATTGGAAAATGGGATTGCCTCCAGCGGGGAAATGGCATACAATGGCGGAAAGTGGGTGCGGTCTGGCGATCAGAAAGGGCTGGCTTGCATCGAGAATCCACCCAGAAACGGAGAGACGCATGATGACAATGGAGCAATACAGACCCTGGGCCCAGGATGTGGCGGAGAAGATCCGCTCCAAGATGGCTTGGGTATCGGAGAAGAACCGGGACAAGATCCCCTATACCACCAACCCGGACGGCAGCTACAACGACCTCACCGCCTCGAATCTCAGCTGGTGGACCAACGGCTTCTGGGGAGGCATCCAGTGGCTGCTGTATCAGGATACCGGGGAGGAGCGGTATGCGGAGATCGCAAGAGTTTCGGAGTACAAACTGGAGCGCTGCCTCTCGGACTTCTACGGCATGGACCACGATGTGGGCTTCCTCTTTCTCCTCACCGCCGTGGCGGACTACAGGCTCACCGGCAATCCGGA
>CANQII010000258.1 GCA_947623875.1 uncultured Oscillospiraceae bacterium
TAGATGATGATGTCCTCCATGGGGATCAGCGGGGGCTGTCCCTCATCGTTCCAGTCGAAGTCGTCCTTCACCACCCGGGCCCGGTAGTGCTGGCCGTGGGGATTGGGCTCCGCCCACTTGCTCTGTCCGGTGACCGCCTTGGCATAGGGGTCCAGCAGGTACTTGGTCTTGTCAAAGAGAAGGCCCTTGGCGGGGTCGTAGGGGCCGTCTACCCGGTAGGCGTACTCAAACTCGGTGATGTTCAGCCCGAACACGATCATGGAGTACACATTGCCGATGCGGTAGCGCTTCGGGAAGGGCAGAACCGCATAGGGCTCTGCCGCCTTCCGGTGGAAGAGCAGCAGCTCTACGGACGTGGCACCCCGGGAGTACACGGTGAAGTTCACGCCGCAGGGGATGGCGGTGGCGCCGTTGATCTCATAGAGGCCGGGGCGGACATCAAAACCGGCGATCCGGTCCAGGGGCACCAGGTGGACGGTGCGGGGTAGGGCTACGGTGGAAGAATCCCATTTTTCCAGCTGCGGTTGGGTGTTTTGCTCCATTGGGTAGATACCTCCTGCTCGGAAT
Source organism: uncultured Oscillospiraceae bacterium (assembly GCA_947623875.1). Classification (GTDB taxonomy): domain Bacteria; phylum Bacillota; class Clostridia; order Oscillospirales; family Oscillospiraceae; genus Enterenecus. The sequence continues at coordinate 568 of CANQII010000258.1, forward strand.
ACAGCCCCATGCGATTGGGGCGGAATGTGTCATACGAATGGGGATGGTCTGCAGCTGCTGAAGGCTCAGAGCACGGCGTTGCTCTGGTCCCCTGCCATCCAGTCTGCCAGGTTTTGAAATACGATCTCAGCCCGAAGGCGCATGGACTCCCGGGTGGCAAAGGCCACATGGGGCGTCACCAGGGTGTTGGGCGCCTGCAGCAGCGGATTTTCCGGGTCCAGCGGCGGCTCGCGGTCAAAGACATCGATGCCCGCCCCAGCGATGGTGCCATTGCGCAGTGCCTCCGCCAGGTCCCTCTCCACCACCACCGGGCCTCTCGCCACGTTGATGAGCAGCGCTGTGGACTTCATCCTGGCCAGCTTCTCTCTGTCGATCATCCCCCGGGTGGAGTCGTTCAGAGGGACATGGAGCACCACGATATCAGACGTGTGGAGCAATTCCTCCAGAGATACCTGCTCCACATAGAAGGGGGCATTCTCATGAACGGTGGCACTGCAGGCCAGGATCTTGGCCCCAAAGGCATGAAACAGCTCTGCGGTGCGGCTGCCGATGTTCCCGAGGCCCACGATGCCCACGGTCTTTCCCTGGATCTCCCAGCCCACCAGGCCCTCCTTGGTCTGCCCTCCCCGGCAGCGGTCCTCCACCGGGCGGAGATTCCGGGCCAGAGACAGCACCATGCCCAGCACCAGCTCCGCCACCGCCTCGTTGGAGTACCCGGAGGCATTGCTCACTGCAATTCCCCGCTCCCGGGCGGCGTCCAGGGCCACATGGTCTACGCCGGTGAAGGCGATATCGATGAACTTCAGGTTGGGGCAGGCCCGGATTACCTCTGCTGGCATGGGCATATTGGCCAGGATCATCCCGTCTGCATCTTTGGCCTCTTCGATCAGTGTGGCGGGGTCCGTGGTCTTGGCATACGCCTGGAATGAGACCCCCTGGGCTTCGAAGGGCTTCTCCAGTTCCGCCAGCTCCTGGTCCGAGATGCCCAGAGACTCCATGATCGCAATTTTCAAAATGGCTCCCTCCAAGAAATAGCTTTCGCCTCAAATTTCCGATCTCATTGTACCGCAGTTTTTTCCATTTGCAAAGGGGAAATCATGCAAAGCGGGCCCGGATAGCACAATTTCCTGTCCTTATCCCCCGTGCCGCCGGCACGGGAAAGCCCCGCAGGTATGCGGCCTGCGGGGCTATTGCATGTCTATGCTCATCGGCGGCATGCTGTATATGGAATCGCTGAAATAAGCTGTACCCATCAGATCCTTCAGATAGGCTTCGCTGTAGTAGTCTGCCGCGTCATCGTCCGGGGCGGGCTCCTCCCCTTCGTAGAACGCTGATATAATCTGCCGGACCACATCATTGCTCAGGGTCCTGGCGTAGAGGCCGTAGGCATAGACACTGCAGGCGGTGATATAGCGCCACAGCCATTTCTCTTCAGTGGTCTGCAGGTTCTCACTCTGGCGATACAGGGATCTGGCGTGACCGCAGCAGTAGTCCAGAAAGAGCTGATGCTCCCAGTCGTTCTGCACATCCAACGCTCTGCCGGGGAAGAGACGAACCTCGTCAGCCTCCTCGTAGAGGAAGCGCCGTCCCTCCTCCAGGGTATAGCCCCTAAACTGATCCCGTTGCAGCAGCACCCTACTGTGCACCAGAGACTCCTGGAAGAAGCTTTCCTCCTCGTCTGCATACGCATCGGTCTCTCTGTACTTCCCTACGGTTTGGCTCCAGCTGTCGCAGAGACTGGTCACCGAGACAGCATTCTCCAGATCTGCCCGCAATCTGCCCAGAAAGTGATAATCTGAATCCCGAAGCGCATTCAGTATGATGTCCTTTGTGCAAATCTGCTTGTGGGATGCAACCTTCGTGCGGTCCAGCGTGGTCTCCTCTTCATCGTTGAAGTAGAACTTCACCACATACTCGCACTTGATGATAAGCAGCATGGGATAGGGAACCGCGAGTTGCACAGCGTTAGAAATCTCCGCCAGATGAAAGCGTTCCTGAACGGTGTCGTTGATCTCCGCCTGGAGGACCACCACTTCTCCGTCCCGGTATGGGAATGTATACAGCAGCTTCAGAAACTCCAGAGACTGCTGCAGCACCTTGACCTGCTTCTCGCCGAAGATGGCCTCCCGCAAAACCGTATCCTTGCTGATGGACACGGACACCCGATTCTTCTCGGGAAATTGCAGCCGTTCTTCCATGCCCTCACCTCACCACCAGGTACTGCGCCACTTCCAGGTCCGCCGGACCGGTAATTCTGGCAGATAAGAACGTGGTGCCCCCGGCTCGAAACAGGCTGGAGATCACGCTCTCCCTTTGTACCTGGACCACAGAGTCCACAGCCGCCTGCAGCAGTGCGCCGATCCGGGACATATCCGTGCGATGACGGGTCTCCCGGTCCAGTGCTGCACAGAGCTTCGGGCTGGGCTTCTTCCGGTCTATGCTCATATGGCGCATGGCATAGAGGGTCTGCTCCCCGTGAAGATGGTCGTAGCGGATCGTGCCGTCATCCCGGACATACACCAGATAGTAGGGGTTGAAGCGGTTCATCACGTCTGCATACCGGTTGGGGTGTCGGTGCCGCAGCACAAAGATCACCCCGGGCACATCGCCGTGGACCACGGCGTAAAGTCCAGGCGGCGTACTGTCGATATCGGCGTACTCGCTCATGTGGGAGATAATGTCCGTGTGGTACTCGCTCATGGTGAGTTCAGACGCCTGCACGCCGCCGGTCACCTCGTCCTCGTCCGGCAGTTCTGTTACGATCTGCCGCAGCTGTTTCTGGCGATACTCCTCTTCCCGCTTTGCCGCCTGTTCCTCCTCCGTCTCAATGGGGTTCTCATCTCCGGTGGAGGCCAGTACCGCCGCTTTCATCCGGTTCTCTACCCGATCTTTCAGCTTCAGATAGCTGTCCAGGTCCACATCCGGCCAGAAATTCACCAGTTGGATCACTTTGTTGCGGCTGCCGATACGGTCCACACGGCCGAACCGCTGAATGATGCGCACCGGGTTCCAGTGGATATCGTAGTTGATGCAGTAGTCGCAGTCCTGGAGGTTCTGGCCTTCGGAGATGCAGTCTGTGGCGATGAGGATATCGATGTCCACATGATCCTTAGGGTAGATCACATCCCGCTCGGTGGATATGGGAGAAAAGTTGGCCAGAATCCGTTCCGCATTTCCGGAAAGGCCCGGTACTGTGGATACGGCAGGGCCGGAACCTGTGATGACGCCGGTGTTCATACCCAGTTCGCTCTTCGCCAGGTTGCAGATCTGGTTATAGAGGTACACAGCCGTATCTGCATAGGCGGTGAAAATCAGCACCTTGCGGTTTCCCTCATGAAACGGGTACCGCGCCTTTTTTCGAATGAGGTTTAGCAAGGTCTGCAGTTTGTTGTCCTTCGCCGGGGTGATTGCCCGCACCATCGGTAAGATGTATTCCAGAGACTTCACATCGGTAAGGATATCTTCCTTCCATCTCACGCAGTCCACATCGTTCAGATCCAGCGGGTTGGAGGAGACGGTGATCACATCGGCGCTGTCATCGTTATTCTCCTCATCTTCATCTGTCTCTTTCGTCTCGGCCACATCGATTGTTCCATCGCCGCTTTCCAAATACCGGTCTATCGTGTTTACCGTGTCCCTCATAACTTGGATCAGGCGGGAGATGGTAAGCACAAAGGAGTGCACCGAGCTCTCCATGCGCTTCATCACCAGGATCGCCATCACAATCTGAACACCCAGCATACGAACCACGCTGAACTTCAGATTGCCGTTGTCATCCCGGTATTTGTACTGTCTGTCCTCATAGATGTAACTGCCAGCGCCGTAAGACGCCATGGTGAGACACTCCAGGGTGCTGTATAACATGCCATAGCTCACCGCCCCATTTCTCCTGAGCAGCGGCGGCCGCAGGGAGATGGGAGGTAATTTCTGTGGGAACGAGCCCAACTTTGAGACATCGTAGAATTGCAGTATCTGCCTGCGGGAGCGGGCGATGGACATGGCGTCCATCACCTGGAAAAAGCCAGGATTCATCATCTCCGCCAGGCGCTCCATCGTACGCTCTTTTCCATCCTGCCAGTTATTGTAGGCCCGCTGGGCAGCGGTAAACACACCGGTGAGGGT
>CANQII010000259.1 GCA_947623875.1 uncultured Oscillospiraceae bacterium
AAGGTCCAGGAATTCATGCGGCGCTGGACGGCGCTGCGGCAGAAAGCCGGCCATCGGGACACGGCGATCTACCTGCAGGGCACCACGTCAGTAAAGGGGAGAAATCCGTACGATGAGCCCGAAAAATGGAGCGTAATGGCCGTCTGTGAGACCGGCGGAGACGATCCCGGGATGCCCCTGGCCTATAACCTCTATTACAGCGCCCAGCCAAAGCTCGCCGATGCCCAGGAGGCACTTGGCCATTTCCGGGATCTGGGACTGGACCCAAAGCGGATCATCGCCACCGTGCCATTCCTGGGGTCCGAATTCTTCTCCCTGTGTGAGGCACTCCAGGTGCCCTGGCTCATCAAGCTGCAGTCCGACTTTCTCGGACACGAGACCATGCTGCAGCGGCACGAAGAGGAACTGCGCCAAGGGCACGGCACCCCGATTACCGCCCGAGATCCCATGGTGGCGGTGTCTGATGCGGATGTGACTCTCTTCCCCCCGTATATGCAAATGCCGGACCGGAAGGGCTATGTTGTCTCCTACTGCACCCCCGCATCCGCCATCGAGAGCATGGAGTACATGAACGAGCAGCTGGCGAAAACATTTGAGGAGGCCTGCACCGTGCTGGAGCAGGTCCGGAACGCCGAGGGAAAGGACAAGCTGGACACGCCCAGCACCGTAAAGCTCAATCCGAACAATGGCCGCAAGCAAACTCCTGTACAGGCTGCCGAAAGGAGGGCGCTGACGCAGCTCTATTTTGCAGTGTGCAAGACCGGCGGACCGTTCTATCACCCCAATTCAGACGCCTGGGAATGCCTGAAGCTGGAGTATCTCCCGGAGGAGGACTGGTACCGCTGCGGGATCGATGAAGAGCGCTTGCGATATGAGCGCTGCAGGGGGAACTACTTCAGTCTGGCCTCCTCTGAGCCCATGGATCTCCAGGCCATGTTCGATGACCTCCCCCTCTCCTACTATCTCAACGACTACACCTTCAGCGCCATGCATGCGCAGCTGAACACCGAGCAGCCCGGCACCTACGACTTCTCCACCATGTTCTTCGTGGCCTTTATCTCGGACATCGTCCGCACCCTTCTGCTGCCCTCCTTTAAGCAGTTTGAAGCGGCAAAAGACGGGGAGGTCAAAGAAGCGGAGCTGGAAGAGTGCTCCGATGAGGAAGCGAAGGAGGAGTACACTGCCTCCGTGAACATCGGTAAGATGCTCTACTGGCTGAACGACGTCTGTTTCCGCTATTCAGACAGCGAGCCCTACGATCTCACCTACGCCGGCTATACCGGCGGCGTCCGCGGGGCCGTCCTGGAGGCAGCCGGCATCCGGCGGGACTTCCCAGAGCTCTTCAAAGATCTGGTTGATGCTGCCGATGTCCCCTCTGCCATCCAAAAGCTGCGGCAGGAAAAGCGCACCATTCCCAAAAAGCGCGGCCGGCCGAAAGGCTCCAAGAGCAAACCCAAAGCGGACACGGCCAAAGGCTGATCCGCACCACGAGGTGAAAGGAATGTTTCTAGACAAGTTTAGAGTGCCCATTCCGGACAGGTCCCGCATCAGGGATGGAAAGGTCCAGTTCAATCTCTACAGATCTTCCTGGTCCACCATCGGCAAGCTCCCTACAGACGGCTCCCTGTATGATGAGGATGGTAGGCGGCTGATGATCCCCAACGGGGTGTACCGGCAGAATTTCCAGTCCGACTACCGCGAGGATGTGGTGGACAAGGACCCGGACAACATCCCGCCGTTTTTCCCCGATCGTGTAAAAATCGGCCCCTATGCCCTCTTTCTCGGGGCGGTCTCCCAGTCCGGCCTTTACGACCTGCTCATCGATGTCTTTGGCATCGAAACCGCCAACGCCATCCTGGATCTGGCCATGTTCTACAACATGTCCCACCGCACAGACATCAGCTCGATCCACTATGCCATGGAGGAGTATCCGATGTTCTCCGTCCGGGTGCACACAGACAAGTGGTATGAGAACCAGTTGGATTCATCGATCACGGATGCGAAGATCAAGGCGTTCCAGCAGCGCTGGACCAAGCTCCGGCAGGACGCCGGTCCCAGGGACACCGCCATCCATATCACCGCCAGAGGCGCAGACTGGATGTTCCGAGAGTCTGGGGTCCCTCAATTGGGCGTGATGGCCGTCTGCGAGACCGGCGGAGACTATCCCGGGCTGCCGCTGGCCTATCGCCTGTATCGGGGGTTCTATCCCAGCGAAACCGCGCTCCAGGCGGGGTTGGATCTCTTCCGGGACCTGGGTCTCGCTCCAAAGCGGATCATCGCCAGCAGGCCCTTCTGCCGCATCCGTTTTCTGGACCTCTGCGACAAACTTCACCTGCCCTGGCTTGTGATGCTGCAGCCGTACTATGTAGCACACGAGACCATGCTGGACCGGCATGAGACGGAACTGATCCAGGGACAGGGCACACCGATTACCGCCAGAGAGCCCCTGATCGCGGCAGGCGAGGACAACATCCCCCTCTTCGACCCGGATTCCGCAGACCCGGACAGGACAGGCTTTGTTGCCCTTTACTGCATACCCAAGGACGCGCAGGAGCGCAGTGACTACTTCAACAAGAAGCTGGAGAAGACCCTTCAGGAGGCGTGCTCCATGCTGGAGAAGATCCAGAACTCCGGCGCGAAAGATAGGCTGCCCATCCCGAGTCCTTCCGGAGACACCGAAGAAGACGATGCCCTCGAGGAAGATCTCCCCGAAGAGGACGAGGATGCATCCGATGAGGAGGATCTCTTCGACGAGGACGAGGATGACGAGTTCGAGGATGAGGACGACGAGGATAACGGCGAGAATCCAAGCCTGTACAACGGGAAGGAGTACATAGACCACACGGACTATGACTCCGCCGAGGTGAAGGCACACTCCATTCTGAAGTCTGCGGTATCCGATGCCGGCGGCCTCTTCTACTCCCCAGACAAGGGCTCCTGGAATTCTGTGAAGCTGGTGTATCACCCGGAGGAGGGGCGGTATCAGTGCGCGATCGACGAGGATGAGGCGCAGTACTACCGCTGCCTGGATGCCTTTATCGGGCTGGCCTCCTCAGAGCCCATGGATCTCCAGGAGATGGCCGATGCCTTCCCCATGGCATACCTCCTGGGTGAGTCTGATTTCAATCCCACGTTCAGCGCCATGCACACCCAGCTGAACAACAAGGTCCCCGGATTTTTGGGGGTCTCTCCCTGGTTCTTCGTGGCCTTCATCGCAGATATCGTCCGTGCCCTGCTGATGCCCTCCTTCAAACAGTTCGAGGCCGCAAAGGACGGAGAGATCAGAGAGGAAGAGCGCCGCACCTACTATGATGAGGATCTGGACGGAAGAGAGCCTACCGTTCGCATAAGCATCCGCAAGATGATCTCCTGGCTGCAGGAGATCCTCCTCATCCGCTTCAGTGCCAATTCAGACTTTTTCGTCTACAACAACACTGCCCGCGGTGTCCGGAAGGCTGTGCTGGAGGCCGCCGGAGTCCAGGAGGGCTCCCTCCAGATGCTCGAGCCCATGCTGGAGGATGGAGAGTATCCGGATAAACTCAGAGAGCTGAGAAAGCAAAAGCGGACCATTCCGGCCCCCTATGTCCCCAAACGGCGCGGAAGGTCCAAAGGCTCCAAGGACGGACCCAACGCGGACTGAACCGGGTAAAAACCGCAAACATATAAGGCGCTTCTCTCTGCCAGCGCAGAGAGAAGCGCCTTATCTTGTTTTGGAACCTGGAAAGAGTATTTCCCGTCCATGGAAGAGGCCGGCACGCCAAGCGAGACTATGCAGCGGGTTGAATGGATGCTCCGTTATAAAACGTATGAGGCTAGAAAACCCCCAAGTTTACTTGGGGGATGAATAGCCCTGGCCGGGTCCGCTTTGGGCAATGTATACCACGTAAACCACAAAATTGGGCCCGGAGAAATTCAACATTGGAGGACTTATATTTTCTTCCGTTTTGCATATGTTGTATTTCCTCGAGTAAGCGTGGACACAGTCCACAGGAGGAAGCGGACACAATCCACAGGTAAAAATGGACATGGTCCACAAAAAGAGATGGACACAGTCCACAAGTAAAACGGACATGATCCACAGGCAAAAATGGACAAAATCCACAAGTAAAAATGGACACGATCCACAGGAAAAAACGGACATGATCCACAACAAAAAACGGACACGATCCACAGATAAAAATGGACAGGGTTGTAAACCGGACCTCGAAAAACGGACACTTTTGATTTTATTCAGGGTGTAGGTTCCTGGGGACGCTGCCCCAGAACTCCGGAGATTATTGCTTTGGCTTCCAGGTGGCGGGATGTCTACTGCAATCACTTGCATGTATAAATTCAATTTTATCATAAAAGTGAAGTACACAGTATCGCGACCTTAATTTATAAAATGCTGCGTTTCAAACAAAAAAGAAGGTTTGCATTCCGTGCTGCTGTCTATATGAAATGAAGAGAATGATTCCACATTCTTCCTATTCTATACTCGTTAAATGAGGCATACTCTTTCGTTTTGCCCAAGCCGTATGATTGTGATGCGCCTTCATTTGGATAGAGGGGTAGCGTTAGCAATGCTATAGCCCTTGGCTACGGCAGCACATCACAGCCGTATAAGCACTTCTCTTCGCGTTCTCTCAAGCTGCTGATGGCATTCTTGGGGCGGGCATTCTCTCGATTCTGATACCGTTTGATCCAA
>CANQII010000260.1 GCA_947623875.1 uncultured Oscillospiraceae bacterium
GTGCCCGGGGCTGACGCGGCAAAGAGGTCCACCGCCGCCTGGCCGTCCTCTGCCAGGGCCACCGGGAAGCCCTCTGCCTCCAGCAGTTCCATCAGGATCTCCGCGTTCAGCTCGTTGTCCTCCGCCACCAGAATGCCGGGGCGGGGGGCCGCCTGGTCTAATTTGGGCAGGGCGGGCGCCTCCTGCGGGCACTCCGCCGGCTCCGCCAGGAAGGTGAAGGTGAAGCAGCTGCCCTGGCCGAGAGAACTGGTGAAGGTGATGTCCCCCTCCATGAGAAGGGCCAGGCGCCGGCTGATGGGCAGCCCCAATCCGGTGCCCTGATTGCCCTTGGACACGGTGTCCCGCTCCTGGGCGAAGGAGGAGAAGACCTGCTTCTGGAAGGCCTCGCTCATGCCCCGCCCGGTGTCTGTTACCGTTACGATGGTGCTGACCTTGCCATCGGCGGCCTCCCGCTGGGAGACGGCCAGGGTGATGTGGCCGCCGTCCGGGGTGAACTTCTGGGCGTTGTCCAGCAGCTGCAGGATCACCTGCTGCACCCGGTCTGCGTCCGCCTGCAGCCAGGGATGGGGGAGAGACCAGCGGGAATCAAAGGCGTGGTGCCGAAGCTCCATGCCCTCCCGGGTGAGAGAGCACACCGTGGTGAGGAGAAGCTCCATGTCTGTGGGGGCGAGATAGAGCTCCGTCTCCTCCTCCTGGAGACTGGACATGTCCAGCACATCGTTTACCAGGCGCTGGAGGTATCGGGCGGTGTGATCAGACTGCTTCAGGTAGCTCTGCAGCTTCTCCGGATTCTGCAGGTTCTGCTCCATCAGGTAGTTCAGACCGATGAGGCCGTTCAGCGGGGTGCGGATCTCGTGGCTCATGGCGTTGAGAAACTGCCCCTTGGCCCGGCTGTCTGCCTGCTCCGCCAGATTGCGCACCCGCAGGCGGAGGATCTGCCACACCAGCACCGCGATGATCAGGAGGGAGGCGATCAGCACAAGGATGGCCAGACGATAGTGGTACAGGGTGTCCTCCAGGTTGTATACGTACTTGTTCTCCATGATGGCCCGGATGGTGCAGCTGCCCACCTCGTCCTCGGTGAGGGATGCGATGCCCCGGTTGAGCAGCTGGATCAGCATCTCCCCCTCCTCCTGGGTGGCCCCCTCCGCGCCGTTATAGGAGACTACGGCGGAGAAGCAGAGCTCGTCTGCCATGCCGAGAACCGGGATCACCTGCAGGTGGTTGTACATGGGCCGGCTGATCCAGTACTCCACCACGTACTGGTTCTGCATCATCAGGTCCACATCCCCCCGGTTTACGGCATCGAAGCAGTCTGTGATGGTGTCGAAATCCACCAGGGCGAAGTTTGGGTAGTTCTCGTTCAGCACCTTGCGGAGGGTCTGAGAGCCGGTAGAGACGGCCACCGTGTGGTTGGCGCTGTAGCTGAAGTCCAGGTCCTCCCGGGCCACCACCACTTTCCGGCTGGAGAGGTAGGGCTCGCTGATGAGAATGCCGTTGGCATTCAGGTTCTCCTGGTTGTACTCCACGCTGGTGACCAGATCCAGCTTGGCCTCCGTGAGGTACTGGTATGTGATCTGGCCGGCGGGCAGGGGCACGTACTCGAAGGTGACGCCGCACCGGCGGGCCACCAGGTCCAGGATGTACCGGGTGATGCCGGCCAGATCCCCGTTCTCGTCCGCAAAGGACACCGGAATCCGGTCCTGGACAAAGCCCACCCGGAAGGGGCCGTGGCTGTTGAGAAAGGCCTGCTCCTCCGGGGTGCGCTGAACCTCACTGCCCCGGGCAGCCAGAGCAGGGGATGCCAGGCTGAAGAGCAGCAGAAAGGCTATAGACAGACAGAATAGGCGCATACGACAGAGCCGCTTCATATCGATCATCCCTTTGAATCGGGTAAATTTGGAACATGATTCCTGGGAACTGCAAAAGGTCCCCATGATCCAGACTGCATTATAAAACAGGGGTGGGGAAGCCGTAAAGCGACAATTCCATCGAAAAAAGCGCCGTTCTCACGGAAAAGGACTTTTTGCGGGACGAATAGGCCTTTTCGTACCTTTTCGGTTGCGTTTTGCACGGCTCGCAACGGGAGAGACACTGAAAAACAGCAAGTGAGAAGATGGAGGGGAGGAGAAAGGCCGAAAATGGGGAAAACGGCAGGTTTCAGGGCGGTTTGAACGCGTGAATCGGGCTGGACAATTCCGGTGCCGTGTGGTAAAATCAGATCGATAATGGGTTGGTGTGCGCAGCCCCTCTGTTCCCACTGCGGGATTGCTGCTGCCCGCCCCAGATTTGTACAATTCTCAGACTTCATTATCTCTGATTTTCACATCGCAAGGAGGAGTTATACCATGACACTTCAGGAATGCTATGCAGGGATGGGCGCAGATTACCAGGAGGCCGTGGGCCGGCTGCGCAGTGAGCGGCTGATTCAGAAATTCGCCCTGAAATTCTTAGACGACGGCAGCTATCAGCTGCTGAAGGACAGCGTGGAGGCCGGCAACTGGCCGGAGGCCTTCCGGGCCGCCCACACCATCAAGGGCGTGTGCCAGAACCTGAGCTTTACGCCCCTGGCCAATTCCGCCTCCGCCCTCACCGAGGCCCTGCGCAATGGCAAGAGCCCGGAGGCAGACGCCCTCTATGGGCAGGTGCAGAAGGACTACGCCATGATCGTGGAACACCTGAAGGCGTTCCAGGCCACCCTCTGATCGTTCTTTTTCGCTGTCCCCAGGGGACAGCTGCAATACACATCCGATCTGGATGTCTGGAAAGGGGGAGAACGGCGCTTTCGCCTCTAGTCTCGCGATGCTAGAGGGATCGCTGCGCCAGTGACGCGTATGGCTAACCAACGCACCGGAGCAGAGTACAGACGGCAGAAAAAGAAGGGCGGTTCCCCCAATCTGAAGCGGGGCATTGTCCTGGACCTGGTGGCGGCAGCGGTGCTGATCTTCCTCATCGTCTCTGCCTTTATCCGCTTCTCCCAGGCCAACACGGAGCGGGTGCTGGAGAACAACAGCGGCATCATCCAGGGGGTGAGCCTGGAGACCGCCTGGCACATGGAGGACACCTTCCACCTCTACCAGCGGAATCTCAGTCTCTTGGCCCGGACCGTGGGCCTGGAGGGGCTGCGGCTGGAGGACGATCCCCAGATCCTGCTGGAGCTGGAGACCGCCTCCGCCTTTGACTACATCGAATTTATCACCGCAGAAGGAACAGACCACTCCTCCAGCGGCGCCACCGCAGACCTCTCAGACCGGGATTACTTCCTCTCAGGTATGGCGGGCAACACCGGCACCGCCGTGATCCGCAACTCCCGGATCACCCACGAGACCCTTGTGGTGTTCTATGCCCCGGTGATACGGGACGGGAGGACAGACGGCGTGCTCTGCGGCATGGTCCGAGGCGCCACGGTGCAGGGTATGCTGTCCACAGACACCTTCCAACTGGACGGTGTGGCCTACCTTCTGGAGCGCAACGGCGATATCATCGTCTCCAGTGAGGAGGCCAATCCCAGCGGCAACCTGCTGGACGAGCTGCGGGAAGAGAACCGGATGGAACAGGAGGAACTCCAGACCCTGGAGGACACCCTGGAAGAGGACAACAACGTGGATGAGGGCAGCTTCTATTACCCCGGCAGCCACGGCATGGGCAGCGCCTTTGTCCGGGTGCTGGAGGGCGGAAAGTGGGCTCTCATGGAGACCTTCCCCTCCACCACCACCGCCACCATGGCTGCCACCGCCCAGGCGCCTGGGGTACGGCTGCTCACCGATCTCGCCATCGCCTTCTTGATCTATGTGCTGTACATCATCATCAAGGGCCAGGTGGGCCGCCGCCAGCTGGTGACGGAGAAGGAGAAGATGTCCGACATCGTCTCCGCCGCCTCCGGGCTCTTCAGCCGCTTTGCCCATGTGGACTTTGAGAAGGACACCTACGAGTACCTGGCAGACCAGTCCGGGGACGCCCCGGGCAGCGGCAAGTACTCCGATCTGCTCCGTTACCTGGACGGCTGCTATGTCACGGAACAGGGGGAGGAGTCCATCGCGGTGAAGGTGGCCCCGGCCTACGTCCAGGCGCACCTCACCCCGGACGTGCCCTACCTCCAGTTTGAGTACCAGATCAATATGAACGGCATCCGCTGGGAGAATGTCTCCGTGATCTGCCTTAGGCGGAATGAGGCGGGCCTCCCGGTGGAGCTGCTCTACGCCATCCAGGACGTGTCCGCCCTGAAGGCCCAGGAGCTCCGGATCCGCCAGGCACTGCAGAGCGCCACCGATGCCGCCGAGGCCGCCAACCGGGCCAAGTCCGACTTCCTGGCCCGCATGTCCCACGACATCCGCACCCCCATGAACGCCATCATGGGTATGACCGCCGTGGCCGCCATGTACAAGGACGACAAGGAGCGGTTGGAGGACTGCCTGAACAAGATCACCATCTCCAGCCGGCATCTGCTGGCCCTGATCAACGATGTGCTGGACATGTCCAAGATCGAGAGCGGCAAGGTCTCCCTCAACGAGGAGCCCTTCACCATGCCGGAGTTTGTGGACAGCGTGGACACCATCATCCGGGCCCAGGTCCAGAGCAAGCAGCAGACCTTGAAGCTGCAGATCACCGACGTGGTCCACGAGGCGGTGATCGGAGACAGCCT
>CANQII010000261.1 GCA_947623875.1 uncultured Oscillospiraceae bacterium
GAAGGCGGCGGTCTCCACCTGGATGCTGGCGCCGGTGGGAACATGCTCCAGCCGCACCCAGTCTCCGGCATCGCAGAAGGGGATGGAGTCGTTGTCAAAGAGATGGGGCTCCAGAGGGATGATCCGGCCGCTCTGGAAGTGGAACTGATACTCTTCCACGGCAGAGCCGGGGACGAAGGGGCACACAAAGGCGGGATGGAAGCCGAACTGCACCGGCATCCCCTCCCCGCTGCGGTTGGTAACGGTGACGGTGGTCTTGGCCCCGTCCTCCTTCAGCTGATGGACCGTCTCCAGGGTGAAGGGCCAGGGCCAGCGCTCCGCGTCCCCTGCCCACTCCAAGCGGAAGGTGATGCGGTCCTCCTTCAAATCTGCCAGGGGGTGTACCTGATCTCTGGCGAATCCGTGGCGCTGGGGAATATGGTACAGGGCGCCTTGCCACTGATACCAGCCGTCCTCCAGAGAGCCGCAGATGGGGAAGCACATAGGTGCGTGTCTGCCCCAAATATCCGGGTTGGCGTCCCAGATCCGCTCCTGTCCGTCCAGGGTGAGGGAGCACAGTTCTGCCCCTGCCTCAGAGGCGGTGAGGGAGAGTCTCTTGTTGCCGATGGTGTATTCCATCCGATCCACTTCCTTTTTTTATTTCATCCCGGCCCCGCCGGGCTGCATCCGCATCATAGCATCTCCAGGCGGCAGATGCAATGGGAACTGTCCAAAAACCGGGTCTTATACAGGAATGCGGAAGAAGGTCCGCACCGCCTCTCCCCCGGCGAAGAGCACGCCCTCCGGCGGATCCAGGGAGAACCACACCAGCAGCACCCAGAGGGCGGAGGCCAATGGTACCGCCAACTTCACTGCGGCAGGATGGTCCCCCAGAGGCCAGAGCAGCCGGGGCAAAAGAAATCCCGCCGCCATGAGGACAACATAGAGGACGAGATCTGCCGCCAGAGACTCCACCAGCAGCACGCAGTGGAGGAGATATCCTGCCGGGAGCAGCAGCAGACAGGATGCCAGCGTGGCATAGAGCCGCACGGCAAACACAGAGGGGTCCTGCTTTCCCAGCCGCCGGGCAGACCAGAGCAGTGGATAGAAGAGAATCTTCATGTGCTCCCAGATGCTCTCCCGCACCGGCGAGAAGATGGCGGCCAGAAGACACGGCCGGAGAGGGAAGAGACTGTGGAGCACCACACCCATAAGTAGCGCCGCCCCGAAGAGCAGCAGGACCTGTTTGCCAGCGATTTTCATTGCAGCACACCCGCCCAAATTTGGTTGGTTGAAACTGTCAGATTTCCCAACCGGATTTCAGGACACAATATGCAGGTATCTGCACTTCTATGTGCTGCAAATGTAAATTTTACTACTTTAGACAGATTTCCCCTGCCGCCGGCGGTCCAAAGCCGGATGCTTCGGGGGTTTGGGCTTTCTCCCCTGTCTCCTCCGCCTTACTTTCCCACGGTGAATTTGCCGCCGTACCGGCATATTAAACACCGGCGGGCCGGACCGATGGCCCGTCCAATGGAAAGGGGTGAAGGAACATGAATGGAGACAGCAAACCATTTGAATATTTTGTCTTGCGAATATGTATTTTTCTCATGGCCGTAGGCCTGGCGCTGGCCCCGGTGCAGGCCAACGCCCTGTCTGTGGTCCCGGTGGGCCGGGCTGTGGGGATCAAACTCTTCTCAGACGGCGTGGTGGTGGTGGGCACCTCAGACGTGCCCACGGCGGAGGGGAACGTGAACCCCGCCAAGGCCTGCGGGCTCCAGGAGGGGGATATCATCACCCACATCAACGCCACTGAGGTGGACACCATTGAGGAGGTCTCTGCCCTGCTGCAGGAGCTGGAGGGACAGCCCATGTCCATCCAAGCCATCCGGGACGACCGCCCGGTGGAGCTCACCGCCCAGGCGGCCCTCTGCGTCCAGGACGGGGCGTATAAGCTGGGGGCGTGGATCCGGGACTCCATGGCGGGGATCGGCACGGTGACCTTCTACTGCCCGGAGACCGGCGCCTTCGGGGCGCTGGGCCACGGCATCAATGACGTGGACACCTCCCTGCTGATGCCCCTGGAGAGCGGCTCCATCCTGCCGGCGGCGGTGTCCGGGGTGCGCAAGGGCAGCCACGGAAGTCCCGGCCAGCTGCAGGGGATCTTTGACACGGACAGCACCCTGGGGCTCCTCCAGGCCAACACAGACGGCGGCATCTACGGGGTGCTGACGGACCCCCGGTGGGCAGAAGGCGTCCCCACGGAGATCGCCCCCCGCAATGAGGTGCGGGCGG
This sequence comes from uncultured Oscillospiraceae bacterium, assembly GCA_947623875.1. Classification (GTDB taxonomy): domain Bacteria; phylum Bacillota; class Clostridia; order Oscillospirales; family Oscillospiraceae; genus Enterenecus. The sequence goes on from CANQII010000261.1 coordinate 2,275, forward strand.
GCAAGGCCACCATTCTCGCCAACATCAACGGCGAGGACGTCCAGGAGTATGACATTCTGATTATGAAAGTTTATCCGGAGAGGGAATCCGATCGGCGGGATTTTCTTCTGAAGGTGACGGACCCGGAACTGCTGGAGAGGACCGGCGGCATCGTCCAGGGGATGAGCGGCAGCCCCATCCTCCAAAACGGAAAGCTGGTGGGGGCGGTGACCCATGTGATGATCGATGACCCCACTTCCGGCTATGGCATTTATATCGGGCGGATGCTTGCAAATATCGACAATTAAGTCTTTCATTTGACGCAATCGTCAAGAATTGTCGAAAGAAAAATCGTGAAGAGATGTAAAACTTTCTTGCTATTTTTGGTACCTTGTGGTAATGTTTGTTAAACCCAAGGGAAATCCGTCCCATGGGCATCACAGGGCAATAGCCGGAAAGGAATTGTGTTTTATGGAAGACAAGAAACAGGTTCTTTTGGCGGACGGATCCGAAGCGTTCCAGAATCAGCTGAAGACAGCGATGGAGCAGACCGGCCGCCTCCATGTGGCAGGCAGTACAGGCAGCGGTACAGAGCTTCTCACCATGCTGGAGCAGAACAAGGCGGATCTTCTGGTGATGGACCTGCTGCTGGCCGATCTGGACGGGTTCGCCGTCCTGGAGCAAATGAAGGAGCCCCGCCCCAAAATGATCGTCCTGTCCGCATATGCAGACAACGCCTTCACCAATCGGCTTCCCCGCAGCGGCGTAAGCTACTGCATGCTGAAGCCGTGCAGCGAGGAGCTGGTTGCCCAGCGTGCGGTGGATCTGCTCTTCCCGCTGCAGTCCGATGAGAACCCCGCCACCGAGCTGGAGTGTGTCATCACCTCTATCATCCACGAGATCGGCGTCCCCGCACACATCAAGGGCTACCAGTACCTGCGGGAGGCCATCTCCCTGGCCGTGGAGGATATGGATATCATCAACGCCGTGACCAAGGCGCTGTACCCGGCGGTGGCCAAGCGGTTCAACACCACCGCCAGCCGGGTGGAACGGGCCATCCGCCACGCCATTGAGGTGGCATGGGACCGCGGGGATCTGGAGACGCTGCAGAAGTATTTCGGCTATACCGTGTCCAACATCAAGGGGAAGCCCACAAATTCGGAATTCATCGCCCTGATCGCGGATAAGATCGCTTTGAATCAGGGCCGACGGATTGGCTGAGATTGTCTGTACAAGGACTGTAAAGGAAAACACCTATCCAGCCAAACGGTCCGACCTGGGCGGTTTGCTCCCTCAATTGGCCGCAGGATCGTGTGCCCGGAGCCAGGGGGTTCCCTGCCCGTCTTAGAACAAAAGCAGAAGGCTGGGGTTTCGGCTGCCGGATGGCGGGCGAAACTCCAGCCTTGCCTATTTTTATCCGTGGTTTCTGGCGTCCAGCAGCTCTGCCCGGATGTTCCAGAGCTTTTCAGACAGGTCCACGTAGTAGTTGTGGGGATTCTCGAAGCGCTTTACCTCGTCCCAGAGGTGATCCACTTCCTTCAGGCAGTACGCCCGGGTCTCCTCGATGGTGGGAATCTGGTACACCAGTCGGCCTTTGCGGAAGATGGGCACCAGAAGCTCCCGGGCGGTGTAGTCTGCAAACTCCTTCCGCTTCCAGGTGGCCTCGGGGTCGAAAAGGGTGATGGGCTTGGTGAAGTCCGGCTCTTCATCGTAGACAGTGATGTAGTCCGCCATGGCCTTGCCGGTGGTGTTCTCGAACAGGCGGTACACCTTCTTGAAGTGGGGGATGGTCACCTTGGCGGCGTTCTCGCTGATTTTGATCTTGGGGATCACCTGGCCGTAGCCGTTCTCGATGGCGGCCAGCTTGTACACGCCGCCGAACACCGGCTCGCTCTTGGAGGTGATGAGCCGCTCGCCTACCCCGAACCCATCGATCTGGGCGCCCTGGGTGAGCAGGTCCCGGATGATGTACTCGTCCAGGGAGTTGGAGGCGATGATCTTGATGTCCGGCAGCCCCGCTTCGTCCAGCATCTTTCTGGCCTTGCGGGAGAGATAGGTCAGGTCTCCGGAGTCGATGCGGATGCCGCCCTTGGTGATGCCCATCTCGTGGAACACCTTGATGGCGGTGGGCACGCCGGACTTCAGCACGTTGTACGTGTCCACCAGCAGCGTGGCGCTGTGGGGATACACCTCGCAATATTTCTTAAAGGCAGTGTACTCGTCCGGGAACATCTGCACCCAGGAGTGGGCCATGGTCCCGGTGGCAGGGGTGGCAAACATCTCGTCCGCCATGGCGCAGGCGGTGCCGCCGGCGCCGGCGATATAGCTGGCCCGGGCGCCCAGAATGGCGCCGTCTGCCCCCTGCGCCCGGCGGGAGCCGAA
>CANQII010000262.1 GCA_947623875.1 uncultured Oscillospiraceae bacterium
TGTTTGCTGTGGAAGGGGTGCGGAGGACAGTCAGGCAAGACTGCTCTCTGCCGCTGGCAGCACCTGCTTTTCCTGGTCTGCCGCTCCCTTCCCTCTGTACCGAGACGTGATCCATGCCAGGATCACGCAGTTCAGCGGTGCCACAAGGCGCATCAGCAGCACCCCGGCGTTGGCAAAATCCCAGGTACTCTCCGCCAGGAGCGTATACGGGACGCCCACCACCATTGCCACCAGAAGGACTGCAGGCAGGATGCCCCGGACGACCTTGCCGGCTGCGCGGCTGCAGATCAGCATCTCCAGGAAGTACGCCGCCACACCGGGCACCACAAAGTAGAAGTAGAACTGCATGAGGCCGGCCACTTCCGTTGAGAACAGGGGACTCGAGCCGATCATGCTGCGGTACGAGTCCTCAAAGGACACGATCTCGATAGCGCTGATCAGGATGGATCCCACCAGCCCAGCAACCAGAAACAACGTGTTGTTCTCCCATGGGGTTTTCAGGCGGACGCACAGCGCCAGGACGTACCCGAGGATCACCGGGATCATCAGGACAACACCCGTGAGCAGCGTCTCAACCGGCGATGCATGTGCCACAAAGCTGAACAGCATCAGCGGAATGGCGAGGAACGGCAGACACACCAACAGATGGAGCGGCAGGAATCTGTTCTCCGGCTTCGCCCGCATCAGTGCGCACTGAGACAGATATGCGGGGACGGTGCAGACCATCAGCGACACAAGGATCAGAACAGTCCAGTACATACAGGTTTTCTCCTTTCTTCTCCCTAACATGGGGTTTTCGAGCCAATGGATCATCTCATATCATATCACAATTTGTTTTTTTGACAACCACCCAAATTCAATTTCGGCTTATTCGCCAATTTCACCAGTGCAGAATTGTGCACTTTCCCGAATTTCGTTGTCTGATTTTCCGTCCCGTGGTACGCCATAGAGTGTCTGAATCCAGGCAGGGGCATGTCTTTCCAGACAAGAAGCGGCGAAGTTCCGGCTGAACAGACTGTTCTGCACCTTCAGGCCAATGCACATGCAGAAGCGTGGAGAGCATGAGGCAAAGCGGCATCCACCATCCACTGGCGATCGAATCTTGTTGCTTGCTTGTCCCTTCTGTGGTATGCTATAGAGGACACAAGCACCGTTGTACTGCAGGAGGTCCCCGCTTATGCTCGACAATCTTTTCTGCGTCAACCAAGTCATCCATGACCTTGAGACCAACAGCGACTACCGTATTCTGTGGATTTCCTCCTCCGAGGATCAGCCCTCCTACTGGCTGTGCCTCTCAGGCAACTCAAACGTCCCGGAGGCGGTATCCCTGGATACCATCGCAGCTGGAATTGAGTCTGGACGCTATTCCTTCGCGCCGGATCTCTGGCGGCCCACATGGACAGACAACGCCGGAGAGACTGCCATCCGGCTGCGGGACAAGGCGTGGGAATTGATCCGAACCGCCGTAATGGACGAGCCAGCCATCTATGATCCCAAAAGGCGTAGATCCATCCTGCTGGAGATTGGACACACCAACAAGAAAGACATAAGCAACCTCTATAAGATTCTCGGCAAATACTGGCGCTATGGAAAGGACCCTGACGCCTTGCTTCCCGATTATTCGGCGTGCGGCAAGACGCGGGATGTCTACAAAGAGTCCGCGAAGCGCTCCGGAAGGAGAAAAGCGCCCGGGGCAGCTGGGAAGAAGCTGACGAAGGCAGACTTGAGGAACTTCCAGTCCGCTCTGATCCGGTATCATCTTGGGGAAGACAAGCTCTCCCTTGAGAAGACCTACCAACACCTCATCGATGATTACTACACCGAAAAGGACCAAGACGGGAACATCGTTGCGCCATTGGACCCGGACGAAGTCCCCTCCCGGAATCTGTTCTTTTATTGGCACCGAAAGAGCCAGGATATCCTGGATGCGGCTTTTGCCCAGGAGAGGCAGTGCGGCGACCAGCCGAGCAACCGCGCCGAAACCGGAAGAGCGGAAACACGCCGGTGGGGGCCAGGGACAGCCTGCCAGATCGACATCGCCACCGCAGATGTCTATCTGGTGAGCCGAGAGGACCGCACGGCGATCGTTGGAATGCCGACGATATACTTCCAGATGGACAGCTTCTCCCACATGGTAACCGGGATGCACATCTCTCTGGAACCGCCGTCCTGGGAGGATGTGACCAGGACAATCCTCAACTCTGCCGCGTACAAAGTGGATTACTGCGCCCGGTATGGCGTCAAGCTCACGGAAGCGGAATGGCCCTGCATGCACTTCCCCTCTGTGCTCCTGGTGGACAGGGCTAAGTTGAAAAGCCCCACGGCAGACCTTCTCTGCAAGCACCTTGGGATCCGAGTAGAGAACGCCCCACCATACCGCGGGGACCTCAAGGAGATCATCGCAAAGTACTTCAACCTCATCGACATCGACCTGGCGTCCTTGCCCGAGAAGGCGGAAGATGCCGTCCCCCAGAACTACACGGAGGATCGCCTACGCGATGCCGTACTTGACCTATACGATTTCACGTTCATCATCATCCAGTATGTGCTCTTTTACAACAACTACCACTACATGGCGTCATACCAAAAGACGCAGCAGATGCGGCAGCTCCACGTCATGCCCATCCCAAGGGACCTCTGGAACTTCGGGCTCCGCTACAGGTGCGGCGGTGTGATGGTCATGGACAGGTCGTATGTCCGCTATCATCTGCTTCCGAAAGGCGAGGCCTTCATCACGCGGGATGGGATCCGCTTCGATGGCCGGTACTACAGCTGCGAGCAGGCGGAGCGGAAACATTGGTTTGACACAGTAGGGACCGATTCTCCCCGGACTGTGACGGTTGCGTACGATCCTTCGAATGCCGCTATGATCTATCTCAGCCCCTCTGCGGGCGCTAACCCTGTAGAATGTCATCTGCTGGTGGACGAAGAGAGCACCTTTGAAGGGATAAACCCCGAGGAGGCAGCAGAGATGGCAGCACAGGACCGCGAGGAACAGGCGCAAATGCGGCTCGACCAGATGCTGGATTCCGCAGAACCCGCAGAAAGTGCGCAGGAGAGCGTTTCCCCGATCATGAGGGCGCTGCAGGAAGCGCTGGACGAAGCTCTGAAGGAGCAATCAAATGGAAATTGATGTCCATTTTCGCACCCTGTGAGCCCTGCAGTGCCATTGCGGGCAGACCGTCAGTGACCGTCCCCTGATCCGGACCCAGAGGATCACCAGGGTACACCAACCCACGGAGCAGCGCCGGACACCAGTATAAAGGAACTCCCGCTGCATGGCACATGTATCAAAACGATGTATGTGGCGTCAAGCCCATTCAGGAGGTTGTAGAATGGCTGTTGTAAAGTACACCCACAAGGACGGAACCCAGTATGCGTATAGTTCATTGGCGTGTTGGGATCCGGAACGCAAGCAAAACCGTCCTGTTAGGAAATATCTCGGTAAAGTGGACCCCAACACAGGTGAGATCATTCCGTCTTCTGGGAAACGCGGCCGTCCTCAGGGGAGCAAGACGAAGGCGTCAACGCACCCGGTAGATGCAGCAAAGTCTGTGGAGGCCCCGCAGGACGCTTCGCTCGAGAGCAGTACGCAGAGCGTGATAAGTCAGAACACAGAGACTGCGGCACTGATGGAGCAGAACGCCATCTTGCGAGCAGAGAACGAAGCGCTGCGCAACCGGGTTCTATACCTGGAGCGCATTTTGGCTCTCATCAAGGATCAAGCATCCAGCGTAGGGGTCTGATGTCCTTGCTGGTTGCGCGTTTCTGGATAGGCCAACAGGAAATGAGATCCCATACGGAAAGGCAGAATGAATCATGACTGAACAAACTACAAATGCTGTGGCGCACATGGCTCCCGAGAACATCGCTGCGCCGAAAGCCTATGACGAGTTGACAAAAGAGGAGTTTGATGCGGCGATGTCGGTCGGACTCGCGCAGGCCCGTGCCGGTCAGTCCGCTCCTGTGGATGAAGTCTTTGACCGTTTGATCGGTGCGCTTGCCAACGGATAAGACACTATCGGCGACTTGGAGCACGACCTACGCGAACCTGATCCTTCAAAGATGAGAATCCAGCTCTCCGAAACACCGCAAACCGCCTAAGCACGACTGGAGGGAAAGCAACCGTGGGATCTACCGTGAAAGAGTATTACAGACAAGGTCAACAGCAGGCTGTTCTGGAATATGCCGCGCTGGACATGGGAAATATGATCGCGGATTGGAAAGCAAAAGGCGTCTCTCACAATGAAGCTCTGCAACTAATACTGAAGTATTTTACCAGCGAGGAATACAAAGAATCCATCACCGACATTTTTGAAGATCTGTGGTACAAGGAGTGATCCACGATTCCCCCCTGTACTCTAGCTCGGCCCAATCATGCAGCCGTAGGGAAAGCCTGAACACATCCTGCTTCGGCATGCTTGCCTCAAGTCTGATTCCTTGTCCGGCCACCGCATTCGGATTATTGAGCCTGTGTGCGGCATCTTCTCTGCAGCCATCTGCTGCCTTTTCCGGCACGGATGGAGCAGCCATGCAGCGCTTTGCAAGGCCGTGCCCGCCCCATTTGCAAGATATGCCGTTTTTACTTGCAAAGCCGTCAAACAGGCCCCATTTTGGCAATTGTACCAC
>CANQII010000263.1 GCA_947623875.1 uncultured Oscillospiraceae bacterium
GCGGTTCCCAGTGGTCTGCTGGCCAGAAATGCTTACAGGTGCAGCAGAGATGCGGGTATTCGTCAGAGGGAGTGGAGACAGGGGTATTTTCGTACTGCATGATCAGGGTCTCCTTTCTTTGGGCAGTGCTCATCAGGGAGAGGGAAGCTCGTTCTGACTGGTGGTGTCCAGCGGCAGATGGGCGTAGTAGTCCTTGGCCACGATAAGCCTGGCGTAGTTGATCTTGCCAGCCACCAGACGGTTCACTTTGCTCACGTAGTCATCAGCCACAGTGATGCCCGCATTGGGGGTGAAGATGCCGGTGGAGGCCTCATAGGTGCCGGCGGCAGAGATCCAGCTATTGCCCTGCCCGAGGTTGCTGGCGAAGATCACAAGGGGCATGCAGTTGGAGTACTGGGCGGGGTCGAAATTGGTGGCCAGGATATCTCTGCCGCTGAAGAGCCGGGAGTCGTAGGGAAGGGCGAAGAGATTGCTGATGGTGGGGACAATGTCGCAGGAATAGCAAGGATCGTCGATGATGATAGGCTCCTCTATGGCAGCAGACCACATGATAAGGGTGTTCTTGTAGCGGGATGTCACCATCTCGGAGTCGTTGAGGCCGGTGAGTTCGTTGTAGTAGTCCTCATCACCGCCATATCCCGGGTGGCGGACCATCCAATAGGGGTAGTGGTCTGCGGTCAGGACAATCAAGGTGTCGTCTGCGATGCCTGCCGTCTCCAAACGTTCCACCAGATACGCCATAGCCTTTTCCAGTTCCAGATTGCAGGCAATGTAGGCCTGCACTACCTCAGAGGCATCCGGATAGGCCGCCTGTGCCGCCTCCCGGTTGCGGGCAGACATGTTGTTGCCGCCGAAGGTGTATCCCGCATGGCCGGATACGGTCATGTAATAGGCGGAGAAGGGCTGGCCTGTGGAGACATAGGCGTCGATGTAGCTGCCTGCTGTGGCCACCATCATGTCGTAGTCTGAGGCGGGCCACAGGTTATCACTGGGGAGCTCCAGGCCGCCTCCCTGGGTGCCGTGGTAGTCGTAGCCGAAGAGGGTGAGGTACTGGTCCCGGTTGTAATAGGTGTAGAGATGGTCGTGCCAGGCGGGGACGCTGTATCCCAAGGCCTTGAACTGGTTGCCCAGGGTGAAGGGTTCTGCGTTGTTGCCCTGGATGGCGGCGTTTACCGTCCAGCCGCCGTTGATCCAGTTGGGGATGACCCCGGTGCAGTTGGCAAACTCTCCGCCCACGGTGGACATGGTCCAGTCCGGCTGGTAGTAGTTCTGGAAGACGAAGCCCTCGTGGGAGAGTCGATACAGGGTGGGAGTAAGCTCCTCGGAGATGCAGTACGGACTGAAGGCCTCGGCAGTGATAAAGATCAGGTTCTTTCCCTGGAACATGCCGGTGTACTGGTTCTGCTGGGAGGGCGTGAGACTGCCAAAATAGGTGTGCATGTCCTGGATCGTGGGATCCGGCTCAGACGCTGCCAGGGCTGCAAAGTCCAGGTCCAGCATATTGTACGCATACACCGTGGGAGTGGGTTCTGGAGTGGGATCCGGCGTAGGCTCTGGGGTTGGCTCGGTGGCCTCGGATGGGGCAGCTGTGTGTGCTGGCTGGGGCGTCTCTGTAGGCGCGGGCGTTGCTGTTGGTGTAGGAACAGCCGGCGGGTTGCTGAACACCGGGGGAGGGTCCTCCTGGAAGCTGCCGGCCTGGATGATCGGGAGACCGAAGATGGCATACTGAATGTCCAGCCGCGTGGCCGTCACAACACCCACTGCCGGGATGGCCGCATTGGCGGTGAAGTCATAGGTGTAGATAGGATAGATATCGGTTTGGACGCAGAAGAGGATCCCCAGGATCTGTGATGCTATGGCGCCGGCCAACAGTCCAATCCGGGGCCAGATGGGAAGCCCTCTCCGGGGGATCAGTTCCCGCTGGACCAGGATATACCCCAGTAAGGGCAGCAGGGAGAGCAGTACAAAGGGCAGGATGCCTCTTACCACGCTGCTTACCGTATCTCCAAAGCCGCCGCCCAGCACATCAACCGCCATGCTGGTGATGGTGGTGGGGCCGAAGTAGACGCCGAACATGGCCTTACAGCCCCGCTCAATGCACATCAGTACGGTGCCGGTGAGCAGCAGGAGAAAGCCAAGAACCCGAGATGCTGGCTTTACCGGGATGAGATCCAGCACCAGCTGGATGGCTGCACCGGCTGCCAGGGAGAACAGCGCGATGCGGATGAGGTCCGGGGAGAAGAAGTCGTTGTACTGCATGTCGAAGACACGAAGCAGCAGTTCCTGATAGAGGATCACGCCGGGAAAGAACAGGATGATAGGATGGACTTTGCGTTTGGCGCGGACAGGTGTGGCCTCACTGGGGGCAGAAGGGTCTGTATAGGACATGGTGCATCCCTCCAGGCATCTCTTTTTGTGTACTCAAAGTAGCACAGAATGCCTGGAAATGCAATCCTGGGAAGCCAAATGATACAATTTTGATACAGCTGCGGCTGCATGGGAACGTTGCCGTATGGTGTGTCGATTAGACCGGATAGGTGCCCAGGGAGACGCCGGTGTAGTAGTGGAGAACGATCTCCTGCCAAGTGTAGCCCTGTTTGGCAAGAGCATTGGCGCCGTACTGGCTCAACCCAACACCGTGGCCAAATCCTGTTACAGAGAACACAAAGACGCTTCCGTCCCAGGAGACATCGAAAGAGGCAGAGCGGAGAGAGAAGAGGTTTCGTGCGGCATTGCCGGAGAGGGCGATGCCGCCGAGCTTGATTTCAGAGACCTGCCCGCCTGCGGTCCGGGTGAGTCCCTGGAACCAGGTGGAGGGCGGGCCTGAGAGATCCGGCCACAGACCGGCTCTCTGCGCACAGGCTTGTACCTCCTGCGGGGTGAGGGATACCGTGGAGTGGTAGTTCGGCACCTCGTCTCCCTCCGGACTCTCCACATGCACCAGATAGGGGATGGCATAGCCCCATACGGTCTCCGCATCTTCCGTGTTGCCTGCAGCGGAGGAGAAGAACACCGCCTGGATCGGTTCGCCATCCCAGGTGAGAATGATGCCGTCTGTGTCTGAGACGGCATCCCGGATGATGGCGGTGTACGCCTCCGCATAATCGCCCCAGCGTTGCGCTGCGTCCTTGGGATCGATAAAAGCGGTGCAGCAGCCGGACCCGGCACAGACATCCGCACTCTTGGCACTGTGGACGCCGGTCCTGGCGCGGCTGGCCGCATAGGTTCTGGCGCACACCGCCTGTGCCCGCAGGGCCTCCGGCTCAAAGGTGGCCGGCATCTCCGCTGCCACCACGCTCCAGAGATAGTCCGCCAGGGAGAGTGTCTTTACCGTGATACCATCCTGCATCAAAACCCGGATGGTGGCCTCTGCATCCACACCTTTTGCAGGGGATGGAGGTTCCGGCTGCAAAGTTGGAACGGACGCTGCAGGAGATGGAATTGGGATCGGACTTGCCACTGCCAGTGGCCTTGGGGAGATGACGGGCTTGGAAGGTTCCAAAGAGGGACTTTCCGGCGCCTCGTCCAGGGTGGCGAAAGGGAGAATCATCACCAGAAGGGAGAGCGCAAGGCCTGTGAGAAAGGGACGCCTGAAGGCCCGAAGACAGGATGAATTTTGCAAGATTTCAGATCCTTCTTTCAAATTTTTGTGAGTGTAGCCCCAAAGAGACGGATGAATCGGGGAAAAGTTCCACGCTTTTTGCATTGACGGATGTCCTTCTATGCGATACAATAGGGCACCCCTCATTAGAGGGCGGACTAACTGATATGCCTGGACGCCCAGGCAAGGAGGCGGATCTTGATGGGAAACACAATCATTGAAACCCTGATCGAAGCGCAGCAGAGGGCAAATGAGCAGCGGACGCAGTCTCTGGACTTCATCCAAGGCTTATGCGGGGAGTTTGAGAAATATTCCCGGATAGACCCCATTGATTTCGAACGCGCCAACGTGAAGCGCGGCCTGCGCAATCCGGACGGCACCGGCGTTATGGCGGGTGTCACGAAGATCGGTAACGTGCGCGGCTACATCATTGAAGACGGCGAGCGGGTCCCTGTCCCCGGCCAGCTCTTCTACCGCGGCTTTGAGGTGCAGGACCTGATCCGCGGCTTTACCGCAGAGGACCGGTTCGGCTATGAGGAGACGGCATATCTCCTGATGTTCGGCGCACTGCCCACCGAGCAGCAGCTGGAGCAGTTCCAGGGCATCATGTCCTACTTCCGCCAGCTGCCCCCCAACTTCACCGAGGATATGATTCTCAAGGCCCCCAGCCACGATGTGATGAACAAGCTGGCCCGCTCCGTGCTGGCGCTCTACTCCTATGACCCGGACCCGGACAACAACACCCTCCCCATGGAGATGTTCCAGGCGCTGAAGCTGATCGCCCGCTTCCCGGTGATCGTGGCCCACGCCTATGCCACCAAGCGCCACTATTTTGACCGTGAGTCTCTGTATCTCCACCGGCCTCAGGAGGGCCTCAGCGTGGCAGAGAACTTCCTCTATTCGGTCCGTCACGACAACCACTTCACCAAAGAAGAGGCGCGGCTGCTGGATCTGTGCCTAGTGCTGCACATGGAGCACGGCGGCGGCAACAACTCCGCATTCGCCTGCCGTGT
>CANQII010000264.1 GCA_947623875.1 uncultured Oscillospiraceae bacterium
AAAGGACTTCCGCTCCGCCTCGTTGTACTCTGCGATCTTATGCATGGTCTCCGTTTGGGGACTCTCCGCCTCTCTTATCTTCCGCTCTCCGCTCAGGATCTCTCCCACCTCTACCTCATAGAGTGCAGAGAGTTGAAGCACCAGATCGAAGTCTGGCAGGGTGACTCCATTTTCCCAACGGGAGATACTGCGGTTGGACACCCCCAGAATCTCGGCAAGCCGCTCCTGGGTGTATCCCTTCTCCGTCCGCAGCTCTCTTAAGAACTTTCCTACTTTCACTTGATCCATGTGTACAGGACCTCCTTTCGGTGTTCAGCATAGCCCAACGGGCGGAAAAAGAACAGGACAGGGACTGAGAATCCCCGGTTTTTGGCACAGACAAGGAGTGGGATGGGGTAAAATACGCTGTCCTGGACCCAGGCGGCGCGGCTTGGACTGAGTTTGATAGAGAATTCCGGCTCTTGCTTTCTGATCTCTGTGGTATCTCCTGTCTGCGAAAGCGCCCCAGGGCGGATCCCCGCCCTGGGGCGCTGTGTGCCGATATGGGGTTGTATGGCTTGTCTTGGGGTTCGATGCAGTGGGGCAGGGGAGCGCTGTGCATTGCCCCTTCCGCTCTTCTGCTTGTGCTGATTCTTCCTGCTGTCTGGTGATCTGTCTGTCTTTGTGCCGGTCCCCGGGTTGGCTTCTCAGCGCTTTCGCACCGTCCAGTCCTCCACGCCGTACCCGGCACTGTGGACCAGGCTGCGGATCTCCTTCTCCTGGGGCTCCGTCTTACAGCGGATCACCGCCTTGCGGGAATCTATCCGGACGGTGGCCCAGATGCCCTCCTGGGTGTTCAGGGCATTCTCCACCCGGCGGGCGCAGTTCTCGCAGGTCATGCCGGTGATGCGGGCCTCGGCAGTGTATGGATAGTGGGATGGATTGCGGTCCCGTACGGATACCTTCCTAGGCCCCTCTTCCCGGGTGCCGCAGCAGGCGCTGCCCTTGCGAAACCGCTGATAGGCCGTGTACGCCGCCCAGCCGATGAGGGCGATGGCGGCGAGGATGAGAAGGGGTGTCATGAGAGGTCCTTGCGGGAACAGCCGCTGCAGGAGGAGCAGTCTCCGCCGCAGGGGTTACGGCGCCGCTTCCACATGGTGCGGAGTGCCCAGATCAGGGCCGCAGCCAGAAGCAGGATGAGAAGGATATCCAGAGGACTCACAACCCGTACCCCCTTAGAAAATCAGGATGGCGATGGCCCGGAAAATGAAAGCCGCAATCCAGGCCACAATGCACTGCCAGAGGATGATGCCCAATGCCCACTTGCCGCCAAGCTCTCTCTTTACCGATGCTATGGCGGCCACACAGGGGGTATACAGCAGGCTGAATACCAGAAGGGCTCCCGCAGACACGGTGTCCAGCACCGCTACCACGCCGCCCTCTCCGCTGAAGAGGATCTCCAGCACGGATACCACGCTCTCCTTGGCCATAAAGCCGCTGATGAGAGAGGTGGTGATCCGCCAATCTCCCAGACCCAGGGGCCGGAAGAGCGGGGTGATCAGGCCTGCCAGATGGGCCATGATGCTGTCTGCAGACGTGGCGGCCAGGTTGAAGCTCATATCGAAAGACTGGAGGAACCACACCACCACAGCGGCCACCAGGATCACGGAGAATGCCTTCTGCAGGAAGTCCTTGGCCTTCTCCCACATCAGCTGCACCGTGCTGCGGGCGCTGGGCAGGCGGTAGTTGGGAAGCTCCATCACAAAGGGCACTGCCTCGCCTTTGAAGAGGAACTTCTTGTACAGGAAGGCGTTCAGCACGCCGATGAGAATGCCGCCGAGGTAGAGGGCCGTCATGATAAAGCCGCCCTTGCCCGGGAAGAAGGCATTCACAAAGAAGCCGTAGATGGGGAGCTTTGCCGTGCAGCTCATAAAGGGGGTGAGGAGGATTGTCATACGACGGTCCCGCTCACTGGGCAGCGTTCTCGTTGCCATGACAGCCGGCACCGTGCAGCCGAATCCGATGAGCATGGGGACAATGCTCCGGCCGGACAGGCCGATCTTCCGCAGCAGCTTATCCATAAAGAAGGCCACCCGGGCGATGTAGCCGCTGTCCTCCAGAAGGGACAGGAAGAAGAACATGGTCACTACGATGGGCAGGAAGCTCAGAACACTGCCCACGCCTTCGAAGATGCCGTTCAAGATCAGGTCCCGTAGCACGCCGTTTACACTCTCGGTGTTTAAGAAGGTCTCCACCCAGCCGGTGAGTACGGTGATGCCCTGATCCAGCAGATCCTGCAGGAAGGCGCCGATCACATTGAAGGTGAGGAAGAACACCGTGGCCATGATGATCACAAAGATGGGGATGGCGGTGAAGCGGCCGGTGAGGACCTTGTCTATCTTCTCACTGCGCACCCGCTCTTTGCTCTGTCTCGGTTTCCGCACGCAGCTGGTGCAGAGCTTCTCGATGTAGCTGAAGCGCATATCGGCGATGGCGGCGCTGCGGTCCAAGCCCCGCTCGTGCTCCATCTGCAGGGTGATGTGCTCCAGGGTCTCCTTCTCGTTCTGATCCAGGCCCAGGCGCTCGATGATCATGGCGTCTCCCTCCACCGCCTTGCAGGCGGCAAAGCGCACGGGGACCTCAGCCATCTCCGCATGGTCTTCGATCAGGTGGACCACGGCGTGCAGGCAGCGGTGTACCTGGCCGCCGGCGGCATCTTTGGCGCAGAAGTCCCGCTTCTCCGGCACCTCCTGGTACCGGGCGATGTGCAGGGCGTGGGATACCAGCTCTTCTATGCCTTTGTTCTTGGCCGCAGATATGGGCACCACTGGGACACCCAGGGCAGCCTCCATGCCGTTTACATCGATGGAGCCGCCGTTGCCGGTGAGCTCGTCCATCATGTTCAGGGCCACCACCATGGGACGGCCCATCTCCAGCAGCTGTATGGTGAGGTACAGGTTTCTCTCAATGTTGGTGGCGTCTACAATGTTGATAATGGCGTCCGGCTTGTTCTCCAATACAAAGTTCCGGCTCACCAGCTCCTCGCTGGAGTACGGGGACATGGAGTAGATACCGGGCAGGTCTGTGATCTTGGTCTTGGGATGGCCCAGGATGGCGCCGTCTTTTCGGTCTACCGTGACCCCTGGGAAGTTGCCAACGTGCTGATTGGAGCCCGTAAGGCGATTAAACAGGGTGGTTTTGCCGCAGTTCTGGTTGCCCACCAGGGCAAAGGTGAGTACATGGTCCTCCGGCAGGGGATTCTCTGTGCTCCGCTCGTGGTGAATGCCGGGCTCGCCTAAGTACGGGTGTGCCGTGGGGCGCTTGCGCACCCTTTCCGCGACAGCCGGCCTCTCCGTCTTCTCCACCGGGATCTGGGCGGCGTCGTCCAAACGCAGGGTAAGGGAATACCCGTGGATCTGTACCTCTACCGGGTCTCCCATAGGGGCGAACTTCACCACAGTGGCCACGGCTCCGGGGATAACCCCCATGTCCAAAAAGTGCTGCCGCAGGGCGCCCTCCCCGCCTACGGCGGTGATGCGCCCGCTCTCGCCGATCTTCAGGTCTTTCAACGTCAATCGGATCTCCGCCTTTCTTTGCTGTGCCGTTCCCTGCAAAGATACAACAGACCGCAGGACAATGCAAGGGCCGTTCTTACCAGAAACAGCCCCTTAATAGCGCCAATTACCCGTATTTTGCCGAAAATAGTTGAACCGCCATGCTGCGCCAGATGAACTTTTCTCTTCGGCGCACCTGGACGATTGGAAAGCCTGGTATCCAGGAATGCATGCCGTCTGCTGCCGGCACCAGACCGCCTTCTTTTCCTGCAGTTTCACCCCCTCCGGCGATAGCCGGAGCTGTACCGCAGGACAGGGAAGAGCTGCGCTCTTTGTGAACCGGGAGAAAGCACAGCTTCAGAGAATTCCTATCTGAACCTCTTCGGATGTCATATCTCCGTGGTCTCCTTCCGCTGTTCTACTCTTGCAGATGGTATGCTCACGGTAGGGTCTTGTATGGTCTTCTACACGGTATCCCTCTGTCTCTCAGTTCTCTTCAGACAGCAGCAGACATACAGAAGGATATCCCCTCCCGGAGATTATATTCTCAAGGATATCCGGGAATGTCTTTACCTCTGGGCAGAGGGGCAAAGACTTCTCGTTGTTCCAGGCTTCTCAAAAGCGGTTAAGCCGCTTGTCTGCGCTTCATCAGGGCAGCTTGCACATGGCGGGAAGGCAAAGAGACATCCGCATGCCAGCCCGATAGGCTGGTACACGGATGTCTCTTTGTTGGTCTATTCCAGTGCGGCTTTTGGACTCTGCCAGCGGCTGGCGAAGCGGTCCTTGTTCCAATGCAGGTTAGGACGGCAGAGCGGGAACTGGGGCAGTCTCAGGCGGGGTCATCTGTAAGGCCCAGTTCTTTCTTGATCTGCTGCATTTCCTCGGGAGTGAGTTTCAGTGCTTTTGCGATGACCTTTTCTGGCACTTCACTAGAAAGTAGTGCTTTGGCGCTCTCATATTTTGTTTCTTGTCTCGCCTGCTCTATGGCTTGTTTTGTATTGGCGGCGTAGAACCTTTCAAAATTCCTGTACATTTCTTCAGTCATTTGAATGACCTTCTTTCCGATTTT
>CANQII010000265.1 GCA_947623875.1 uncultured Oscillospiraceae bacterium
AGGTCCTCCAGCTTCCACCCAGTGCCCAGGCGCAGGGGATCCAGCTCCGGGGCCAGGGTACGCATTTTCTGGCTTGTGAGCATAGTGATTCTCCCTTCTGTAAGAAGTTCTTGTCTCGCGTAGGCGGTGTGTGTGAAGGATCTGCCGCGGCGGGACCGGAGGGATAGCCCCAGCATACAACGAACAAATTGCGGCGTCAAGCGGGCCATTTTCGCCATTTCCGGCAAGTTTCAGCTTTTATTTCGTTCTTTCTCCTTCTCTCCCCCTTCCTTGACAGCCTCCACCCAATCCGCTACACTCCGCCCTGTGTGAAGGATCCCCCTGCCAATTGGGACCGGCGGAACAGAGAAACCCTATGTCTATAACAAGGAGGATTTCGCATGTTGCTGCTCGTGTTCCTGATTTCCATCGCAGTCCTACTGTTCTGCATC
Organism: uncultured Oscillospiraceae bacterium; assembly: GCA_947623875.1. Classification (GTDB taxonomy): domain Bacteria; phylum Bacillota; class Clostridia; order Oscillospirales; family Oscillospiraceae; genus Enterenecus. The sequence continues at coordinate 432 of CANQII010000265.1, forward strand.
ATCAAGGTCAAGCTCAACGCCTTCGTGGCCCTTCTGGTCTGTGCGTACGGCACCGGCCTTATGGCCCTGGCCACGTACATCGGCGGCACCCCGCCCGCCGGATTTGCCTCCATCACCGATGTGGTGGCCACCGTCACCAACAACTTCGGCGCCACATTGGGCTCCATCGGCATCGTCACCGGACTCGGCGTCATGCTGGGCATGTTCATGTATGAGTCCGGCGGTATCGACAGCATCGTAGACAGCGTGCTCCGGGCAGTGGGCCCCAAGCGCTCTCAGTACGCCGTCTCCACCGCCGGTTTCATCACCGGTATCCCCGTCTTCGGCGATGTGGTGTACATCATGTTTGCCCCCATGCTCCGGGTGCTCTCCAAGAAAACCGGATACTCCATGGTGGCGTACGGCTGCGCCATCTCGGTGGCCACCACATGCACCTTCGCCTTGGTCCTTCCCACAGCACCGCCTCTCGCCGTGGCGGCCGCCATGGACATCAATGTGGGCATTTTCTTCTTCTACGCCTTGATTGCCGCCTTCATCGGTATGTTTGCGGGCGGCATCGTCTACGGCGGCATCGTAAACAAGATCGACCAGAAGAACGGCAGGACCTGGGACTTCTCCGATCTGGACACCGAGACCGCCGAGACCGCTTCGGAATCCGCATCTCGGGAGAAGATGGGTGCCATGAAGGCCCTGTCCATTCTCCTGGTGCCCATCGTCCTCATCCTGCTGGGCTCCTTCTCTGCCTTCCTGCTCCCGGCAGACAGCACCCTTCTCAAAGTTCTGGCCTTCCTGGGGGATAAGAACGTCTCCATGACCATCGGTGTGCTCTACGGCGCCTTCATCTCCCGGAAGTATCTCCCCCGCTCCATCACCGACATCATGACCAGCGGCGCAGACAAAGTGGGTCTGATTCTCCTCATCACCGGCGCCGGCGGGGCTTACGGCGGCATTCTCAAGGCCTGCGGCATCGCCACTGTGATCACAGACGGCCTGCAGGGCTTCAACATGCCCATCCTGGTGATGTGCTTCGTCATCGCGCAGGTGCTCCGGATTGCCACCGGCTCCACCACTGTGGCCCTCACCACCACAGCCGCCATCGTCTCCACTGCTGCTGCCGCCTCCGGGGTATCCCCCATTCTCTGTGCCATCGCCGTCTGTGCCGGCGGCATCGGTCTCTCCCTCCCCAACGACTCCGGCTTCTGGGCCATCTCCCGCTTCTTCCATCTCAACGAGGTGGACACCATCCGGGGCTGGACACTGGGCGGCTTTGTGGCAGGCGTCACCATCCTGGTCTTCGCCTGCATTTTGAGCCTGTTCCAGGGATTCCTGCCAGGACTGATCTAAAATCCCGAGACATCTGAAACCATACGCCTGACCCAGACAGAGGCGGGGAGCCGCAGGCTCCCCGCCTCTGTGTTTTTCTGAGTCATTGAAAGCGCATTGCAAACGCAAACAATCTCCGATGCATATGTCAGAAGGCCAGCAGAACAATAAGTATTTTATTACGCTATAGTATCCAGAACGCACCATCCATCTTGATCAAGCATCTTCTAATATAGCTATTGACATTCTGTACAAAGGCGTTATACTTCGTTTGAAAGATTCCAAATCTCAACATCAGACAGCCGTAAGAAAGGATGAAATAGCCATGAAGGACAAGACCGTTGCGGAGATCCCAGAGAATCCGCTGGACAATGATACAGCAGACAGCATGGATGGGAAGGAGATGCTGTACCAATTCCTGCTCGCCATGTTTCCGCAGGACGATCCCAACACACCTTTTGAGATCCAGAGGGATGTGACCATCCAGCGCTCCTATGACTATAGGAACCTCCGCGTGGTAGAGAGGCAGCCCTCTTTTGACCGCTCTCCCCTCACACGGGAATTCAAGAAGTGTCAGATCCTGGACTTCGGCGGGCTGCTTGCAGTACCGGACATCTACTCCCTGCAAGGCAGTCTGGCATGTTTGTACGAATATGCCTCCGAGAACAGCCTCTATCCCTTTCTGGGGGAAGTCGGACTCACTGTCTTTTGCAAGGACTGCCCCACGGATCTGCTCCTCTACCTTGCAGAGCATGGCCAGCCGTCTCACTGTACTGTAGATGGCATCTATGTCGGACCGAACGTGATAGGGACCGACATCCAGTTTGTGGTTTTGAACGAGCTGATGCCCATACCCACCAAGTCTGCTGATTCTCCGGGAACATGAGGTTGTTTTCGTCCAGGTCAGTGCGGCAACGGCTTCCATAGCAAAAGCGGCCCGAAGGGGGATACGATATGACGTTCAGCGACTACATAGACAAGAAAATCACGATTGCAGTCACAAAAGAAGAGGTCTATCAGAAGTACAAGCAGAAGTACAAGCTGGCCAAGCTGACATATGGCTTTCTCCCCCGGCTGATGCAGTGTTGTCATCAAAACCTCGATGAAGTGCTGGCAGATTTGTCGATTGAGGACGATGTCAAGGAGATGGTTCGGGAGATGTACCTCTCCGATAAGCAGTGAGGCGATTCTGCTCTAAGTCCATGACAGCCGAGCCCGGGAGGGATGTCAGCATGCATTTCAGCGATTACGTAGATCAGACGGTCACTATCGAAACGGTGAAATTGCAATACAAGTACGGCAAGGCGGCGCTGCACATGCTTCTGAACGAGGCACAGACATCTCACCAGGCCTTTGACGATGTGTTGAAAAGAGCGCCCCTTGAAGATGATTTCAAGAGGATTGTCCGCAGTCTGTACCTCTCAGAGCACCTGCAAGATAAGAATTCTGCCATGCAGCCGCCCGCATCCGCGCCTTGGGATATCGGCTACCCTTGAACCAGCACACGAAAACGGGATCCGCAGTGCCGTCCATCGGCACTGCGGATCCCGTTTCTTCAGCCCTTGTGGTACTTCAGCACGTCCCGCACGGTCTGGGGTGTATAGCCGTCCATGTACATCTTGCTGGTATAGACCGCAACCTCCTCTTCGCGGCTCTTGCACGCTGCGATGGTCTGCGGTCCCCGCTGCAGATAGATCGAGGAGACTCTCCGGGTGTCATAGAGATTCTGATCGTCTGTGGTCAGGAGCTGGACATCGTTGGCAGACCAATCCAGGAATCTCGCTTCCCGGTGCGTCTGCCTCTCGATATCCTTCTGGGTGCTCTGCACGATGCCCAAATTCCCCGTTTTCAGGTTCTTCACCACATCCCCCGGGGCAAAGGGGTACGGCAGGGGCACATAGCGGAGTTCAAAGCGGTTCAGCCGGAGGTCCTCTGGGTTCTCATACGCCATGGGGATTTCGATACTTCGAAAGGACACCGGGGTGCCCTTCTCATTGAACCAGAGCTGCGCCACAACCCTGTTCGGATAGCCGGCCCGCAGTGCGTTTGAGATCGCATCGTATCCGCTCCCCTGATCCCGCCGGTTGATGCAAAAAGGCTTGCCCGTCTTCCGCCCCTGCTGCAGGGCAATCTCATACTGCGGATAGTGGCGAGCCTTCTCTTTCCCCTGGAGAAGGTCAAAGATGTGCTTCCCATCCTCATTGTTCGGAAAGAGAGCATAGGCTTTCTCCTCCCGGCTCAGGTACTCCGCGAGCTGCCTCTGCAAGACGCTGTCTTTCGTGTTGTCCCGGAGGACATAGAGCAGCTTGCGCCACCGGGTTCCGATCTCGTCCCAGTGGTACAGAAGGGCCGCCTTCTCCATGTCCGTGAGCACCCTGCCGCTGGCCTGCACCGCCTCCCGCATGGTACGGGAGGGGAACAGGAGCTTCCATCCCGATTCATTCACTGCTGCCCGCCTCCGTTCGATTCGGTTTCTCAGGGAATACCCGTCAATTGTACAACATTTTCAACCGATGTGCAAGGAATTGGCGGTTTTCCCTGATCCGCCGATCCGTCTCAGGCGCGGTCGTTCTTGGAATCGAACCGATTGCGCAGCGCCTCGTTTCCGCCAAACATGAAGCGATTGATAAGCATCTGCATCTCATACCAGTTGTCGTCCTTGTTCCACTTCAGGGAGCGGTTCATGTAGTATAAGCCATAGATCAGCATCATGAAGAGCTTGTCCGCCTCATCGTGGGAAAGGCGGCAGTCCTTCATGAGGTACGGCACCGCCGAATCCCGCTCCAGTTTGTACACCCGCCGGATCACATAGCTGGACAGGGTGGCGTCCTCAAAAAT
>CANQII010000266.1 GCA_947623875.1 uncultured Oscillospiraceae bacterium
CGCTCGCACTTGGTCTCTCTCGAGCCGGCGAGATGGGATTCTAGCAGATCGCGATCCGCTTGTCAAGCACTTTTTTCAAATTTCCGCAAACTTTTTTCTGAGCCATCAGACGTTGGCGGAGATCTGGGATAGAGCCAGACTTAAGCTGAATCAGTCGAACTACGAAAGTTTAGCACTTCGCGGTGCTGCTGTCAACACCCAATTTTGAAAATCTCAAAGAAATTTTTGCAACCGGTGCCGGGCCAGCTGGCCTCCCGCAGAGCGCTTGCGTATGATAGCAGCCGGGCCGCCGGTTGTCAACGCCTTTTTTCGGTTTTTGCACGGTTTTTCTATCCCAGAAACTCCCAATCTATATCTTGCGGTCTTTACTTGCTTGAACCGCTATATCTTGATACCTCGCTTTGGGGCAAAATGCAAAATAGACAAAAGCTGATAAACCGGCATAGCAAAGCACGCTGGCAGGGGTATCTCTGCGGAAAGCCATGTCGCTCATTCGCACTTCCTTATATATTAGCAGGGCCCTTTCCCGCCGCTGCTCTTTCCTGTCTCCCTGTATATAATTCCAATCTGTCGCTATTTGTCGCATTGTGTCGAACGATTTTCCAATCCTGGGCGCTCATACCACTTGCACCTGACGTCCATTTTCGCTATAATCTTCCCTGGAATCGCCTGAATTTGCCAGGATTCTCACAAGCCCCTAGAGCACCTGATACTGCCAGGATAGCTTCTCTTCTCTCGGGCATCCTGCCTCTATCCGGAATCCAATGTCATGCTTCTCGCACATCATTGATCCGATCCCTGTTTCGCTGATCTGCAAGCCACATACCCATTCCAAGGAGACTTGCCGCCATGCTACTCATCCAGAACCTCTCTCTGCCCGTAGACGCCAACCGCCAGAAGCTTCGCAGTATGGCAGCCCAGGCACTCCGTCTATCGGAGCGCTCTCTCCCGGAACTCACCATCCGCCGCCAATCCATAGACGCCCGGAACAAATCCTCGGTCAAACTCATCACCTCTGTGTCCGTCTCCCTGGATCCAGATCAAGAGAAGGCCATTCTCAAACGGGCGCCAAAGGGCGTCTCTCTTCTGGAGGAGATACCTTATCAATTTCCGGAGCCCACATACCAACCTGCGCATCCCCCTATCGTTGTAGGAATGGGCCCTGCCGGTCTCTTTGCGGCCCTCGCCATGGCCCGGGCGGGCACCCCGCCTATCCTTCTGGAGCGGGGCAGACCGGTGGAGGAGCGCACGAAGAATGTGGCAGCCTTCTGGGATGGCGGTCCTCTGGATCCCAGTTCCAATGTCCAGTTCGGGGAGGGCGGCGCCGGCACCTTCTCTGACGGGAAACTCACCACCGGCATTCACGACCCCCGGATCCGCCACGTCTTTGAGATCTTTGTAGCCCACGGGGCGCCGGAAGACATTCTCTGGGCTCAAAAGCCCCACATCGGCACGGATGTCCTGCGGGATGTGATCCGCTCCATGCGGGCAGAACTGCTCTCCCTGGGAGCGGAGATCCGCTTTGAACACACTCTCAGCGCTCTGGAAAGCCGCAACGGCGTTCTCACCGGCATCCAGGTAGACTCCCCCTCCGGTCCCATCCGCATTCCCTGCAGCGATCTCATCCTGGCCCCGGGCCACTCCGCCCGGGACACCTTTGCAATGCTGGCAGAGGCAGGACTGCCAATGGAGCAGAAACCCTTTGCCATCGGGGTGCGGATCGAACACAGGCAGGATATGATCAGTGCCTCCCAGTTTGGCCCCGCCTGGGAGAAGCTGCCCCCTGCAGACTACAAGCTGGCCTGTCACCTGCCGTCCGGGAGATCGGTGTTCACCTTCTGCGTCTGCCCTGGCGGCCAGGTGGTGGCGGCGGCCTCCGGCCCGGGACAGGTGGTCACCAACGGGATGTCCCTGCGGGCCCGGGACGGAGTCAATATCAACGGCGGCCTTCTGGTAGGGGTAAACCCGGCAGACTTCGGCGGCACCGATCCCCTGGCTGGGGTCCGGTTCCAGGAGCGGTGGGAACACGCAGCCTTTGCCGCCGGCGGGAACACATACAAGGCCCCTGCCCAGCGGTCCGGGGACTTCCTCACCCGCAAGACCTCCCACGGTCCAGGTGCCATTCTCCCCACATACCGCCCCGGCGTGGCCTGGGGTACCCTGGATGGGGTGCTGCCGGACTACGTGCTCTCCTCCCTGGCGGAGTCCATTCCCCTTCTGGACCGCAAGCTCCACGGCTTTGCCGCCCCGGATGCGGTACTCACCGGCGTGGAGACCCGCTCTTCCTCCCCGGTCCGCATTCTCCGAGACGGCACATACCAGTCCCCCGCCCTGCGCGGTCTCTTCCCATGCGGGGAGGGTGCCGGCTACGCCGGCGGCATCACCTCTGCGGCAGTGGACGGGATCCGCTCCGCCGAGGCGCTGCTCTGCCGTGACTGAATCTGCTCAAACCAATTCCACATGATAGTGCTCCAGCCAGTGGTTCACCTGCACCAGATAAGCGATGGTCTGGGGCCGATTCATCAGCTGGCCGTACCAGGGGATACTCTCGTTGGGGCCCGGGTGGTCCAGCAGTTCCTCCAACGCTTCCCGCCGGACAATGTCCAAGATAGGCGCATGGGGCGCGTCCAGCACCTGCCGCAGCATCCGGGACACCGCCTGGAGATAGGCCGGGTGATGGGTTTTGGGATAAGGACTTTTCTTGCGCCACAAAATATCCTCTGGCAGCCAGCCCTCCATGGCCTGCCGCAGCAGTCCCTTCTCTCTCCCCTGGTAGTCCTTATAGGCCCAGGGGACCCCGTAGAGGTACTGGGCGATGCGGTAGTCGCAGAAGGGCACCCGCACCTCCAGGCCGCTCCACATGCTCATCCGGTCTTTTCTGTCCAGCAAGGTCTGCATGAACCAGCGGAAGTTGAGGTACACCATCTCCCGCATCCGCTTCTCCAGTCCAGACCGTCCCGGCAGCATGGGGGTCTCCGCCACCGTCTTTCGGTACTGGGCATCCACAAAGTCGAAGGCATCCGCGCCCCGGAGCACATCCGGCTGCAGGAAGCTGGCCCGGTAGCCGGTGGACTGGGCCCAGGGGAACCCCTCCCGCTCCCGGATGGTGGGATCCCGGAACCAGGGGTATCCACCAAAGATCTCATCTGCACACTCCCCGGAGAGCGCTACAGTGGCCCCGGTCTTGATCTCCTTACAGAAGAGCAGCAGGGAGGAGTCCACATCCGCCATCCCCGGCAAATCTCTGGCCTCGGTGGCATCCAACAGGGCGGCTGCCACATCTTCGCTGTCCAGTACCACCCGGTGGTGCCCTCCGGTGAGGGCGTCCTCCATCTCCCCGATGAAATCGTCATCACTGGTGGGCTGAAACTTGCTCTTTTGGAAATACTGGCTGTTGTCCCGGTAGGTGACGCTCCAGGTCTGAAGTTTCTCGCCCCGAGCGGCAAGCTCTTTGTCCGCGATGGCGGAGATCAGGCTGGAGTCCAATCCCCCGGAGAGGAAGGTGGCCACCGGCACATCGCTCACCAGCTGGCGCTTCACCGCATCGGTTACCAGCCAGCGGACGTGGGCGGCGGTGTCCTCAAACCGCTCCAGGTGCTCCCGGTCCTCCAGGTTCCAGTACCGGCGCAGGGAGAGCCGGTGTCCCTCGTAGTACCCGCAGCAGGCCGGCTCCACCTCTCGGATCCCCCGGAACACTCCGGAGCCGGGGATACGGCCGGGCCCCAGCAGCATCACCTCCAGGATCCCCTCCTGGTCCACCTCCGGCTTCACCCAGGGCATGGTGAGAAGGCCCTTGATCTCAGAGGCGAAGGCAAATCGTCCCCCCTCGGTGCTGTAGAAGAGGGGCTTTACCCCCAACCGGTCCCGGGCCAGGAAGAGCCGCTGCCGATGTTCCTCCCAGACGGCGAAGGCGAAGATCCCGTTGCACCGGTCCACGCAGCCGTCCCCCCACTGGGCGTAGGCGTGGAGCAGCACCTCCGTGTCCGAGTGGGTGTGGAACCGATGGCCCAGGGAGGCCAGTTCTCCCCGGAGCTCCTCGGTGTTGTACAGCTCCCCGTTGTACACCATGGCAAAGCTCTCCCCGGCGGGATTGCCGTCCTCCCCGGTGTCCAGCAGGAACGGCTGTCTGCCGCCCTGGATGTCCACCACCGCCAGCCGGTTGTGAAAGAGCGCGGCCTTGCCCTGGCGATAGGTACCCTGCTGATCCGGACCCCGCCGGGCCATGGATGCCAGCAGCGGCCCCTGCAAGCCGTCAAAGGCGGTGAGCCCCTCCTCCACAAAGCCTGCAATTGCACACATCGCAGATTCCCTCCTTATGATGAAAGAGACGCCCGCCTGGCCGGCGGACGCCCTCGTCTGCAGCCCTATCCTATGACCCAACTGTCCAAATGGTACCAATCAGAATATCGTAGAACAAAGAAAAGAAAGGAGGCGTACCGCCATGTCCGTTGTCCCGTTCCCCCAGAAGGGCTCCGTTCCCTACGAGAAGATGTATAAGATCCTCTTCAACGCCATCACCGATGCACTGGACACCATTCCCAACGGCCGGGCCAGAGAGATCCTGAA
>CANQII010000267.1 GCA_947623875.1 uncultured Oscillospiraceae bacterium
CTGGAGGTGTTCCCCGCCGAGGGCATCGACATCTGCTTCGCCGGCTGCTCCCTCAGCCCCAATGAGCTGAAGAAGGTGGAGAAGAAGATCCAGGGGAAGAACTGGTCCATCAATGTGATCTCCAAGTCCGGCGGCACCACCGAGCCCGCCGTGGCCTTCCGGGTATTCCGGGATCTTCTCGTAAAGCAGTACGGCAAAGAGGCGGACAAGCGCATCTATGCCACCACCGATAAGGCCCGTGGCGCTCTGAAGAGCCTGGCCGACGCCAACGGCTGGGAGACCTTCGTGGTGCCCGATGACGTAGGCGGCCGGTACTCCGTGCTCACCGCCGTAGGTCTGCTGCCCATCGCCGCCGCCGGCGTGGACATCACCGAGCTCATGGGCGGCGCCCATGACGCCATGGTCCGCTTCGATGAGCGCTCCATGAACAACCCCGTCTGGCAGTATGCCGCTGCCCGCAACGTGCTCTATCGCCAGGGCAAGAAGATCGAGCTCTACTGCACCTATGAGCCCAGCTACTCCTTCGTAGGCGAGTGGCTGAAGCAGCTCTTCGGCGAGTCCGAGGGCAAAGAGGGCAAGGCCCTGTGGCCCGCCTCCGCTCAGTTCACCACCGATCTCCACTCCCTGGGCCAGTACATCCAGGACGGCGAGCGGGACCTCTTTGAGACGGTGATCTATGTGGATGACACCGGCTGCGACGTGGCCATCCCCTATAGCGACGACAACGGGGACAACCTGAACTACCTCGCCGGCAAGCCCCTGAGCTTCGTCCGGGAGATGGCCTTCCAGGGCACCCTGGCTGCCCACAAGGACGGCGGCGCCCCCTCCATCGTGCTCCGCATCCCCCAGATGACCGTCCGGGCCCTCGGCGAGCTGCTGTACTTCTTCGAGCTCTCCTGCGGCGTGAGCGGCCACATCCTGGGCGTGAACCCCTTCAACCAGCCCGGCGTGGAGGCCTACAAGAAGAACATGTTCGCCCTTCTGGGCCGTCCCTGATCGACTCTAACAGAATACGTGTAACGGCAAGGCCGCAGGCGGATCGCCTGCGGCCTTGCCGTATTTTCGTGGTGGTTTTTGTGTGCTGGGGCTCATTCCAGATCTAGAAAACGGAGCAACTCTGCCGGGGTGGATACGATGGCAATGGCGCCTGCCGCCTCCAGTTCTCCTGGCTCGGCGTACCCGCAGAAGTCCACCCCCAGACAGGGGAGACCGCACTCTCTGGCCCCGGTGACATCGGACCCCCGGTCTCCGATCATGAGGGTTTCGGCAGGATTACAGTTGAGCTGGCGCATGGCCTCCCGGATGATGGAGGGCTTGTGCTCTGGCACCCCGTTGTGGAAGCTTCCGGAGATCACGGAGAAGCAGTTTCCATACCCGCAGAGGTCTGCCAAGGGGACGCAATATGACCAGGGTTTGCAGCTTGCCACCGCCAAAGTGTACCCCGCTGCCTTCAGACGGTGCACCGCTTCTGGCATGCCGGGCACCGGCTTTGTGCGGTACATGCCAGCGGACTTGTATGCGTCTGCATAGCCGTCCCAGGCGGCCTGGAAGTTGGCGTCCGTCACCCCCAGGGTGTGGAAGGTGTCCTCCAGCGGCGGGCCGATGAAGGTACGGGCCAGATCCCGGGGGACAGGGGACAGCCCTGCTGCGGTGAGACCGGCGTTCACCGCCAGCCAGACCCCCTCCTCGGTATCCGCTAGGGTGCCGTCCAGGTCGAAGAGAAGGGTGCAGTACGGGGACATGAATTATTCTCCCGGCCCCGGTGCGATCACCTTGCGCATGTTCCAGACGGCCGCCGCTCTCCGGGCGGCGTCCAGGCGCTCCTCCTGGTTTTTAAACTCCAGCCCGGCGGTGTGGGCGCCGCAGTCCATGCACTGGATATAGAGACACCAGCCGCCCTCTTCTGTGACGCAGCCTGTGCCGCCGCAGCACGGGCACTCTTCCAGATCTACGATTTCATGGGGTTCCATGGAACTCCTCCTGTCCTGTGATATCTCCGCCAGTGTACACCAGAACGGGGAAAAAGGCAAGGCGAATCTTGTCTGGTTGGAAGGAAGAAAATGCCAAACACAGCGAACTCTTGCGCATAACACTTCAGATTTTCCTGGAAATTGGAGAAATAGAGCAAAGAAATGGAAGAATCTGCAGGTTTCTTCCTTGTATTGCCGGATGGTATGTGGTATCCTATACACTGGAATGAAACGGAAACAGAGCCAATTCTATGCTGCAGTAGAGATGGGCTGGGAAGTGCGGCTCTGATCAAATGGAGGAACAGACCTGCTGAATCTGGGGACGCTGTGATTTGCGGCAGGTACAAACTGGGGAGGAGTATTGGGTGCAACACAAAGAAAAAGTGCCAAAACGGGGCAGGATCCTGACAGCCACCATCATAACGGTCTTGTGTATTGTTGTCCTCTTTGTTGTGAGCTACGCCATGATCTATCGCATGACACGGGACAAGGCCCTGGAGCGGCTGCGGGAGAATGTGACCATCGTCATGGAGGAGGTTCAGACCAGCCTGAACAAGGACAGCAAGGTGCTGAATGCCGCAGCGCAGATCATCGCCAATGTGGACCTCTCCAATAAGGAGACCATCGGGGAGGCCCTGCGCACCGTGGACCCCCTGGCCCAGACCATGACCCTGATCGTCCTGCTGCCGGATGAGACCCTTGTGTTCCCGGACGGCAATACCATGGATGTCTCCGGCAAACCGGACATGGACTTTAATACCCTGGCCGCCATGGGAGCGCACATCTCAGACCGGGTCACCAGCGTTCGGGACGACTCCCTGGTGCTGCGGCATATGGTGCCGGTGGTCCAGAACGGGGAGACCGCTGCCATGCTGTATGGCGTGATCCAGCTGAGCACCTTCCCGGACAACCTGAGCATCCGCAACATCTACCACGGCAGAGCCAGCTACTACATCATTGACACCCGCACAGGGGATTTCCTGCTGGACACCTATCCCACCCACACCACCCTGCCGAACATCGCGGACATGGACACCGCAGACCGGGAGACCCGGGGCAGCGTGGACTGGGAGGAGTACACCACCACCATGATGGACCTGCAGTCCGGCCTTGTGATATACCGCACCCCCAGAACCGCCGGCTGGGAGTACATGTACTACAGCCCCGCCCATATCAACGAGTGGTCCATCTCCATCTCCGTGCCGGAGAGCGAGGTGCTGGCCACCCTGTACAGCGTCCAGACGGTGTTCTTTGTGGCCGCTGTGCTGCTGGTGCTGGTGATCGTGGGATATGTGGTTTTCCTCCGGTACCAGATGAAGAAACAGGCGGAGGCCATGGTGGCCAACGCCGTGCAGCAGGCGGTGCTGGTGGAAAAGCTGAACAAGGCCCAGGCGGCAGAGCGGGCCAAGACCGCCTTCCTCACCAACATGTCCCACGACATCCGCACCCCCATGAACGCCATCATCGGCTTCACCACTCTGGCGGAGTCCAGCATTGAGGACACCATCCGGGTGGCGGAGTACCTGGACAAGATCCGCTCCTCCTCCAGCCACCTTCTGAGCCTCATCAACGACATCCTGGACATGAGCCGCATCGAGTCCGGCAAGCTGAACATCGAGGAGAAGCCCTGCTCCTTCGCCGAGATCTTCCACGACATCCGCAACATCGTCCAGACCCAGATGGACAGCAAGCAGCTAATCTTCCGCATGGAGGTGTACCATGTGGTGGACGAGGAGATCTTTTGCGACAAGCTCCATGTGAACCAGATCCTGCTGAACCTGCTGTCCAACGCCCTGAAGTTCACCCCAGCCGGCGGCACCGTTACCATGGCGGTGGAGGAGCTGGGGACCGAAAAACCGGGGACTGCCCGGTTTGCCCTGCGGGTATCGGACACCGGCATCGGCATGAGCCAGGACTTTGTCCAGCACATCTTTGAGCCCTTTGAGCGGGAGCGCACATCCACGGTGAGCGGCATTCAGGGCACCGGCCTCGGCATGTCCATCACCAAGAACATCGTGGAGGCCATGGGCGGCAGCATCTCCGTTGTGACAGAGAAGGGCAAGGGCTCTATTTTCACCGTGGAATTCACTTTCCGGCTCCAGGACAACGAAGAGCGGGCGATTCCTCTCTCCGGGAAGCAGGCCCTGGTGGTGAGCCGGGATCTAGACCACGGAGCCTTCCTCTGCAAGATGATGGGGAAGCTGGGCATGGAGACCGAACTGCTGCCCTGGGACGGGAAGAGGGCATATGAGACCCAGGAGAAGAAGTGCTGCGACTTCGTACTACTGGACGACAACGCCGAAGACCACAGCGCCATGGATCTCATCCGGCAGATGCAAGGCGCGAAACGGCCGCCGATGGTGCTCTACTTCATCGATGACCGGCCGGATATGGCCCATGCCGCCCGGGAGGCCGGCGTGGCAGAGGTGTGCCGCAAGCCCGTCTTCCTCTCTGAGTTCCGAGAGGCCCTTCTGGCGGCAGCTGCAGCGGAGAAGGAGAACGAGGGGAAGAGCCTGGAAGAGCGGGTAGA
>CANQII010000268.1 GCA_947623875.1 uncultured Oscillospiraceae bacterium
TTCCATAAGCAAATGCACATGGTCAGGCATGATTTCCATCTCAATGATGTCGATGCGATTTTCCTCACACACTTCACCAATTAGCTCTTTGAGCCTCGCATCAACACCGTTGACCAAGACCTTACGGCGGTATTTTGGGCACCAAACCACATGGTACTTGCAAGAATAGACTACGTTTCGATTGCTTTTGTATTCCATGCCGTATATTATACAGCATTTAGGAATATATTACAAGCGTTTCGGGGAAAATATTTTTCGCGCCTTATATCCCCATGCCTGAAGGCAGGGGCTTTACGGCGCTCTTGGTAAAGGGCGGAAGGATTAGCTTCAAAGTAGAGCCGCAGTGCTCCTGGCTCTCCACCCACACAAAGCCGCTGTGGATTTGGGCCACATGGCGAACCAGGCTGAGGCCGATGCCGTACCCATCTTTCTTCCGGCTGCCGATGCGGTACTGGCTCTCGAAGATCTTCTCCTGCTGCTCCATGCGGATGCCCATCCCCTGGTCTGAGACGGAGACATAGGGACAGTCCCGCTGTATCCCCACATAGACCGATACCGGCTTGCCCTCTCCGTACTTGATGGCGTTGTCTATGAGATTGGATACCGCCCGGTACAGCAGCAGCTCGTTTCCCCGGACGGTGCAGTCTGCGTCCTCCATGAAATCAAAGGAGAGGCTTGGGTACACCCGATGGTATTCGTCTGCCGCCTGCCCGCAGAGAAGGGTGAGATCTACTGCTTCCACATGGGGTGTGTTGGCGGTGAGTGTGAGGATGTCGTCCAGATCCAACACCATCCGCTGGATCTGCCCGCCAACCCGCAGGGAGAGGTTTGGCGCCTCATTCTGCAGAGTGGAGCGCAGCAGGGCCAATGCGTTCTTCTGCTCGTGGGAGATATAGGCGCTGAGGTTCTCAAAGTCTGCGGAGAGGCGGTTGTACTTCTCCTGGAGCTGCTGGAAGGCCTCTGCGATCTGGGAGAGCTCCCAGGGGAGATCTTTGGGAATCTGCCTGCTGTCTGGGTGCTGCAAGTGCGCAGCGGTCTTCTCGATAGGGGAGAGAAGACGTCTGGTGAGCAGTGCGGCGAAGGCCAGAGAGAGCAGGAGAAAGAGAAGCGCGGAGGACAAAACCGCCCGCAGAAGGACGCCTCTCAGATATGGAATATACAGAGCCTGCAGCGCCTCTTGAGACAGGGTGCGCTGCTCTATCTCCTCCCAGGGGATCTGCAGCCCCCAGAGGGTGGGCACTGCCCCGTCTGCGGACACATAGGTGCCGGGCAGCTTTGGAAGCTGCACCGGCTGCAGCGGGCGGAAGAGCAGCAGGGAGACCAAAAGAGACAGCAGGACCAGCTCCAGGCAATACCGGAAGACTAGATGCCGCAGATTTACTGTGTGAGACCGCTCCATAGACAATACCCTTTCCCCTTCACGGTGATGAGCAGATTCTTCCCGCTAGCTGCGGTGAGCTTCTTGCGGAGGTTGGAGATGTGGACCCGGAGGACGGAGGAGAAGAGGTCGAAAGAGTCGTCGTAGGTGTGCTCGATGATCTCCTCCCCGGACACCACCGCCGGGTGGCGCTCCGCCAGGTAGAGGAGAATGTCGAACTCCTTGGCAGAGAGGGGAATGGGCCTGTCCTCCCAGAGGGCAATGCGGGTGTTGGGACACACGGTGAGGGATTCAATGGTGATCTTCGGGTTGGTGCGTCCGTAGAAGCGGCGGACCACCGCCCGGATCCGGGAGGTGAGTTCAAGAAAATCGAAGGGCTTGGTGAGATAGTCGTCCGCGCCCAGATCCAGGCCGGCGGTCTTCTCCTGAACCGCATCCCGGGCAGATACGATCAACACCGGCAGTTCCCGGCCGTTGTCTCGGAGCCAGGCCAGCACCTCCAGGCCGTCCTTGTCCGGCAAACTGAGGTCTAGAAGCACGGCATCGTAGTCCGTGACGTACGCCTTCTCCTCGCCATCCAGGCCGGTGTTGGCCACATCCACCGTGAAGCCCTGGCGCTCCAGCCCGATTTTCATCTCCGAGGACAGTGGGATGTCGTCCTCTATGATCAGCAGCCGCATGAGATCTCCTCCTTCCGGGTGTTCCGCCTATGATACCAGAGGCAATGTTCAGCCAATGTTAAGAGCCCAAAATACAGCGGCGGCGAGACAGAAGCTGTCTTGCCGCCGCTGAAAGTGGTTGGTTTAGAGGTCTGTGGGTTTGTGCAGGGAGACAGTGCGGGTCTCCTTCTGCATATCGTTTTCCGGTTCCGGTTCTGTTGGAGCGAGGTCTGGACGATCCGCCTCTGCCGCATCTGCTGCAGCAGGTATGGTGTCCGGTTCGGATTCCGGCGCGTCAGGGGTCTCAGACAGGTCCACCACCGGGGCAGCGGCCTGTTCCCACCGGGCGGCGAACACATCCCGGCTGGTGCGGTACAGGGACTCCGTCTCCTGAGAGTATCCGAAGACGGTGGCGGGCAGGGCATTCTGCATGGCATCCAGCACCTCGTGGACCGTCTTCTCCGGCATGGACACATTCATCCGGGTGCTGTCCATCAGCCGAAGCTCGATGGCGTGGGGCTTGGCAGAGGGATCCCCATTGCCATGGTGGTGGGCGGTGCTGCCGTATGCCCAGGCGATGTCCCGGGAGAAGAGCAGTGTGCTCCTGGTGTGCACCTGGAGGAAGACGAACTGGGGACCCAGATAGACGCCGTGAATCGGTGTAGTCTCATTGTAGAACTTGGCCGCCGCCTGGGCGGTGTACTCCGGATCGGAGGTGGAGGCCAGCTTCTTCCGGACCTGCTTTTGGCCGCCGCCGAAGGCGTAATAAAGGAGATGGATGAGGCCGAAGAGGAAGAAACCCAGGGAGAGCACGATCATCACGATCAGGGTGGGGGTATTCATGGTGCCCACGATACCCACATCCAGGTAGATGGGGAGACAGGCGTTCAGGAAGTTCTCATCCCCGCCGCTGTACTCCTCCAGCATCTCCAGGTCTTCCTCTTCCAGCGGCCGGATGGTGCCCTTAACGTGGACAGAGGGCAGGGGAGGCATCTCGGTGTTGTTCAGCATGGCATCGTAGAAGGCATCGGAGGCCTCCATCATGGCCTCGGCGCCCTCCAGGTCCTCTGCGTGGACCTTCAGGGCCATGTAGTACTGCTGGGGATCGAAATCCACGATGTAGTACCGGCTGCGGACCTCTCCGGTGGCAACGCCGTCTTTGTATGTGGCCTCCTCGATGAACTCGCCGTAGAAATAGGGGATGTCGTCGCTGACGTACGCCCCCACGGCGGTGTCCGGAGTGAGCTGGGATAAGGTCTTGGGCTGGAGCAGCTGGAAGACGTTGTATGCACCGGTGGCGAAGAAGCAGACGGCGCCCAGAACCATAAAGAGCAGGGAGAGGGGCAGCGCCTGCACCGTGCTGACGCGCCTTAACTTGTTGAGCCATGCTGACATGGAATAGACCCTCTTTCAGGGTGCTGCAGCGGGAAAAGGCGCCAGGGAAAACCTGATATGCCTGTTTAAACCCGCTGTATACCGGAATATTGTGCTGCACGGAAAAAGGATTGCATCCTTGCAAATCTCAGCATCATGTCCCATAAATGGGATTGTCCTTTTTCCTGTGCTCGATTATAAAACGATAGGAGATGGCTGTCAAGGAGAAAGAAAACAGGGAAAGCGGACAATTTCCACTGACACGGGGAATCTTCCCCCAGGTGCTTCGCGCTGTGCCTGCCCGTCAGAGACTCCCGTAATATTCCCCCATGGAGTCCTTGGATATGACAGCTTCGCACGGATCCCCGTTCTTCGTATCTCCTCTTGCCGCTTTCCAGGGATCCTCTTCATGGGTTTGCTGGCGCAGCTCATAGGGTTCCCAGTCCCCGTAGAGGTCCAGTACCCGGTCTATCGTTTCACTCTGCTCTTCATTCAGTCCGGGCTGTGCTTCCAAGGGTTCGGGGATGTCATCGAGCGTCACCATGAACAACCCGCGATGTACCTCATACAGTTCCGGACAGACAGGACCGCTGGACCATGCCTGGAAATCCTCCTCAAACAAGCTCTTATTGACCCAGGCCAGAGACCACGCCTGACTGTAGAAGCACAGTTTTTGGAGCTTCCAAGTGCTCATGCGCCCAAGCCTCTGGAGAATGTATCGAGCCGTGTTGAAAATGTTGGGCATCCCCAATCCCCCTTCCGTGCAAATGATACCATATGTAAGCCAAAATGTAAATATAAAGTTTCTAATAATTATCTTATTGGCGTACCGGGGTATCCCATACTGAGAAAACGGGCAGCGCCCGGTCCCACCGGGGCCGGGCGCTGTTGGAGGATATGATAGGGGTTGCGGGGAAATCCGCTGCCGGATTACTTGAAGTACCGGTCCAGCAGGCCCTTCAGAGCCTTGCCGTGACGGGCCTCGTCGCGAGCCATCTCATGGACGGTGTCGTGGATGGCGTCCAGGCCGTTCTTCTTGGCGCAGGCGGCCAGGTCGAACTTGCCCTGGGTGGCGCCGAACTC
>CANQII010000269.1 GCA_947623875.1 uncultured Oscillospiraceae bacterium
AAGAGGAGATACCGGGGGGCACGGAGCACCGCACGGGCGATGGCCAGGCACTGCCTCTGACCGCCGGAGAAGTTGCTGCCCCCGGGGCCCACCTCGGCATCGAAGCCGCCGGGCGTCTCCATAATGAAGTCGTAGGCATTGGCAAGCCTTGCCGCCTTTTCAAGCTCTTCCTCGCCAATGTCCCGGTCTAGACCATAGGTCAGGTTCTCCCGGACCGTACCGGACATCAAGGGCGTGTCCTGGGCGACGATGCCCAGAGCGTGCCGCCAGGAGCCAAGGTTGAAATCCCGGATATCCCTGTCCCCAAAGGTGATATGCCCATCCTGGGGGTCGTACATCCGCTCCAGGAGCTTCATAAGAGTGGACTTTCCTGCGCCATTGGTGCCAACGATGGCGGTGACGCGGCCCGCACGCAGACGGAAGGAGACATCCTGAAGGACCGGCACGTCCTCTCTGTAGGCAAAAGAGACGTTCTCAAAGACGATATCCTCCTCGCCGGTGACCTCCTCGCCGCCGGTGGGCTCATCGGCCTGCTCCAGAAGCAGGGAGATCTTTTTAAGCTCGCCGTTGGCGCCGATGATGGAGCCCACGGCCATGAAGAGGTTGGACAGGTGCATGGCCACCATGGAGGAGAAGCCGTAGAAGACGATGAGCGTCCCCACGGTCAGGGTCCCATCAGCCACCATCCGGCCGCCGGCCACAAAGGAGATAATCAGGGACATACAACTCAATGTCTGCAGGCCCACTACCATATAGGCCACAGTGCTCCGGGAATAGAGATCCGTCCAGTACTGCTTGCGGAAGATGCCGCCGGACCGCTTCTTCTCGTACTGTTCCGTCCCCAGTGCCCGGATCAGACGCAGGTTGTGGACGTGCTCTGTCATGTAGCCGGTGGTCTTGGCGAAATTCCTGGCCCCCAGGAGGGAAGAGTGGTAGGACATGGCCGAATAGATCCCGCCCACGCCAATGGTGCAGGGGATGA
Organism: uncultured Oscillospiraceae bacterium; assembly: GCA_947623875.1. Lineage (GTDB taxonomy): Bacteria > Bacillota > Clostridia > Oscillospirales > Oscillospiraceae > Enterenecus. The sequence continues at coordinate 983 of CANQII010000269.1, forward strand.
TCAGCAGCGACCAGGTGGCCAGCCCGCTGTGGAAGGTGAAGAGCTGACGGAAGGCCACCACCGTGGCATAAACCGTGGTAATACAGGCGATCCCGGTGGAGATATAGGTGCTGGCGGAGCCGGGGTCTGAGGTGACACGGCTCACCAGGTCATTGGGGCTCTCGGTATCGTAGTGGCTCAAAGGCAGGCGCATCAGCTTGTCCCAGACCTTGACCCGGACGCTGGCGCCGATCTTCTGGCAGAGAAGGCCGTCGAAATAGGTCTCCCCCACCGTGGCCGCCACAGTGAGGATGAGATTGACTGCGTAGCGTACCAGCCTTTGGCCATCGATGGTGCTCTGACTGGCATCGATGATGGAGGCGCTCAGCTCCACGCTCTGGAGCCCTAAGGTGACCTCCACGATGGAGAAGGCCAGAAGCGTCAACATACAAACCCACGGCAGCTTCACGCCTTTGAAGATATTCACATACCGTTTCAGTGCCTTCATACTGCCGCCTCCTTCTCCTGGGCTGCTACCATCTGGGCGAAAATGGGGCAGTCCGCCATCAGCTCGTCGTAGGTGCCCTCGCCGACAAGATTGCCGTTTTGGAGCACCTCGATCTTGTCCGCCTGCCGGGTGAGGCTGAGGTCATGGGTCACCATGAGGATGGTCTTTCCCGCGAAGGTGGTGAGGATGGCCTCATGCACACCCTTGGCTGTCTGGGCGTCCAGGGCGGAGGTGGGCTCATCTAAGAGGAGAACATCGGCGTTGCGCAGGAATTCCCGTGCCAGGACGAGTCGCTGCACCTGGCCGCCGGACAGGGAGGAGCCGGAGGCCGCGATCTCTGCATCCAGCCCTGCCGGCTGCTTTTCGATGAAGCTGGCGATCCCTGTGACCCGCGCCGCCGCCATGATTTCCTCATCGGAGACGGGCTTTGTGAGGCCGTAGGTCAGCGCTTCCCGCATGGTGCCGCTGAATATCTCAGGCCGCTGCTGGACGTAGGAGAAGCACCTCCGGTACTCCCCCAGGGGCAGTCTGCCGATGTCCACGCCGCCCATGGTGATCTGGCCGCTGTCTGGCCGGTAAAAGCGCTCCAAAAGGTTTAATGACGTGCTCTTTCCACTTCCGCAGAGGCCCACCATAGCCACAGTCTTTCCCTCCGGCACGGTGAACGAGACATCCCGGAGGGCCGTCTTGTCGCCGTAGGAGAAGGTGACGGAGCGAAATTCCACGTCATGTCCAGACTGCGGTATGGGCGCATCGCCGGCAGCATCCAGGTCCTCCTCCGGGGCATCGTAGACCTTTGCCGCCCGGCAGAGGGCTGCCTTCACCATCTTGATGGAGATCCACTCGTTGACAAGATAGGACATGTTGTTTCCCAACTCCTGGCTGAAGAGGAAAAATGCCACCCACTGGGTCATGGTGATCTTCTTTTGCTGGATGAGGATCACCGCCAGGACGATGAGCAGAAACTGCTGGGCAAAGTCCATGATCTGGATGGTGGCGGAGTAGGCGGCGTTCATCTTCACCTCCCGCATGTTGGCCTTTACCAGCTTGTCCACGGTCTTTCGGCCGTTCTGAAGCTCCTGGCGCTCGTTGGTGAAGGTCTTGATGAGGGGCAGATTCCGCACACGCTCTGCCAGAAAGCCGGTCAGTCCGCCGATCTCCTGGTACACCGCTGTCTCAGCATTGTAGAAGAGTTTGCCCATGATCAGAGAGTAGACATACTTGATGGGAACAAAGGCCACAATCCCCACCACCAAAACCCAGTGGTAGGAGCCGATGGTACTGCTGGCCCGAATGATGTAATACAGCTGTGGGATGAGGTTTATGAGCAGGTAGGTGGTCTGATCCACGCCGTAAGAGATATCGTTGGTGATGGCGCTCATCAGCTCTGCCGGGTCGTTGCTGTCATAGAAGGACATGTGTACCCGCAGCATCTTCCACCACAGATTGTCCCTGGCCCGCTTGACGGCAAGGCATCCAGCCTGGGCCTTAAAGAGGTTCCAGACAGCCATCACCAGGGCAAAGAGTACGTAGTAGATTACCGCATCCCGCAGTGCAGCGCTGGAGAGGTCACCGCCGAACAGCGCTGCCGTGGTGGTCGGGAGCCGTACTAAGAGCTCATTATAGAAGAGATTCACTCCAAAGGCTATCGCAATCCACAGCCACGGGAGATCGGAGCGTTTCAGAACCTTGAATACGCTTTCCCAGCGTACTTCGGGATCTCGTTCTCGTTTTGGCTTTGACATTTTTCTTTCCCCTTCCGTTCACAAGGGACTGCGCTGTAAAGTCACTGGGCGTTGATCAGATATCCGCTGTACATATCCGCATCGAACTGGGCATAGGTGGCAGCGTCCGCATCCGCCTCCAGACCGATCCCGTACCCGGCGTACTGGAGGATCATTCCCTCTACTTGCTCCTGGTCATAGACAAGGACGATCATGGTGGGGTCGCCTTCGTAGATGTCGAAGCCCTCGGTGGTACCGGCCATCTCAGCCAGTGCATCGTACATGGCTTTGGTATTCTCGGCGGTGTCGCAGATGTAGATATCGTCTTGCCGGACGGCCTTTCCGTCCTTGGCGTAGGTGACGTGGTACTCCTTCTGAATGCCGTAGTCCAGGAACTCGCTGAGAAGACTCTCATCATCGTCGGGGTTCACATCGATCTGGCAAAGGTAGAATGTGTCGTAGTCAAGCTCCTCCGGGATGGCGTAGGATTTTGTGCCGTCCAGAAGGCTGATGGAGTCGGTTTTCTCTGCTGCCTTGTCTCCGCTCTCACCGAAGAGACTGCACCCGGTCAATGTTACCGCCAGGATCAGTAACAATGCAACACAGATATAGATACTTTTTTTCATGTTCTTTTCCTTCTTCCTTCGATATGGTAACAAATTATCGAAACAGTGGTCGTTTCAAACCATATTTTATTATATGTTACAAGGGCTGTCAATTACTCTGCCGACCTTTTGTGCCGCTTTTTTACAGGATTTTACCCGAAAGAGCCTCATTCTGGCCGGTGTGGATCCAGAGGCGCGGATCTGGGCGTACTTTGCATCCCAGACGGGTCTCTGGCGAGGTGTCGGGGACGGGCGCTGTGCGTCTGGGAAATGCGGCTTTGCAAAATCGGCGTGGGCGGCCCAGATTGTTAATTATTTAACAATCTGGGCTGCCCACGCCGATTTGGATGGATTGGATATCGGGCAGGAGGCCGCCTCCTGCCCGATCCTTCGATGGCTTGAGGCAGACCCTGCTGCGCTTCAGCCCCGGAACCGCTTGCGCATCTCCTCCCGGGGCAGGGTACCCAGCCGTCCGTCCTCCAGTACGTAGATGTGTTCGCTGAGGGACTCCAGGTCTTCGAAATTGTGGGAGGTGAGAAGGATGGTCTTGCCCTCAGCCTGGAGGATGCGGAGCAGCTCCATCATGTCCTGGTAGGTCTTGTAGTCCAGGGCGTTGAAGGGCTCGTCCAGGATGAGAATGTCCTGCCCCTCCATGATGGCCTGGGCCAGGG
>CANQII010000270.1 GCA_947623875.1 uncultured Oscillospiraceae bacterium
CTGAAGGTCTATGATGTGCTGGACCGCTATCCCGTCATCTACGACTGTTTTCTGGACGGCTGGGGGTACATGGGGGCGCAGATGTACGCCCATATTGACGACTTCATCTCAGATCCGGTCACGAACCAGATGGTGAAGGACCTTCGCAAGCCCGTCCCGGACTTTAAAAAGCTGGTGGCGGAGGGAGACCGCATTCAGAAGCTGCAGATGTTCTTTGCAGACATGGACCGCCGGACACAGGCGCTGCAGGAACTGCCGGCGCTCTTCCCGGACCTGGTGGTATCCAGTTCCATCGTGAACAACATCGAGATCAACGCCAAGCACGCCACTAAGGGAGAGGCCCTGCACTTCCTCTGCCGCTACCTGGGCCTGGATATCTCTGAGACCATAGCCTTTGGAGACAGCAGCAACGACCTCTCTATGATTGAGGCTGCCGGGGTAGGGGTGGCCATGGCCAATGGGGATCCCGTTCTGAAAGCGGCGGCAGACTACATCACAGACACCAACGAGGCGGACGGTGTGGCGAAGGCCATCGCCCGGTTCTGTCCGGAGCTGGGGCTGTTCGGCTGAGATTGTGCGATATACAGAGAGAGCCGGCGGTTTGCAAACCGCCGGCTCTCTTCATAGGTTATCGGATTCTACTGCCGCGATGCCATGTAGGCCTCGCCCCACGCCTTCATGGCGTCCAGAATGGGCTTCAGGGATTCCCCCAGCGGCGAGAGGGAGTACTCCACGCGAGGTGGAACCTCAGGATAGACGGTGCGTGTGATGAGCCCGTCCGCTTCCATGGAGCGAAGACTGTCTGTGAGGACCTTCTGACTGATCCCCTCCAGATCTTTCTGCAGCTCGTTGAACCGCCAGGGCCGTGCCAGCAGATTGCGTATGATCAGGAGCTTCCACTTGTTCCCGATCAGCTGCACCGTGACGGCCACGGGACACTCTGGAATGAGCTCGGCTTTTGTTTTCATAGCAGCGCCTCCTGGATGGCAATTTGATGTTGGATTTGATTCTAAACCGGACGTCGGGAATCCGTCAAGAGGTTACAAAAATGTTCGTATCCCTAAAAAATAGTGCGTACTTGTGCAGGGCCAAAAACCTTGTACAATGGCAGATACAGGGCGTGAGATGCTCCCTGAATGCATGAAGGAGGAAACTCTTATGGCACTCTCAAATCTCATTGGATGGAACGTGAAAAAGGCACCGTCTGCATGCGGGGCCGCCTGCGGCGCTGCGGACAAGCCCGCTGAAGCCCCTGTCGCTTGCGGTGCAGCAGATCAGCCCGAGACGAAGCCGGCAGCCTGCGGAGCCGCCTGCGGCGCAGCGGACAAGCCCGCTGAGGTACCGGCTGCCTGCGGCGCAGCAGATCAGCCCGCTGAGGCACCGGCCGCCTGCGGCGCAGCAGATCAGCCCGCCGAGGCCCCCGCCGCTTGCGGGGCGGCAGACAAGCCGGCAGATGCTCCCGCTGCCTGCGGAACGGCCTGCGGCGCTGGAGACAAGCAGTAAGACGGACGAAGCCCGGTGTTCCCGGCAGGAGCAGTCCTGCCGGGAACACCATCATGTCCTTCCATTTGAACAATTCTCGAGAAAGCGAGGCCTGCCCTATGAAGCCGTATTTCTCTTTCCAATGGCATATCACCGACGAGTGCGACCAGCGCTGCAAGCACTGCTACATCTTCTCCGGGGATCCCTGCAAGAAGCTGGACTCCATGAGCTGGTCTGAGATGGAGGACACCTTCTTCAACTGCCTGGACTTCTGCGAAGTATACGGCCGGCTGCCCTATTTCTATCTCACCGGCGGGGACCCCATTTTGCACCCGGACTTTTGGCGTCTGCTGGCGCTGTTCCAGGAACACCATGTGCCCTTTACCATCATGGGCAATCCCTTTCATCTGAACGACCAGGTGTGCCGGGAGATGAAGCACTACGGCTGCGAGAAGTACCAGCTCTCCCTGGATGGCCTGCGGGAGACCCACGACTGGTTCCGCAAGCCCGGCTCTTTCGACTGTACTCTCGAGAAAATCGGCTGCATCAACCGCTCCGGCATGCGCAGCGTGATCATGACCACCGTGTCCAAGACAAACCGCATGGAGGTGCCGGGGATCATTGATGCAGTGGTAGCTGCCGGCGTGAACGTGTTCGCCTTCTCCCGCTATGTACCCAGCGGTGGCGATCTGGATGTCTCCATGACACCCCAGGAGTACCGGGAGCTTCTTTCCCTTTGCGACAGGAAGTTCAAAGAGTACGAAGCGGCAGGCTGCCAGACCTATTTCAACAAGAAAGACCACCTCTGGACCCTCTACGAGTACGAGGCAGGAACCTTTCAGATCCCTGCAGATGCCAAAGAGGGCATGATCTACGGCGGCTGCAACTGCGGCAACTGCCATATCACCATCCTGCCCACCGGAGATGTATATGCCTGCCGGCGGGTAGCGGACAGCAAGGTGGGTAACGCCTTCTCAGACCGGCTGGCGGATATCTGGGTGTGTGAGATGGAGCAGTACCGGGAATACGAGAAGTTCGAAAAGTGCGGCAAGTGCGAACTGAAAGCCTGGTGCCGAGGCTGTCCCGCAGTGGCGAAGGGCACCCACGGTGACTTCTATGCGGCAGATCCCCAGTGCTGGAAGGAGGTATGATGATGGAGCTTATGGAGTTGATGCAATACCGCCGGTCTATCCGGAAATACCAGGATCGGCAGGTATCCCGGGAGGATCTGGAGCAGATCATCGAGGCGGGACTGTATGCCCCGAATGCCGGCGGCGGACAGCGAAGCCTGATTGTGGGGATCCGAAATGCGGCGCTTGCAGAGACCATCGGCAGGCTGAACATCGCCTCGTTCAACCGGACCCAGCTATCCGGCAGCTACGTCTCAGCAGACCAGCCCAGTATCATAGACGATCCCTCTATGAAAAGCGGCTTCTACGGGGCTCCAGCCGTTCTGGCAATCTTCGGACCCAAGCGCTTTCTGTACAGCATCCCGGACGCCTTCTGCTGCGCGGAGAACATGGTGCTGATGGCTGCGGAGCTGGGGATCTCCTCCTGCATCGTTGCCCGGGGAGAGGAGACGTTTGCCAATGAGATCGGTGAGGCGCTCTTGAAGGCATGGGAGATCCCGGAGAGCTACATTGCCCGCTGCTTTGTCCTTCTGGGGTATTGCGCAGGAGAGTATCCGAAGGCAAAACCCCGCAAGCAGAACAGAGGCAGAATTGTGGAGTGACTGAGCCATCACTTGTGTACGGAGATGTTTGCCTGTACAATGAGAGGCAGCTTGCAGAATGGAAACAGGAAGGGGAAGGCATATGGACTTCATGGACATCTCGAGGAAACGGGTCACGGTCCGGCAGTTTGCACAGAAGCCCGTTGAGGAGGAGAAAGTGCTGAAGATATTGGAAGCCGGCCGGTGGTCTCCCACGGCAGTGAACGGACAGCCGCAGCGCATTCTGGTGCTGAATACGCCGGAGAGCCTGGCAAAGGTGCGGGCGTTCTGTGCATTCGGCTATGACCAGAAGTACGTGGATCTGGCCAAGGAGTGCGATGATAAGACCCGCAGCCAGGTGAACTTCTACTACGGTGCTCCGCTGGTTCTGCTCGTCTCTTACGACAGCACCGCCTGCTGGGTGCACCCGCAGAGTGGACAGAGCAGCGGTGCTACCGATGCCACGATTGTGGCAACCCACATGATGCTGGAGGCGGCGAGCCTGGATCTGGGCACTGTTTGGATCAGCTATTTTGACGCGTCCAAGGCGCGGGAATTGCTTCGCCTTCCGGACACATGGCAGCCGGTGTGCATGCTCTATATCGGCTACCCGGCAGAGGACTTCAAGCCGAATCCCAACTTGAGCGGGCGCAGGAAGCCTCTCTCTGAGACATGCTTCTTCAATGCGGTGCCGGAAATGGAGAAGTAGCATGGATGTACAGACTTGTCTGAAGAAACTGCAATATGTTGGGGTGCTGGCCTTTGCCACCGTGGACAGGCACGGGAGGCCGCAGGTGCGCAACATCTCCGCGATCCACTATGAGCCGGAGCGGATGATCTTCTTTACAGCAAAGGGAAAGGACTTCTGCGAGGAACTTCTTGCAGACGGACATGTTCAGGTGCTGGGCTACACCCGGTACAAGGAGATGATCCGCCTCTCATCGAAGGCAGAACCCCTCCCAGCAGAGGAGCAAGAGCGGTGGATTGACACCATTTTTGAAGAGCAGCCCTATCTCTCCAATGTCTATCCCGGGGACACTCGCCGGACGGCGGGGATTGTCTTTGAGATCAAGAATGGGGAGATCGAGTACTTCCACCTGGGTGTAAATCCGATCTTTCGGGAGAGCTATGTGCTGGGCTTCGGTGAGGTTTCCCGGAAGGGATATGAGATCCAGAACAAGTGTATCGGCTGCGGCAAGTGCCTGAAAAACTGCCCGCAGCGGTGTATTGCACCTGGGACGCCCTACCGCATCCAGCAGGAACA
>CANQII010000271.1 GCA_947623875.1 uncultured Oscillospiraceae bacterium
CTTCTCCGGGTGCACCCTCCGGTGCAGATTCTGTCAGAACGGGGTGATCAGCCGGGAGAACTACGGCAAACCCCTTACAGACGAGGACCTGAGGCGGATCTTCCGCGAGCTCCAGCAGCAGGGTGCCGCCTGCATCGAGCTGGTAACCCCCACCCAATTCACCGCAGCGTTGGCCCGGGTGCTGGAGGATCCCATCCCCGGTGATCTCCCGGTGGTGTGGAACAGCGGCGGGTACGAAAAGCCAGAGACCCTGCGGCTGCTGGAGGGCAAGGTGCAGGTCTACATGCCGGACTTCAAGTTCTACACCCCGGAGCTGGCCGCCCGGTACGCCGGAGCGGCAGACTATCCCCAGGCGGCGATGGCCGCCATCCGGGAGATGGTCCGCCAGACCGGTCCCATCCAGATGGAGGACGGCCGTCTGCTGCGCGGGGTGCTGATCCGCCACCTGCTGCTCCCCGGCCATGTGCGGGAGGCAAAGCAGATCATGGACTGGGTGGCAGAGACCTTCCCGGCGGGCTCTGTGCTCTTCAGTCTGATGGCCCAGTACACCCCCATGGGGGATCTCAGCTGCTGTCCGGAGCTGCAGCGCACCCTGCGGCCCTCTGAGCTCCGCTCTGCCCGCACCTACCTGGAGAATCTGGGACTGTCGGGCTATGTGCAGGACCTGGAGAGCGCGGGTCCGGACTGCATCCCCCTTTTTGACCTCACAGGCCTATAGACAAACATGCCAAGGGAGGACAACCATGGAACCAATCGTTTTTCACCCCATCAGACCCCATGAGCCTTACAGGGCCCGGGCACAGCGTCTGCTCCAGGCCTCCTATCAGGATCACCCAGACTACCAGGAGGTGTCTCCGGACGTCCTTCTGGAGCAGATCTACCGCATCCACAACCGCTGCACCGCAGGCCTTCCGGCATACCAGCAGGCCTTCCGAGCCGCCCAGATGGATCTCGCCGTATCAGACACCTTTTCGTACTGGTTTGGAGCCAGCCCCATCACCGGCGCTGCTCTCACCGGCGTGGTTCGCCAGGCAGCCGCCGCCATCATCGAAAACATCGTAGAGGAGAGAGGCCTCGTTAAAATGGTCTTCGAGCTGGAGTCTCCCCGGGTTCTCCTGCAGAAGCTGTACGCGCACCGGCTTTTGGACACCCTCACCGTCCCCTTCTCTCAGGAGAGCAATCTCATCTACCAGCAGGACATGGAGTATCTGTCTCTCGTGCTGCTGCTCGCCCTGCCGGACTGGGCCTTTCTCCGCATCGTGGGGGAGATGACCTCCGAGTATATCACCCAGGACAGTCGGGACGGCCAGGAGGACACCCGTCCCGATGCCCTGCAGCGGGATCTGGCACTCTGGGAGCAGGTACAAGCCCTTCTCGACGAGGCAGAAGAGGAGGACATGCCCCTCTACCGGGAAGAGGACACAGAGGATCTGGACGCGGAAGACGATAAAGCCGATGAGGACGAGGAAGACAGCGACAAAGAGGCGCTCCAACGGCTTCTGAAGCGGTTTGTGCACCACATAGACCACCTGGTGTTCGTCACCCACGAACAGCTGCTTCAGCCGGCTTCTGCCGTGGAAAAGACCCTGCGGGAGATGATCCGGCGGGAGGAAGAGGAGGGCCTCACCACCCGGAGAGGCCTCATCCTGCTCAGGATGATGAATCCCATCTGCACCTACTATCTGGACACCTATCTGGCGGAATACATCCCCTACGATCTGGAGATGGAGGCCGCAGACCGGGAGGCGGAGATCTATGGCGCCATTCTGAAGACACTGGAGCGCTGCGGCTTTCTCCTCCCCCGGGACGGGCAGACAGCCAGTGCAGTGATCTCCGCATACTGGCAGGCACAAGGCGCCGAGAAAGAGCGTGCGTTTCTGGCGTCCATTCCCCCGGAGGCGAGAGATATTGCCCGGGCGGAGGTGCCGCTGTTCCAGATGATCCAGGACACGGCAGACCAGAGCCTGCTGTTCCCGGACCCGGACAGCCCGGACTGGCTCTTCGGCGGCCTCAGCAGAGACAACTGCAGGGACTGCGCCTGGGGTATTTACAGGCTTCTCTGGGAAGACCCCCTCTGGGTAGACACCAGATTGGCCGCCCTGCTGCTGCGGGGCATCGCGGCACTTTCGGACCAGCGCATCGCCAACCTGCAGCGAAATGCAGAGATCCCGTTCCCGGAAATGCCTGCGGCCTTTGAAGCCCGCCTTGCCCCGCTGCTGGACGTGCTCTACGACCCGGAGAAGTCCGTCCCCATGCTGCAGGGCTCCGTTCCCTCCGCCTTCCCCTCCCTTCTGGGGATGGTACACAACTACCTCTTCGCCGATGGCCTGTTGCCCCGGGAAAAGGTGGCAGCTGCGGTGTGGAGGGCGGTGTATCCCGCCGTGCCGGACTCCGACATCCTTCTAGGCGCATTCACCGTGCTGGCGGCGACCTACCCGGAGATGCGGGACCGCTACCGGCGGCAGCGGGACAGCGCCGATACGGTGTCTGTGAACACCCACCTCGTCATGACTACCTCCCGGGACAGGGATCTCCGCCCGGATGGCAGCCCAAAGCTCTGACGGACACCCACCAGCAGAAAGAGAGGTTCTCATGGCCAAAAAGAAAAATCAGCCGGCCCGCCCCAAGGAGACCAGTCTGGAGCAGGCGGACAAGTTTCTGATCACAGCCTATCAGCAGCTGGAGGACTACGAGTCCGAGAAGGATCTGGATCTGCTGAGCCGTCTGCACGCTGTCCACGACCAGCTGCTGCTCTCCATGGCACCCACCGGCAGCGGACAGCGGATCTACCAGGCGGACTTTCAGACGGGAGATCCCCGCTCCGCCATCGCAGACACCTACTGCCATTACATGGCCCCCCAGAAGATGGACGGCTGTACCCTGTGCCTGCTCTACTCCCTGGCCGCGCTGGCCCTGGTGGAGGACATGGCCGCAAAAGGCCGCCTGCGGGAACTCCAGCAGATGGTGGATCTCCTGGAGCTCTGCTTTCTGGGCATGATACGCCAGCACAAGGCCCTGCAGCGGATCTCCCTCCGCTATGTCTTCTCCAACCCGTACCTCAGCAAAGACAGCATGTGCGTGCTCTGGCTGGCGCTGGTGATCCATGCACCGCTGCCCCTCTTCACCCGGATCATAGAGGATGTGCCCAACGAGTTCACAGATGGCTTCATCGAAGATGACGATTCGGATACGGCATCCGGCGGGGATGAGGCAGATGACAAGACGTTTTCCCTTGATCCTGATGCGTTTAACCACACAGACTGGAATGCATCGCCCTTTCCTACGGGGGATACCGCGCTCCGCGATGCTATTGTCAGCCTCCCGCCTGAGACCCGGGATTTCTCCATCCGCTATTTACTGGGCTACATCGAAGACGATGCCTCCCAGGACGCCGAGCGGTACTTCGCCAAAGAACTGCAGAATCTGCACTATGAGATCCGCCAAGACGCCACACTGTTTCAGCAGTATCAACTGATGTTCAAGCAGATTCGCGCCAATGGGCCCAGCGCATTCGGCGATGTGGTGGGCCCCATGCTGGTTACCCCCCGGCTGTGTCTCGTGCTGCTTAGGAAGTGCCGCACCATGGTCCGGCTGCAGCTGGCCCAGCTTCTCTCTGAGGACGAACTGGGGGAGATGCGGGACAACGCCCTGGACCGGTTGGGGGACTACTACCGCAGGATCATCAACTTCCTGCAGGACAACCTGCTATTCCGGGAGGGAAACACCCTGGGGGGCAATGAGGAGTCCCCCATCGTCGCGGCATACTGGAGCCGCAAGGATGCCGGATCCAGACTGCCCCGGCAAGTAGAGACACCGGAGCCGCTGCACAATGCCCACACCGCTCTGCCCCTCTTCCGGGAGATCGATGAGCGGGTAGACAAGGCCTGTACCCGCAGGATGCGCCGGGGCATTGAGGAGTTTCTGGGCACCCTCACCAACCGGTACACCCTGCAGATCGCCGCCGGGCTCTGGGCCCTGGGCCAGCGGGACACCCTCTGGCTGGACACCCGCCTGGCCAACCGTTTTGCCAACGCCCTCCTGGCCTGCTCCCCGTACCGCCAGGGGTGCGCCAATCGGCGCAGCCCGGCGGAGGCAGACCGGGGCAAGGACGCCTTTTTAGAGCGGGTGCAGCCTCTCCTAGACGCCATCTACCATCCCAACGAGCCCTACGCCTCCACAGGCGCCGCTGCGGCCCTCTCCTTCAACGACCTGCTCCGCCATGTGGACTACCAGATCAGCCATTTCGATGAGCAGCTCCCGGAGTCTCTCATGGTAAGCAGCTTCTGGGCGAATATGAGCGACATCCTGCCCCAGTCTGATCTGATCCTGGGCGGCATGCTCATATCCGTGGTGCTGGATATGGGAGCAGGCTACTCCTTTGTGCGCAACCGGAACACCCGCGCCTACTACAACTTCGAAGCCATACGCAAGGTGATGGGCTCCCGGGCAG
>CANQII010000272.1 GCA_947623875.1 uncultured Oscillospiraceae bacterium
TCGCCACATAGATCTTCCCCCTTATTCCTCGTGCTCCAGGCTTGGAAATCACTTCCGGCCCAGAATACCCTTGGGGACAGGGGGTGTCAAGTAGGCCTGCAGTTGAAATGGCGGCGCCGTCTCGTTGTTCTGCCGCCAAAACAGGGATAAGCCACAGCTCCGCCTGGGAGACCGTCAGTGGAAATAGAAGAAGACCAGCACCAGGATCAGGCTGAACACCCACCAGTGCATCAGCTGTCCGGCGAGACACACCAGAAGCAGAATGCCGCAAACGGCAAGCCGCTCCAGGCTCCACTTCCCTGCCAGGTTCTCAGCGAACACCGCCCCGGCGATGAGAAGGATGGTGCCCACCCACTGGTCTGTGAGGCGCCTTTCCAGGAAGAGAAACACCAGCGAGGCAATGCACACCGCCCGGATCACCGTGGGCAGCACGCTCTGCAGGAGCGAGCCGGCCTTCGAATCCGCAGACGATACCCGGAAAGATGGCTGGAAAGGTACTGCCGCCGCGCTGCTGCCAGAGGCCGATGCCGGGCGATAGTTGGGTGTGGGAGAGTCTGTCATGGGACGATAGGGCGGCTTTTTGCCATCCGAATCGCTCCGTGAAGAGGGGGACGGCGGCGCCGGACGATACTTGGGAGTTTGCGGAGGCGTGATCGGCTGGGAGGCGGTATCCGAGCGATCTGATCCCTGCCGGGAGATCTCCCCCGTCTGCACGGTCTGGGACGGCGGCGCGGGATGATAGGATGGTGTAGGCCGAAAAACCGGTGCGCTCTCTTGGCCTACAGAGGACTGACCAGACTGTGCCGTCTGCCGATCTGTGGGCGGTGCCGGGCGATATGCAGGCGTAGATCTGCCAGCTGATTGCTGATCCGATGCGGTTTGGCTGCTGGAGGCGGACTGCGAGGAAGCTGGCCGATAGGACGGGGTAGCCCGATAGGTGATGGGCCGCTCTGGCTGCGATGCCGGGCGGGAGCCTGCCTTGCCCCCGCCACTGCCGTTTCGGCCATACCGGGCCTGCAGGAAGTGTTCAAAGGTGTCCCGGGTGGTGTACACGCCGTGGGGATGGGCGTTCAGGAAGTCCCGCACGTCTTTTCGGGAGACCTTGTGGCCGTACTGCCGCTCGAAATCACAGCCAACGCCGAAGTCCCCTGGGGCATATGCGTCCACCTCGTAGAAGCGGAGCACCACTTCCAGAGCCTCGTCTCTCGTCCCCATCCCGGCGGAGAACGGCAGCACCGGGGGATTGTATAGCCCCAGCACCAGGTAGCTGTACACGGTCTCCTCCACCATGGGATAGGGAACCGCATGGAAAAGATCGATCTCACGGTTCGTCAGCAGCATGCACTCACTCCCTTCCTGCCGCTGCCATCTTGCGCAGATACAAGAAAAATCCCGGAGTACCGAAATACCCCGGGATTAGTGCGCGAAGCGGGACTCGAACCCGCACGCCCTTGCGAGCACTGGCACCTGAAGCCAGCGAGTCTACCAATTCCACCACTCGCGCATGTGTCTTGGTGTCGCTCTCTCTTAACGACAGGCCGTATATTAGCACAAGCGGCGGGCGCTGTCAACAGGTTTTTCAAGAAATTTTTCTGGTATTTTTAGGGAATCTATGCAAGCATCCCCATTTCGCCGGTTCTCCCCTGCCCTACTGGTACATCAGCCCCGGCATGCGGACCATATCCCGGCCATCGCTGGGCATTTTCAGGTCTCCCATCAGCAGCGCATAGGTGATAGAGCTCTTGCCGAAGCGGCCCCGGATCTCCTCCACTGCGTCCTGCAGCTTTTCCCGCTTTTCCTGCCGCACCTGGTCCACGTAGAGGGAGGTCTGCACATCACTGCGGGCGGGCACCAGGTCCATCCCCCGCACGGTTACGGCCCGCACGCACTGCTGCCACTCATACCGGCTCTGGAACAGCTGAAAGGCGGCCTCTGCGATGTCCGAGGGCAGCTGGGTCTGAATGGGAAGGCGGGTCTGGAACTGCGCCCCGCTGAGATCATTGCCCCGAATCCAGATCTGCACCGTCCGGGCGGCCAGCTCGTGGACCCGCAGCCGGTGTCCCACGTCCTGGGAGAGCTCATAGATCACCTTCTTCACCTCTTCCGGGCTGGTGAGGTCTGCGTTGCAGGTGATGCCGTGTCCCACAGACTTGATGGGAGAGACAAATTCCTGGGGCATCACCCGGCTGTTGTCTAGGCCGCTGGCAAACCGCCAGAGTGCCACGCCGTTCACCCCCAGGATGCGCTGGTAGAAGTCCGGCTCCCGGGCAGCCAGCTCCCCGATGGTGTGGATGCCGTACTTGGCCAGCTTTCGGGTGGTGGCCGGCCCGCAGTACAGCAGGTCGCTCACCGGCAGGGGCCACACCTTCTCCTGGAACTCGCTGCGGTACACGGTGGTGATGGCATCCGGCTTTTTCATATCGCTGCCCAGTTTGGCGAAGATCTTGTTGAAGCTCACCCCGATGGATACGGTGAGCCCCAGCTCCTCCCGGACAGACTTGCGGATCTCCTCGGCGATCTCCAGCGGGGTGCCCATCACCCCGCTGCCGGAGACGTCCAGCCAGCACTCGTCCATCCCGTACGGCTCCACCAGGTCCGTGTAGCGCTGGTAGATGGCCCGGGTGAGCTTGGAGTACTTCAGGTACTGGTCGTACTGGGGCGGCACCACGATCAGCCCGGGGCAGCACTGCCGGGCTTCCCAGTTCACCATGCCGGTCTTCACGCCCGCCCGTTTCGCCAGTTCAGACTTGGCCAGCACAATGCCGTGGCGCTCCTCCGTGGAGCCGCACACCGCCACAGCCTTTCCCCGCAGGCTGGGATCCAGCATCATCTCCACGGAAGCGTAGAAGCAGTTCAGGTCGCTGTGCAGGATTCCCCGTTCTCTTATTTCCACCGCAGAGCACCTCCTCTGCGGCCTATTATAATGCAGCTGACATGGACATGTAAAGCAAAACTTTACGTCTCGATCGGAAATTTTCTTCTTGACAAACCTTCCGTCTTGGTATATCATCAGGGCAGCTTCACAAGAAAGGACGGATTGATCCTATGGGACGCCGCAAAAAAGAAGATATTCAGCCATTTGAAGACTTCCCCACCCCGCCGTATAACGCCGCTACCGCCCGGGAGAACAACTCTCTGGGACGTTGCCTGGCAGAGGCACGGCGCTGCCACGGCCTCAGCCTCAGCGACCTCAGCGCCCGGCTCAACGACTATGGAATCCAGATCGGCGGGCCTGCCATCAGCAAGTGGGAGATGGGCCGCTCTGTTCCCGATGCCTATCAGCTGCTGGCCCTGTGCTGTGCTCTGGACCTGGAGAACATCCTGGAGATTCTCTCCACCTGCAAGCTGCCGCTGCTCAACGATGAGGGGCAGCTGAAACTGGACGCCTACCGCTCTGATCTCGTGGCCTCCGGCCTCTACCGGCCCACACCGATGCAGTCTGAGGGCACCCGCTATGTGGAGATGCCGGTATACACTCTGGCCGTCTCCGCCGGCACCGGCGACTTTCTGGATGACGACTCCTGGGAGATGATCTCCTTCCCGGAGAACACCGTCCCCCAGTCCGCCGAGGTGGGCATCCGGGTAAACGGAGACAGCATGGAGCCTGTCTACCACGATGGACAGATCGTCTGGGTACGCCGCTGCGACACCCTGCACCCCGGCGATGTGGGCATCTTCCTCTACGATGGCGAGGGGTATCTGAAGTCCTACGGAGAGCAGATGCCCGACGATGAGCTGCTGGATGCCTTTACGGACAGCAGTGGCCAGGTACATCCCCAGCCGGTGCTGATCTCCTTCAACCAGACCTATCCCCCTCGGCCCGTCTCCCCCTACAGCCCCTTCCGGATCGTGGGGAAAGTGCTCTGATTCCACTCCAATTTCCTTCCATTCCCACACTCACACACAGAAAGCGAGGTATGCAGTTGTGAACACGTTGATTTGTCTGAAAGAGCTCATGCGCACCAGAGGCATCTCCCTGTACTACATCTCCAAGCAGAGCGGTATTCCCTACTCCACCCTGAAATCCCACATCCAGCGCGATTCACAGTTGTCTGTCCGGGAAATCCAGAAGATCTGCACCGCTCTGGACATCTCCCTGCAGCAGTTCCTCGGCGGTCTGGCAGCAACTGCCTGATATTTCTTAGGAGGCATTGGCATTGTTGAACCCGAAGGTGTATGTGTCCGTCCTGGTCTCCCACAATGAGGACGGCAGAATGATTCCCCAGGAGATCACCTGGGAGGACGGCACCCGCTATTCCATCGACAAGGTGGTGGACATTCGGCAGGCAGCCGCCCGCAAGGCCGGCGGCCAGGGAGACCGGTACACCGTGCGCATCAACGGCAGGGAGAGCTACCTCTTCTTTGAGCGCAGCACCAACCTCACCGGCAATGTGATCGGCCGCTGGTTCGTGGAGCGCCGCGCCTGCTGACCATT
>CANQII010000273.1 GCA_947623875.1 uncultured Oscillospiraceae bacterium
TCGTAAAAATTACAAGTTCCATCCGTACCCCCTGGTATAGTTAATTTAGTTCATTTGCGCTCCTTGAAAAAGGAATAAGCCGTCCGAAGGGATACTCCCCGCCAGGGAAGCACGCATCCCGCGTGCCAAGGCGGAGAAGACAACGCCGCTGGGAACCAGAGGCCGGAATCCCTTCGGGAACACCGGCAAGGAAATCAACCAATTCAATCACACACGGAAAGGAGTCTTTGAAAATGGATGATCAGAACAAGACTTTGGAGGAACTGCTGGCATTGGCAGAGCAGGATCCCATGGCCCAGTACCAGATCGCCTGCCGCTACCTCACCGGCAACGGCGTCCGCAAGGATCCGGCGGAGGCGGTGGTGTGGCTCACCAAGGCCGCCGATCAGGGGCTGGCACGGGCCCAGGATCGGCTGGGCCTCTGCTACCTCCGGGGCACCGGCGTGGCGGCGGACCTGGAGAAGGCCGCCGCGTACTTCACCCGGGCCGCCCGCCAGGGAGAGCCGCTGGCAGAGGTCCACCTGGGCTGCTGCTACGACGGCGGCTACGGGGTCCCGGAGGACAAGGCCAAGGCGGCTCTCTGGTATCACCGGTCCGCAGAGCACGGCAATGCCGAGGCCCAGTACCTGATGGGCCAGTGCTATGAGACCGGCGAGGGCGCTCCCCAGGACTACGCCGAGGCCGCCAAGTGGTACGAGATGGCCTGCCAGCAGAAGCACGCAGATGCCCATGTGCAGCTGGCCCTCCTCTACCAGGACGGCCGGGGCGTGAAGCAGAACACCATGCAGTTCATCAGCCTCACCCTGAAGGCGGCCCTCCTGGGCCACAAGGGCGCGGAGGACTTCCTGAACCGGCACCAGCCGGACTTGCTCCCCTACGTGCGCAGCGGTCAGAGCCCCATGGGTGATGTGAGCCACTACGCGGACGGGGCGCAGTAGAGCAGGAAACTGAGGAATAGGAACATGGTCCCAGGGCTCCCGGCAGGAGCCCTGGGACCGGAGAAGAAAAAGGAGGATTTCAAATGCATCCAGCAGACGAAGCGAGAATCATCCGGGAGTCTTCCCGGGGCTACGATCTCATCCGAATCCAGGACGAGATGCTCTCCCACCGGGAGGTGGAACTGGTGGGAGATGTGGACGCCAACTCGGTGAACTCCCTCATCCGGGAGCTCCGGTACCTGCAGCGGCAGGATCCGGAGGCAGAGATCACCTTCTACATCAACAGCGACGGCGGCAGCGTGGACAGCGGCATGGCCCTGTACGATGTGATGCAGGCCATCAGCTGCCCCATCCGCACGGTGTGCGTGGGGCTGGCGGCCTCCATGGCGGCTCTGCTCTTCCTCTCCGGGGATCAGAGAGACATGCTCCCCCACAGCCGGCTCATGATCCACGATCCCCTGATCCGCCAGACCGGCGGCAGCGCCCTGCATCTGAAGGCCGTCTGCGACGATCTCATGGAGACCCGGCAGATCACCGCCCAGGTGATCGCCAAGCACACCGGTAAGAGCATGGAGGAGATCCTGGAGAAGACCGCCACAGACAGCTTCTTCCGGGCGGAGGAAGCTGTGGCATTCGGCCTCGCAGACAACATCATCACCCGCCTGGGTGCACAAAACGAAGGAGGAATCTGCAATGTTTGAGCGCGTAACATCCAGCCGGATCCTGGCCAAGGGCATCACGGTGAGCAACGACACCTGGGCCACCGGGATCAACAACAACGACCTGCTGGTGGGGCCCTCCGGCGGTGGCAAGACCCGGGGCTATGTGATCCCCAACATTCTCCACGCCCAGGACAGCCTCATCGTGACGGACACCAAGGGCAACCTCTGCCGGCTGTATGGGGCGCACCTGGAGAAGCAGGGATATAAGGTGATGCACCTGGACTTCTCGGACACCGCCAACACCCCCTGGGGATACAACCCCCTGGACTACATCCGGCAGAACAAGGACAGGGGCTCCCTGACGAACGGAGACCAGTACAACGAACAGGACATCAAGAAGGTGGCCCAGGCCATCTGCCCCCAGCAGAACCACGATGACCCGTACTGGGACTACGCCTCCCAGATGTATCTGGAGGCCATCCTTCACTTCGTCCTGAACAAGCTCCCGCAGGAGAACCACGACCTCTATGAGGCGTACACCTTCCTCACCAAGATGGGCACCTGCAACCTGGATAACATGGTAGAGCAGGAGATGATCGCCTGGCCCAGAAGCTCCTTCTGCCGGAAGATGAGCATGATCCGCCAGAACATCAGCGCCGAGAGGATGAACGCCAGCATCAAGGGCATCCTGGCCCAGCACCTGGACGTGGTGGCCCACTCCGGGGTGCGGCGGATGTTCCGCATGGAGAGACAGGTGGACATGAGCGCCTTCCTCCGCCAGAAGACCGCCCTCTTCCTCTCTGTGAGCGACTCGGACCGCAGCCAGGACGCCCTGGTGAACCTCTTCTACACCCAGGCCCTGCAGTACCTGATGCACGCGGCAGACCAGAGAGAGGACAGCCGGCTGCCCATCCCGGTGCGGTTCATCCTGGACGACTTCAGCACCAACACCCTGATCCCCGACTTCGACAAGATCATCTCCGTGATCCGCTCCCGGGAGATCTACGTCAGCCTGGTGGTGCAGAGCCTCTCTCAGCTGGAGGGGCTGTACGGACACCCCAAGGCCCAGACCATCATGAACAATTGCGACAACTGCCTGTATCTCGGCGGCACGGACATCGAGACCGCCCGGTACTTCGCGGAGAAGGCAAACTGCCAGGTGTCCACCGTGCTGAACCTGCCCTTGAACAGCATGTTCCTCTTCACCCGGGGCAGCGAACCCCGCCGCATCCAGCGGTACGACCTGAACACGGACGCCACCTACCTCCGCCTGATGGATCAGCGGCAGCGGGAGAACAGCGGCGGCGGTGTCTCCCGCTCCCTCTAAATCCCTCTTGACAGCCCCACCCCATCCGGTCTAAATTGAAATCAAAATTCCAGACATTCACACCACCCAATCGAAAGGGGGAAACAGACATGCACCGGATCTACTCCATCGGATACGCCGGCTTTCCGCTGGATGCCTTTCTCGCCGCACTGAAAGCCCACGGCATCACCGTGGTGGTGGATGTGCGCTCCACCCCATACTCCGGACACTTCGCAGACTACAATAAGGAGGCCCTGGCAGACACCCTCCGAAAAAACGGCATCCTGTACCGAAACTATCCCAGGGAATTTGGGGCCCGGCAGGAGGACCCCAGCCTGTATCACCCCGCCGGGTACCTGGATTTTGAGCGCTTCGCCGCCTCGAAGCCCTTTCAGGAGGGCATCGATAAGGTCCGCTCCGGCATGGATCTGGGCTATGTGTTCTGCTTCCTCTGTGCGGAGAAGGATCCCTTCACCTGCCACCGGGCTATGCTGGTAACAAGGGCCTTCTCCCAACTGGGGTATGATGTGGTTCACATCCTGCCCCACGGCAGAACCCAGACCCAGGCGGACCTGGAGGCGCGGCTGCTGGACAAGTACTTCCCCGGACGGGAGCAGATGAACCTCTTCGGCGGCGGATCCGATGCCCAGGATCTCCTCGATGAGGCATATCGGCGGCAGAACGCCGCCATCGGATATCGAATGGAGGTACGGAAATGAAACTGTATACCATGGGATTCACCCAGAAATCGGCGGAGCGGTTTTTCAGCCTCATCCGCCAGCATGAGATTCAGATGCTGGTGGATATCCGCCTGAACAACCGCTCCCAACTAGCCGGCTTCACCAAGGGGGAGGATCTGGCATACTTCCTCCGGGAGCTGTGCGGCTGCCAGTACAGCCACCGGGAGGACTTCGCCCCCACCAAGGCGATTCTGGACCCGTACAAGAAGGGTACCCTCAGCTGGGACGGCTACGTGTCCCAGTACATTCCCCTCATGGAGCAGCACAATGCGGCGGAGCGCTTTCTCCGGGACTACGGCTCCCTGGACCGGGTGCTCCTGCTGTGCAGCGAGCCCACCCCGGAGCGGTGCCACCGCCGGCTGCTGGCTGAGCTGATCGCCAAGGCCAGCCCGGAGGTAGAGATCATCCACATCTGAATCGGATGCCCATCACCCCTTCCCCGCCGTGCTCCCAGCCGGATTTCTTTTGTTCTGGCCGAAAGTTCGTGTTGCTCGTAATTATTACAAGTCCATCCTTCCTACCCTGGTATACTCCATTTGTACGGCTCCTGGAAAAGGAATACGCCGTCCGAAGGGATATTCCCCCGGGGAAGCACGCATCCCGCGTGCCAAGGGGAGAGAAAACGCCGCTGCAACCCAGGGGCAGGAACGACTTCGGATACGCCGGCACCAGTCCCACACCAAAACAACGAAGAAGGAGAGATTTCAATGTCTGAAGAGAACAAGAACCTCACACTGGAGGAGCTAATCCAGCGGGCAGGCCGGTCTCAGGCC
>CANQII010000274.1 GCA_947623875.1 uncultured Oscillospiraceae bacterium
CGGGGTGACATCCAGCAGGAGCAGGTCCTTGATGTCGCCCTTCAGCACGCCGCCTTGGAGGGCAGCGCCCATGGCCACACACTCGTCCGGGTTGATGCCCCGGTAGCCTTCCTTGCCGGTGAGACGGCGGACCATCTCCTGGACAGCGGGGATCCGGCTGGAGCCGCCCACCATCAGGACCTTGGACAGCTGGCTGCCGGAGAGGCCGGCGTCGCTGAGGGCCTGGCGCACGGGGCCGGAAGTGGCCTCCACCAGGTGTGCGGTGAGCTGATCGAACTTGGCCCGGGTGAGGTCGAGATCCAGGTGCTTGGGGCCGGTGGCGTCTGCGGTGATATAGGGCAGGTTGATGTTGCTGGAGGTGACGCCGGAGAGCTCGATCTTGGCCTTCTCGGCGGCCTCTTTCAGCCGCTGCATGGCGACTTTGTCGTTGGACAGGTCGATGCCCTCCTTGGCGCGGAACTCGGAGACCATCCAGTCCATGATGCACTTGTCGAAGTCATCGCCGCCCAGGCGGTTGTTGCCGGCGGTGGCCAGAACCTCGATGACGCCGTCGCCCACTTCCAGCACGGAGACATCGAAGGTGCCGCCGCCCAGGTCGTAGACCATGATCTTCTGGGAGTCTTCCTTATCCACACCGTAGGCCAGAGCGGCTGCGGTGGGCTCGTTGATGATGCGCTTGACGTCCAGGCCTGCGATGCGGCCGGCGTCCTTGGTGGCCTGGCGCTGGGAATCGGTGAAGTAGGCGGGGACGGTGATGACGGCCTCGGAGACGGTCTCGCCCAGATAGGCCTCTGCGTCTGCCTTCAGCTTCTGCAGAATCATGGCGCTGATCTCCTGGGGGGTGTAGCGCTTGCCGTCGACGGTGACGCGGTGATCGGTGCCCATCTCGCGCTTGATGGAGATGACGGTCCGGTCCGGGTTGGTGATGGCCTGGCGCTTGGCCACCTGGCCCACCATGCGCTCGCCGTCCTTGGAGAATGCCACCACAGACGGGGTGGTGCGGTTGCCTTCGGCGTTGGGGATAACGGTGGCCTCGCCGCCTTCCATAACGGCGACGCAGCTGTTGGTGGTACCGAGGTCGATGCCAATGATCTTGGACATAGTAGGTTCCTCCTATAGAAAAGTAAATTTTTTAATACGAAGTAAGGTAGGTGAATGTGCTGCAGCTTGTGCAGCCCAGGGATTGGTGATTGTCAGTTGGCCACTTTCACCAGGGCGAACCGGATGACTTTGTCTCCCAGCTGGAAGCCCTGTTGGAACACCTCTGCCACGGTGTTCTCTCCGAAGTTCTCATCTTCCACATGCATCACGGCGTTGTGGAATTTGGGATCGAAGGTCTCGCCCTCTGCGGGGATCTTCTCCACACCCAGGCCGTTCAGGGCGTCCTGCAGGCCTTTCATGGTCATCTCCACGCCCTTGGCATAGGCCTCATCGGTGGTGGGCTGCTTCAGCGCCCGCTCCAGGTTGTCGTAGACGGGAAGGATGGCCTTGATGGTCTGGGCCTTGGCCTCATTCCAGGTGTTCTCCTTCTCCTTGGTGGTGCGCTTGCGGTAGTTGGCGTACTCTGCCGCCAGGCGGAGCATCTGCTCCTTGGTGTCTGCCAGCTGCTTGGCGGTGTCGTCTGCGGGCTGCTGGGGGGCTTCCTCTGCCGGCTTCTCAGAGGTGGTGTCTACCGGATTCTCCTCCATGCATACCGCAGTGTCCTGCTCTTCCGCCGCAGGCTGTTCCGGGGTGGAAGTCTGGGGAGACTCTTCCACGGTCTTCTCCACGGTCTTCTCCTCGGTGTTGTTGTCTGCCATGGGATCTATTCCTCCTTATCCGGCTTTGCAGGGGGCAGTTCGGTCTGTCCGAACAGCTTGGCCAGCCCGTCTGCCACGTAGGACAGTTTGGCGGCCACCTTGGCGTAGTCCATACGGGTGGGACCCACTACGCCGATGACGCCCTTCATGCCGTCTCCAATGTCGTAACTTGCCAGCACTACGCTGGTGTCTTTCAGTTCCTCCGCCACGTTCTCCGGCCCGATGAGGATCTTGGCGCCGTCATCGTTGAGGGCCGGCAATGCCAGAGACTCGGTGAGGGCCTTCTCCTCGGAGAGGTAGGTCATCAGCTTCTGGGCCTTGTCCAGGTCCTGGTATTCCGGGTGGTCCAGGATGTGGCTGGTGCCGGAGGTGTATACGGAGCTGTGTTCCAACCCGTCCAGCACCTCCATGGCAAAGGAGACAACCAGGGAGATGAGTCCGTAGGAACTGCCGGCGGCGTGTTCCGCCACCCGCATCAGCTCCGGTGTGAGCTGGTCCAAGGTCTTGCCCACAAACGCGGTGTTCAATAAGGTGGTGAGCAGCTGGAGCTGGGGCTCCGAGAGCTCTGCCGGCAGCCGGAAGAGCTTGTTCTTCACCACGTTGGAGTCTGTCATGACCACCGCGATGAAGGAGCTGCTGTCCACCAGGATGAGATCGAACCGCCGGATCGTGACCCGCCTGGCGTTGCCCGCCAGGGCGAAGGCCGGGTAATTGGTGAGGGCTGATACCATCCGGCCGGCCTCATTGATCACCTTGTCCAGCTCCTGCATCTTGAGGTGCAGGGCCTCGTTGATCTGCCGGGTCTCCTCCAGGCTGAGCCGCTGCTCTTCCATGAGCTCGTTGACGTAGAGCCTGTATCCTTTCGGGGTGGGAATCCGTCCCGCGGAGGTGTGGGGCTGCTCCAGATATCCCTCTTCCGTGAGATCCGCCAGCTCGTTGCGGATGGTGGCAGAGGAGACATTCAACCCTGCGGTCTCCATCAGGGCTTTGGACCCCACCGGCTCTGCGGTAGCGATGTAGCTCTCTACCACTGCCCGGAGGACTTTCTTTTTCCGATCAGTGAGTTCCATCGACCCTCCCCCTCTGCGGTTTTAGCACTCGACCTGCCTGAGTGCTAACCAAAGATACCACCATCGGGGACGTCTGTCAATAGGGAAGTTTGTAAATTAACTGTGAATGTCTCAGACTGCGAAAAATCGGCCGGGGATTTGCAGAGACCGGGGGAGATTGCTAAGATTTGGGGATGGCAGGCCTTGGCTCTTGGTGCCGGTAGGGGAGACATTGCCCGCAGAAGGGGACAAGCGCCGCTTTTTTGCGGAAAATTGCTCTTTCCTTTTCGGGCGGTGTGGTGTACAATTGAGCGGAAAATTTCCCCTGGCGGGCCGTCCCGCCGTTTGGAGGTACGTATGCGCGGTATTAGCCTGTTTCCGTTGCAGGGTGCGGCAGCGCCGTCAGCCGGCAGCATCGCCCTGACGCTCACCGCCGTGAAAGACGGACTGAAATGGTTTTTTACAAGCCTCACCCCGGCTTTTCTCTGGGCAGTGCTGGGGATCGCCGTGTGCATCGCGGTGTTCTCCTACTACTGGGTGTGCCTGAAGCCCCGTCCCCACTCCCTGGAGTGGATCGAGATGGCAGAGCAGAACAGCAAGCCCAAGCGCTTCTCCTTCACCTTGCCCTATCATCCCCTGACCCGGGCAGATGCCATCCCTATTATTGTGCTCACCCTGGTCTACGCCCTCACCGCCTTCTTCCGGCTGGGCAACACCAAGTCCCCCCAGACCTGGCAGACCTTCGACAGCTACGTGTACGTCAGCTTCCAGTCTGACACCCCCGTGGAGATCGGCGGCATCGGCTGGTTTGCCGGCCTGGACACCGGCAACTACGCCCTGGAGGTCTCCATGGACGGGGAGCACTGGACAGGCCTTCGCTATGTGGAGGAGGTCTGGGACGGCGGCGGATACCGGGAGAAGCAGGCCGGGGAGGACACCACCGGCAAGAGCACCCGGGAGGCGTACTACTGGACGGAAGAGGCCCCAGACGCCACCATCGGCTCCACGGTGTCCTTCAACCAGGGGTACAACACCGTGTTTAAGTGGCACACAATCACCGAGACCAACGGCGCCACGGCAACCGGCATGTACTTCCGGCTCACCGGCAAACCGGACACCACCCATCCGCCCATGCAGATGGGAGAACTGGTCTTCTACGGCAAGGACGGGGAGAAGCTGGAGTTCCACCCCCTGAACGGCGCATACAACCTCTTCGATGAGCAGGACCTGGTGCCGGAGCACTCCACCTTTATGGACTCCACCTACTTCGATGAGATCTACCACCCCCGCACCGCCTACGAGCACCTGAACAACGTGTACCCCTATGAGGCCTCTCATCCGCCTCTCGGTAAGCTCATCATCGCCCTCGGCATCACCCTCTTTGGCATGACACCCTTTGGCTGGCGGTTTATGGGCACCCTCTTCGGCGTGCTGATGGTCCCCATCCTCTATATCTTCCTGAAGAACCTCTTCGGCAAGACCAATCTCGCCATCTGCGGGGCCTGCCTCTTCACCTTCGACTTCATGCACCTGGTGCAGACCCGCATCGCCACCAT
>CANQII010000275.1 GCA_947623875.1 uncultured Oscillospiraceae bacterium
ATACTTAAAGCACAATCCTGAATACGCAAAGAGACGGCCTCCGGGTGTGGGCCGTCTCTTTGCGCTTATAAGGGGAGATTGCGGTCTGAATCTTAGCAGCGGAATCGCCCTGCACTGGATCGGTGCTGTGGGACCTTATTGCGGTGGCAATACCAGGTACGTGACATTGCCCTCTTCATCGATCAGCGCACCGCCGAAGACGCTGTCCACATCCACCAGGTAGTAGCCCTCGCTGAAGGCCTCCACATCGCTGGAGTCGTCAATCACACTGGGGTCCAATGGGATGGTCTCGCCGGTCTCCAGCTCCAGAAGGAAGGTGTCTACGCCGCTGTCATCGGGGTAGAGGGTGGAGTAGATCATGGTGTGGCTGCCCATCTGGAATCCCAGGGTGGGGATTTCGCATTTCAGATTTCCGTGCCAATCGTAGACGGAGTTGACCTCATCGTAGGTGACCAGGAAGTAGTCCCCGAGGGGTTTTGGTTTACCGTTGATCGGCTCAAAGAGGCGGTTGCCGTCCGCGTCGCAGACCGTTGCAAAGTGGCCGCCGCCTGCATTCTCCACGTAGAGCAGATACAGGCCGTCCTCAGACTTCGCGATCACCTCTGCCGAGGCGTAGTCCTGGGTCGGGATGACTTTTTCAATGGCGCAATCGAAGAGTATCGAGGTCCAGTCGTAATCCTCGTCGGCAGCGCGGATCTCCACGATATCGGGTACATCATCAAAGGATCTTCCCTCTCTGAGCTCTCTGTATCCGCCGAGGCCCTCGATTCCTGCGGCATCAACCTCCACTGCCTTTCCAGTGGCCATGTCATATTTCCCGTAGAACATGGTGTGGGAGTCCACGTCGAAGTAGCGCAGCTCCGTGCCGTAGATCCGATAGCCGAGCTCCAGAAAATACATGTTGGTCACCCGGTCCGTCTCTTCGCCATCCTTGGTAGTCCGGGAGCATGGGATGATCGTTTGGGTGGGGAGATGGTACACCCACTGGGGACCTGCCGAGCCTCCATTGGGCGGTGCATAGAGGAAGTTGCCGTTCCCGGTGTAGTGCCAGTGGTTATCCTCCACCATGAGCGGGCCTTCATTCTCTTCCAGGTCTACGGAGAAGGAGGTGCCGTCGGCGATGCAGACGGCGTAGTAGTGGGTGCCAGTCTCCTCGAAGGTGTTCACGTCTTTGGAGCAGAGAATGTATCCCACATCCAGGCAGTTCATAAAGGTGATGCGGTCGAACTCGGATGCGGTGAGGTCGAAGAGGACATTGCCCTTTTTGTCTATGATGGTGTCGTTGTCCAGGATGCCGTAGTCGCAGTAGAAGGCGGGCTTCGTTGCGCCCAATTTCAGGTCGCCGGTATAGAAGTGTACGCCTTCCGGCAGTGTGAAGACCACTTCGCCCTTGGCGTTCATCACAATGTCGCCGGGATAGTTGGGGTTATCTCCCCAAAAGAGCCCATCCTGGGCGTTTTCAGGCCGCAGATATTCCACGGGCTCCTGTGTGGGTTCCGGCGTGGACTCAGGTGTCGGTTCTGCCGGTTCCGGTGTACTCACAGGCTCTCCCGGCGCGGCGGTGTTGCTGCCCTGTTCGGTGGGCGCGGCACTGCTCTGGGTCTCACTCTTCTGGGACGGCGTGCCGCCCTCGGAGCCGCCGCATGCGGCTGTGGAGAGCGCCAGAAGGAGGGCCATAAGCAGGCAGATAGCTTTCTTAAGCGGTTTTTTCATGATATCCTCCTCAGATGAATATTGGACGGTTCATGGCAAATCGGGCCGGACAGGATGCCGCAGAAAATTTGCCATTTCCCCTCCTATTCTTGATTCGCCCGGAGCAGCCACCAGGGGGACAATTCTCTTGCAAAAAATGAAACGTTTTGGGGTGCAGAAAACGATGATCACGGAGGATGGATCTGTGGACAAACAACATCAGAGGTGCTATCATACCGCTTGAGAGGGACGGAAGAAGACTGAAACAGGTCATCAACCAGATGAGGAGGGACTGCAATCATGAATCGTACCTTCAGAACACCTGCCCTCTGCGCCCTTGCGCCTTTCCTCTGCACCGGGATCTACGGCGTGATCGTAGGCGTGCAGAACTCCACCGCATACCTCAGTGAGACAATGTACCCGGTCTCCACAGGCTCCGCGATCTACACGGTGTTTCTCGGTGTACTCCGGGGCCTGCTCACGCTGCTCTGTGTTGCCCTCTGTGCCCGGGCGGTGTGGGTCGGGCGGATTACCCTGCGCCATGTGATTTTCCCCGCTGTCCTCGCCTGTCTCTATGGGCTGAGCCTTTTGGACCCCCCGCTCACCACGGCGGGAATCCTGCAGGCATGCACCGCCGTCCTGGCGCTGGCGAACATGGTATTACTGCGCATCCTGTCCAAGACTGGAGTGAGAACGGCCGGGGCATAGCAGCGGCCGCCCAGGGACAGCACATTATCCTTTACGAACTACCTCGAAAAAACCAAAGGACCAGACGGCGGAAACGCCGTCTGGTCCTTTGGCTTATTGTCCGGATTCGATTGTGATGGGGATTTCGAAGGTGTGGTTCCAGAGAAGGCTCATCAGGCTGTGCACGGAAAAGTATGCCTCGGCCAGATCCTCCTCCGTCCCATCGCTGCAACCGTAGAACAAGGTGAGAATCCCGTCCTGCATCGCGGGATCAGGGCGGAAGGTGCGCTGCCCGCCCAGCCCGTCCCCAGACACCACGTTGATCGGGAGATCTGTGGGGATGAGATCCGCATTTTCCGGCGGCAGCCACTCCGCTGTGATGAGCCAGCCGGAGGAGAAGGGGGCGTTACCGTTGGCGTCGCAGGCCCAGTCCGGCACGGCGTCTCCGGATACCGTCTCACAGGAGCGTACTGGCATAGAGCCATAGGGGAGGAGGATCTCTTCGGGGGTGAAGGTACATGTGGTGAGATCCACAAGGATATGGCGATACGCGTCTTCCGCCGTGCTGAAGAACACGTAGGGGATTTGCAAGGTGTACGCTCCCGACGGTACCTCCCAAAGTTCCAGAGGGAGATGGTGTCCGTGGTGTTGTATGCCGGGGTGTACTGGTAGCTGGCTTGATAGACTGCGCCGGTGAGCGTGATAGCATCTTGGCCTCCCTGTCGGTTGTTCTCCCAGACTGTGGGCTGCGTCAAGGGAAACTCCGATGTGCTCAGTACATAGAACTCCACCATGGAATGGCTGTCCTCCTGACTGGGGATGGCCAGCACGCTGCCTTTCTCCCCCCCCATGGTGTAGGCGTATCCCTCGGGACTGTCTGCGCTCAGTCGCTCCAAGTGGAAGACCAGATCCTCCAGGATAACTTCACTCTCGCCAGCTGGCAGGCCTGGGAGGTCCCACCGTTGCCTTCGAGATCACCGAGGAGACGGAAGCTACTGTGGACTGCAGTGCAACCGGCGGCGCTGGCGCCTGAAGCACCCACGATGATTTCCAAATCCACGTAGTGGGCTGAGCATTGCCGCTACCATCAATTCGCGATCTTAAATACGCAAAAGACGGCCTCCAGATGAGGCCGCCTTTTTGTGTGCACTAAATAGGTGTGAGTCTTATCGTTGTTCTGATCTGGGATGTATCACACGCCGGAGTATGCGGCGAAGCCTGCGTCGATGGGGAGCACCACGCCGGTGATGGCGCTGGCGGCCTTGTCATCGCAGAGGAAAAAGACGCCGCCCAGGAGCTCTTCCGCATCCACGAAGCGGCCCATGGGAGTGCCGTTCAGGATCTTGGCGGAGCGGGCCGTGGGGCTGCCGTCCGGGTTGAAGAGCAGGGTCCGGTTCTGGTTGGATACCAGGAAGCCCGGGGCGATGGCGTTGCAGCGGATGCCGGACTTGGCGAAGTGGGTGGCCAGCCACTGGGTGAAGTTGCTGATGGCCGCCTTGGCGCCGGAGTAGGCCGGGATCTTGGTGAGGGGGATATAGGCGTTCATGGAGCTCACGTTCAGGATGACGCCGCTCTTGCGGTCCACCATGTCTTTTGCGAAGATCTGGGTGGGGAGCAAGGTGCCCTGGAAGTTGAGCTTGAACACGAAGTCCACGCCATCGGGGTCCAGATCAAAGAAGGTCTTCTGGCCTTCTTTGGCCTCATGCTGGTACTCGTTGTCTGTGGTGGCACGAGGGTTGTTGCCGCCTGCGCCGTTTACCAGGATGTCCACCGGGCCCAGATCCTTCCGAATCGCCTCGTGGGCGGCCTGGATGGACTCCGGCTCCAGCACGTTACACTTGTAGCCCTTCAGCACAAAGCCCTCGGCCTGTACCTCTTCGGCCAATTCCTTTACCTTATCTTCATTGCGGTCCAGGGCGGCCACCTTGGCGCCCGCCTGGGCAAACGCCCGGGCCATCACGGAGCAGAGCACGCCGCCGGCGCCGGTAACTGCCACGACTTTGCCGCTGAAATCCACGTTGAG
>CANQII010000276.1 GCA_947623875.1 uncultured Oscillospiraceae bacterium
CGCCTGGTGGCAAACGTGCCGAAGTCGATGCAGGCCTCCCGGCGCATGGCCTTTTGGATGGACACGGGGAACATGCACTGCAGGGCCTTTTCCAGACTGTCCCGGACGCACCCGGCGGTGGGGTAGGGGAGCTGGCGGAAGGCGCTGATCTTCCGGGCTGCCACCGAGTCCGGGGCGTTTGCTTCCAGGGTGTCGAAGAGGTCGTCCAGGGAGGTCCGGATGGCCCTGCCGGACTCCTGGATTTTGAGGCGGTAGAAGAGGTCCAACACCTTCTGCATGGTGGGCTGCCTCTCCTGCATGCACACCATGTAGATGAGCCCGGTGAGAAGGCCCTGGGCGCTGTCGTTCCAGTAGGGATCAAAGTGGCTGGCCCGGCGGTACTCCGTGTTGGCAGAGATGATCTGCCTCACCGTCTGTTGGATGTCGTCATCCGAGGTGATGTAGGCCAGGGGATCCGGCAGGGGATGCTGCTGGGAAGGGTTGGCCAGATCCCACACTTTGATCCGGTAGCCCACGCTGCGGAAATACTGGGCCGTCTCGGTCACGGCACCGCCCTTGGCGAAGGTGCCGATGAAGCTGCTCTCCCGCATGTGGCAGAGGGTGGGCCACAATACGGAGAGGGACTTGCCAGTGCCGGTTCCCCCGATGACGATCTGGTTGTCGTTGGGCCGAGAGGACCCCAACCCGTCCTCCAGAACCACGCCCTTCCCCAGGAACACCTTATCCATTGGTCTCTGCCTCCTTCCAGAGACTGGATACCACCTGGTCCGCGATGCCGAAGCGGACCGCCTCCTGGGCGTTCATGGTGTTGTCGAAAGAGATGGCCTTCTCGATGGCCGCCTTGGACTTGCCGGTGTCCTGGGCCAGCAGATCCACCACGATCTGCTTGGTCTCCAGGATGGACTGGGCGGTGCGCTGGATGGAGGTGGCGCTGCCCCCCAGCCCGCCGGCGATGAGGGGCTCGTGGATCATCACCTTGGCATGGGGGAGGATCAGCCGGCGCCCTTTCTGCCCGCCGGCCAGGAGAATGGCCCCCATGGAGGCTGTGGTGCCCCGGGCCCACAGGGTGGCGGGTACCGGGATGCTCTTCAGTACATCGTACATGTGGAGTCCCGCAGAGACACTGCCGCCTGGGGTGGTGATGTAGATGTCAATGGGCTGGTCCAGGGACTCGCTTAGAAGATACTGGATCTGCTGCTCGAAGCTGCAGGCCGTGTCATCGTTGATCTCCCCCTGGATGTACACCTTTCGGTCCGCCAGCAGCCGGCTCTCCAGGGAGAACGCGTAGATGCCGGAACAGGTCTTGGTCATGATCTGCATGTGTGGTCTCCTCCTCCTTTACCAGGCAGATTGGGTGTGCGGATATTCCTTCTCTGGATTGCAAGTGCATGGATCACCTCATCTCAACATTGTCTTGCAATTGTCACACAAAAGTTGGGGTTTGTCCGAGAAGTGCAATGATACCACGCGCAGTGGAGGAGACAAGTGAACCGTTGGTTCCACGGCATTCCCTGCTCTTTGGGCAAAAAAAGACCGCCTGCCGGGGGCAGACGGTCTTGCGGGGCAGTCCCGCACTTTTGGGATTGTGGGCGATTTGGTAGACGGCTTATCCGCCCTGGAGCTTTCGGATCTCCCGGCGGGCCCACTCCACGGACTCGCTGTCCAGATCGTTGTAGTCTGCGGCCAGGGTGGCGATGATGGTCTCCCAGGCCGCAATCGCCTCGGCTTTCCTCCCCAGCTTCGTGTAGAGAAAGGCCAGGGAGTATACGGCATCCAGGGGGCGCGGGGGCGTTGCAGCCTGAAAGGCATTCTGGAAGCAGCGGATGGCGTGATCGTAGTCGTTGAGGCGGTTGAACCGCTCGCCCACCTCATACTGGCCCATGCTGTCTTGCTGGGACACGGTGCTCCAGACCGCCTTGGCGGCCTCAGCATCCCCCTTTGCCAGGGCCAGATCCCCGCGATAGACCGTCCGGAGGGATTCCTCGCCGGGGTCCAGGTGCATCCGGCGGATGTGTGTCTCTGCCTTCTCGAAATACCGCTGGCGGATCATCGCCTCAATGAGGTGCACCATCAGCGCCCGGTTCTGGGGGTATTTCAGGGCGTAGGGCTCGCACACGCGGATAAACCAGTCGTCATCGCTGCGGGCCTTGTACACCCCGCCGCCCCGCACCTGGCCGTACAGGGCGAAGATCTCCTGGTCCAGGGGTGCCTGCCCCATGGCCCGCTCCAGCATCCGCCCGGCCTCCAGAAGGTCCGCGTTGGTCTTGGAGAGGTGCAGCTTGGCATACAGCTTCAGAGCGCCGACGCTGTCCGGGTCGTCCTGCAGCGCGGCGTCCAGGATCCGCCTGGCGTAGAGGTAGCTCTCCTCAGACAGCCGGTAGGAGAGGCTCTTCTCCACCCGCTGCAGCTCCTCCTCGTGGTCTACGGCAAAGAGGTCATCGATGCGGACCCCGAACAAGACCGCCAGTTTGGGCAGCAGGGTGATATCCGGCAGATTCGTGGTGGTCTCCCACTTGCTCACCGCCTGAAAGGAGACGCCGAGATACTCTGCCACCTCCTCCTGGGTGAGACCACGGTCTGTCCGCAGCTTCTTGATGGTGCCGCCGATGTCCATGTTCATAGTGTTTTCCAGTCCTCTCGTTTGGATTTGTTGTGTCGTCCGGACTGGCTCTATCATAGGGTACCCGGCGCCCGATTGCAATCACCCGGTGCTCTATGAGACTCTCCCGTTGGGAGAATCCCTGTGGGCAAAGACAGCCCCCATCCCGAACGGGATGGGGGCTGTGCTGGCAGATGGGAGATTGTCTCTTGTATCCGGGGGACAGGGGCTAGAATCCCGGGGCTCCCTGGAGCTTGGCCCGGGCGATCCGGGCCTCATCCATCATGCGGATGCAGCCCTGCACATCGGTGCGGCCGTGGAAGAGCTCCAGGAAGGCGTCTGCCACCTCGGCGGCATTGTATCCCACCACCCGGGTGGAGGCGGTGGATACCCGCTCATACTTGGAGATGGAGATCTCCGCGTCTCCGGCGGTGATCATGGGAGACTGGATGTTGGTGGTCTGCCCCTTGAAGCAGCTCACCGTGGAGATGCCGTCAAAGGCGGCGTTGTAGTGGTCCGGGGTGGCGCAGAAGGAGAGAAAGTCCAGCACCGCATCCAGCTGCTTGCCGTCCTTCGGCACCATCATCATGTTCAGGTTGCCGCCCTCGTAGGTGCCCTCCGGGGCGGTGCCCATGTACACTGGCATCACGGCGAAGTCGTCCACGGTGTACTGGCCGGTGGGCTGGAAGTCCGTGTAAAACCAGGTGTCCCAGATGAGGGTCATGGCGCCGGCGCCGGTGGTGAGGGTGGGGCCGATCTCATCCCAGCCGGTGCTGAGGTAGTTCTCCCCGAACCAGCCCTTGGCGGCGGCGTCTGCCACCCACTGGACCATGTCGGTCACCGCCGGGATGTCCGCATAGGTGATCTCATTGCGGTTCAGCTGCTCCAGCAGCTCCGGGTGATCGGCGAACACCGGGTCCAGGCCGAACTGGATCATCCAGGAGCAGCCGTCTGCCGGCCAGCAGAGGGGGATGTGCCCCACGCTGAGAAGAGCGGCGCAGAGCTTGTCGAACTCCGCCTGGCTGTATGCCGGACCCAAACCCAGGCTCTCCAGAAGGGTGCGGTTGTAGTAGCAGCCGGAGACGGAGCTCTCCCAGAAGGGGAGACCCAGGAGATTCCCATCAGCGTCGGTGCAGTACGCCTTGGCGCTGTCTGTGAGGTCTGAGACCCAGGGCTGGTCGTTCAGGGTGAGAAAGGTCTCCTCCACGTTGAAGTCCATGAGATCGGCGTTGTGAAAGTGCATGAAGATGTCCGGGGCGTTGCCCTTTTCAAAGGCCTCCACCGCCAGCTCTTCAAAGCTGTCGTCCTCATAGGAGATGATCTGCAGGTGGTTGCCGGTCTCCTGCTCATAGAGTCGGAAGACGGTCTGCATGTAGCTCTTCTCCAGGTCCGTCTTCTTGCCCATGATGGAGAGGGTGATGCCATCGTCTTGTGCAGGCCCGCCGCAGCCGGGCAGAAGGAGCACTGCCAGGGTGATGGCCAGCAGCCTGAGGAGATTGCGGAATTTCATCAAGGACATCCTTCCTGTTGCATGGATTGGTTCTTCTGCAGCAGTTTGGATACGGTCTCCCGCACTGCCTTCATGTCGATGGGTTTGGCCAGGTGTGCGTCCATGCCGGCGTCCAGGGCGTTGCGGACGTCCTCGGCAAAGGTGTTGGCGGTCATGGCAACGATGGGGATGGATTTGGCCTCCGGGTGTACGGACGCCCGGATGGCCGCTGTGGCCTCGTAGCCGTTCATCACCGGCATCTGCACGTCCATGAGCACCATGTCGTAGGTGCCGGGGGCGGATGC
>CANQII010000277.1 GCA_947623875.1 uncultured Oscillospiraceae bacterium
GCCACCGTGACGTAGATCACCCGGGTGACGCACCAGAAGAGCAGCATGGAGACCATGGGGACCACCGCCCTGCCGCAGCCCCGGAGGATGCCGGCGGCGCAGTGGCTGAAGGCCAAGAGACAGTAGAAGGGGGCGGCCACCCGGACGTGGATGAGGCCGAACTCCAGGGACTCCGGGTTGTCTATAAAAATGCCCAGTAGGGGCTTGGCGAAGAGGAGAAACACAAGGCCCACCCCTTCTGCCAGGGCCACCCCGGTGACGATCCCGAAGGCGGAGCCCTTCTTGGCCCGGCTGTACTCCCGGGCGCCTAAGTTCTGGCTCACAAAGGTGCTGAGGGCCATGGAGATGGCGGTGATGGGGAGAAACACCACCCCTTCAATCCGGGCATAGGCCCCCTGTCCCGCCATGGCGTACTTGTCGAAGGAGTTGATGTTGGACTGGATCACCAGGTTGCCGATGCTGATCACCGCGTTCTGTACGCCGGTGGGGAAGCCCTGGCCGATCACCTGGCGCATCATGTCCCAGTGGATCCGGAGCTTCTTGAAGTCCAGACGGGTGCTGTCTTTTACATGGGTCATCCGGCGCAGACACAGCAGCACGCTGAGTCCCTGGGTGATCACCGTGGCCACGGCGGCTCCAGCTACGCCGAAGGGGAAGACAGCTACCAGCAGCAGATCCAGCACCACGTTGGTGAGGGAGGAGAAGATGAGGTAGTAGAGAGGGTGGAGACTGTCTCCCAGGGCCCGCATGATGGCCATGCAGATGTTGTAGAGGATCACCGTGGAGACGCCGCCGAAGTAGATGCGGAAGTAGGTGAGAGAGTAGGGCAGCACATCGTCCGGGGTGTTCAGAAGGCGGAGCAGCCAGGGCGCCAGCAGCGTGCCCGCCAGAGTGGACAGCACGGACACGATGAGACCGAAGAAGAAGGTGGTGTGGATGGCCTTGGACACGTCCTCCTCGTCCTTGGCGCCGAAGTACCGGGAGATGATCACGCCGCCGCCCATGGCCATGCCGTTGAAAAAGCCGGTGATGAGGAAGGTGAGGTTGCCGCCGGTGCTCACCGCCGCAAAGGCCTCGTCCGGGGCGAAGTTCCCGATGACCCAGGCGTCTGCCAGGTTGTATAGTTGTTGCAGAAGCTGCCCCAGAAAGATGGGCAGGGCGAAGGACAGGATTCCCTGGACAATGGGCCCCTCGGAGAGGGAGATGCCCTTGCCGGAGAGAAGATGTCTGTGGGAGTGCATGGTTGGATACGCCTCGATTTGTATTTGGTGCTGGAGATTATATGGAGCATGGGAGACGGCGTCAAGAGGAAAAACAACCAAATGTGTGCGCCCTGGATGGGCATTTTGCTGCTTTCGGCAATTTGCCTGCCTAGACAAGAAAAACGGCGCCTCAGCGGAAGACTGCGGCGCCGAAACGGGCGGAAAAAGGATTGAAATTGCCGGGAAAGCGCATTTTCAGGCGAATCGGCGGGACACAAAGAGAGGGATGCTGCCTGGACGTTTCCGTTTTCTCACTGCAAACTGTGCGCGGTAGGCGCACAGCCGTTCTCAACCTACACTCAGGCCAACAAGTCCGGGAACGGGAAGAGAGACTCTGCCAGAAGGTCGTAGGCCATCTGGCGGCCTGGGGGAAGAGAGACATCGTCTGCCGGCGGGGACGCGGGCTTGTGCTCTTGCTGCTCCTCCTGTTCTTCCTCTTCCAACAGGATCTCCTCTTGAAACTCCTGCAGGATCATCGCTTGGGCTGCTGCCGCCGCCTTACCCACAGAGACATCCCGCCGGATGGGCTTTGGCCAGAGCCGGGTTTTCCCCAGCCATAGGGGGTACAGGGTGCCGGTGTAGGCGCAGAGAGCGGAGCAGTATGAGAGAAGGGGCATCTCGCTGAACTGCCGGATGAGACTGCTCTCCTGATGGAACCGGCGCAGCCGCTGCTCCAGAGAAACCGGCCCGTCCTCCTCTGCCGGCGGGGGCGGTTCGATCTTGGGCTCCGGCGGCATGGCGGAGGATGTGATGCCCGAGGCGTGGACATTCAGGGGAAGAAAACAGCGCAGCAGGGGAAGAATCAGGTTATCGAAGACGGTGTGTACTGGATCGCCTCCGGCGGCGTAGTGGAGCCGGAGACCGTGCAGCAGGTTCAGAAGATCCCATAGGGTGGGCTCCGCGGTAGATGCGGGCAGGTGCAGCACCTGCCGCGCATCCGCTGCGGACGCTTTCAGGTCTTTCGGATTGGCTTCCTTGTGCCGGGAGCAGAGCTGATCGATGTTCATCTGCAGCAGATCCCCGTAGGCGCGGGCGAGATCTGCCCTGGCGTTGTTGTCTGTGGGCAGCCCCACCGCCAGCCGCGCCTTGCGCACCGCCAGTGGGATGGTCTCCACCCGGGTCGTCCGGCCCAGGCCCAGCAGCATGGACAGGACCATGGAGCGGCTGGCGGGGTGGAACACCCAGCGCACCGCTTTCGGGAGGACCTGGCGGAAGAGACCGCAGGCGGCGCCGAAGGCGGTGGGCATGCCGTCCTGGATGAGGTGGAGCCGCTGCAGCCGGTCCTCCGCCGCAGCGGGGTCCGCCAGATAGGTGCCTCCGTCCCAGGGGTGAAACGGGCGGGTGCGGGGCTCTTCTGCGTGGATCTGGAGGGCGTCCACAACCGCCCCGGCGGAGAAGTACATATCATCTAAGATCTGGGGGAACAACTCCGGGTGGAGGGTGGCAGAGGGATAGCCGGCAGGGGGCAATTCCAGCGTAGGAAGCCCAGGGAGGATGATCTCATAGCCATCGTAGGCGTTGAAGGAGACCCCCAGCACCGTCTTTCCCTCCTGGCAGACCAGCAGATCCAAAATGCCCTCATTCTCGGATTTGCCGGTATAGGGGGCGTGGAGCTGGTTGGGGGAGGAGAACTCCATGCACCAGAAGGGGATCTGGATGTAGACCTCCCAGCCTCCCGCCTGAAACGAGGGACTCTCACACAGCAGTTTGGCCACCGATAGGGCATAGTTCTGAGACGGGTCGTTTCGTCTGTCCATAGGATATCGCTCCTCTCCCGGGCGGAATGCGTTCTTGGGTACAGAATACCACAGAAACAGCCAAAATTCTACAGGAATCTACACATCGTTTTCCATGCAAGCGCAAGAGCCAGCCGGACGCCGGCTGGCTCTTGCAATGCTTCGTTTCGTCCTACTGGTAGATCTCCCGCTCCGAGACGCACTCCGCCTTCAGCCGGCCCACCAGGTGCTCCAGTGCCGCCACCGTATGGGGACGGGTGTCTCCCGCCACCAGCACCAGCATGATGTCGTCCCCCACCGAGAGGGGGCCGTCGTTCAGCCAGGTGCGGACATAGCAGATCCCGGGCAGCTTGCGGGCCTCCTCTGCCGCTTCCTCCGCCTTTTTCCGGTCCACCTGCAGCACCAGGGAGGACACAGGCGGCAGGCCCGTCCGGCCCTCCCGCACGGTGGCCCGGGCGGTCTCCCGGACCACACCGTTGTGGAGGAGAAACATCCCCGCCTTGCCGGCACAGGCTGCCTTTGCCTCCCGGAGCCAGGCGTCCGCTGAGGGGGCGAACTTCTTCTCCGGGGGGCCGTGGTCCGCCGAGCCGGTGCCGGTGAGGGTGTCCAGACCGTGGCCCAGGGCGGGCAATACAGCCAGCAAGTTCTCCTGAGAGGCCTTCTTGCTCCCCGGCAGGTTGATGATGAGGGTATTTCCCCGAATGCCGGCGATCTCCCGGGAGAGGCAGCCTCTGGGGGTGATGCGCATGCTCTCCGCCCGCATGGCCTCCGGAATCCCCGGCACCTCCCGGGCCAATACGGTTCTTGTGGCCTCCGGCGTCACATCCCGGGGGGAGAAGCCGGTGCCTCCTGTGGTGAGCACCAGGTGGGCCCCCAACTCATCCGTGCAGCGGAGCAGTTCCTTCTGAATCCGGTCCTTCTCATCCGGCACCAGAGCGGTGTATACGATCTGGTACCCGTTGTCCTGGAGCAGCTGGCAGAGCCCTGGACCGCTGGTGTCTGTGGCGGTGCCAGCATAGCACCGGTCGCTCACGGTGATTACCGCTGCGGTGTGCATGTCAATCTTCCCCTTTCCAAGTGTAGTCTCCGTGGACCCCGCCGCTCTTGGAGAGCAGGCGGATGTCCGTGATCACGATATCCCGCTGGACCGCCTTGCACATGTCGTAGACGGTGAGGGCGGCGATGGAGGCGGCGGTGAGGGCCTCCATCTCCACCCCGGTCTTGCCTGCGCAGGACACGGTGGCCCGGATCTCCACGGTGTGGGTCTCCTCCCGCAGGGAGAGAGACAGATCCGTCCCGGTGAGCAGCACCGGGTGACACATGGGGATCACATCCGGGGTGCGCTTGGCCCCCATAATCCCGGCGATCTGGGCTACGGTGAGCACATCGCCTT
>CANQII010000278.1 GCA_947623875.1 uncultured Oscillospiraceae bacterium
CGGTCTGCCTTTTCCGATCCATCCAGCCGAGGGACAGGCATGCCCCTGCAGCAGCCCACATTATATGCAGAAATGGCCGCTTGTGCAACCCTTTCTTGCAAATTTCTCTGCAAAAACCGGGATTTTCTCCCCCTGTTTTGGGAAATTCGGAATCTTCCAGCTTCTGCCTTGAACTGGCTGAAATCGTCTTTTGGACTCGGACCTCTTTCGAAGAATGCAACAAATGTGGACAAAATCCAAACTTTGCCGGTGAAAAGAAAATATGCTTTACTTTAGCTCACTGTAGTGATAGAATGGGGCCCACTGAAGGAGGGCGGTTCCATGATCAATGACGAGCGCAGCCATGCACTTCTCTACAAGGCAATTGTCTCCCTGGAGTCCGTAGAGGAGTGCCAAAGCTTTTTTGAGGACCTTTGTACCGTATCAGAACTTCGGGCCATGGCGCAGCGCCTGGAAGTGGCGCAGTTCCTG
This sequence comes from uncultured Oscillospiraceae bacterium, assembly GCA_947623875.1. Classification (GTDB taxonomy): domain Bacteria; phylum Bacillota; class Clostridia; order Oscillospirales; family Oscillospiraceae; genus Enterenecus. Next base: position 472 of record CANQII010000278.1, read on the forward strand.
GACGAGGGTTTGATCTATAACGATATTCTCCAGCGCACTGGGGCCTCCAGTGCCACCATCAGCCGGGTGAACCGAGCCCTGCAGTACGGCGCCGGCGGCTATTCCGCTGTGCTGGCCAAACTGAAGGAGTAGCGACCCCGGATGGAACCAGAGACAAGCGGCGAGGCCTACACCGTACTGGCCTCCTATTACGACCGTCTCACCCAGGACGTGAACTACGGCAAGTGGGCGGACTACATCCAGCGGCATTTCGCAAAGAGCAAGCAGCCCATCTCCTCCGTGCTGGATCTGGGCTGCGGCACGGGAAGCCTGGCCTGTGAACTGGCCCAGAGGGGCTACCATGTGATCGGCGCCGACCTCTCCACGGACATGCTGTCTGTGGCCCAGGAGAAGTGCGCGGATCTGGATGTGTTTCTCGTCTCAGCGGACATGCGGCGCATCCGCCTGCCAGAGCCGGTGGATGCGGCATTGTGCTGCCTGGACAGTCTCAACTACCTCATGACCCCGGCGGGGGTGCAGAGCACCTTCCAAAGCGTCTACCAGGCGCTGGTGCCCGGCGGGCTCTTCCTCTTTGACGTCAAGACGCCGCTGGCCTTCACCAGCGCAGAAGGGCAGATCAACACGGATGAGGACGAGGACCTCTACTGCATCTGGCAGAGCGAGCTGCGGCGGAAGCAGACGGTGTGCACCTATCAGCTGGACCTCTTTGTCCGGGAAAAGGGCGATCTCTGGCGGCGGATGGAGGAGTGGCACGAGGAACACCTCTGGCTGCCAGAGGTGCTCACCCAATGGCTGCAGCAGGCCGGCTTTCAAGGGATTTCCCTTTACGGCTGCCTCACCATGGGAAAGCCCCGGGACAAGGACATGCGGATTTTTATTTCTGCGCGAAAGGACGCCTGACAATGGATCAGATTGTACGGATACTGGCAAAAGACGCCCCGGTGAAGGCCATGGCCATCTCCGCCGGCGGCGTGGTGGAGTACGCCCGGGAGATCTTTCACACCTCCCCCACCGCCACCGCCGCCCTGGGACGGCTGCTCATGGCGGCGTCTATGATGGGCAACGTGATGAAAGAGGAGCAGGCCTCCGTCACCCTCAGGCTGAACGGCGGCGGCCCCCTGGGCTCTGTGATCGCGGTGTCAGACAGCATGGGAAATGTCCGGGGCTGCGTGACCAATCCCGGCGTGGACCTGCCCCGGAAGGCCGTGGGCAAACTGGACGTAGGCGGCGCCGTGGGCAAGGACGGCGAGCTCACCGTGATCCGGGACCTGAATATGAAAGAGCCCTATGTGGGCTCTGTGCGGCTGGTAAGCGGCGAGATCGCCGAGGACATCGCCGCCTACTACGTGGAGAGCGAGCAGGTGCCCACAGCCTGTGCCCTGGGCGTCCTCATCGACCGGGACCAGACGGTGCGAACTGCCGGCGGCTATCTCATCCAGCTGCTCCCCGGCGCCGACGGCAGCGTCATCACCTCCGTGGAGAACGGCGTGGCCCGCCTGGGCGCGGTGAGCAGCCGGCTGGACAGCGGCATGGGCCCCCTGGAACTGCTCCAGGAGGCGCTCTCAGACTTTGAACTAGAGGTGCTGGAGACCTCCCCCATCGAGTACCGCTGCTACTGCTCCCGGGAGCGGGTGGAGCGGGCGCTCATCAGCATGGGCTCCGCCGAGCTGGAGAAGATGATCCAGGAACAGGGCGGCGCGGAGCTCACCTGCAACTTCTGCGACAAGATCTATCACTTTACAGTGGAAGATCTCCGGCAGCTGAAAGAGGAATCCCTCCAGAAGGACGAGCCGGAAGAGCCGTCCGAGAACGCCTGAAGCGCTCCCCTGCCAATCACGAAACCGAAAAAGAGGGCCTCCTGCTGGGAGACCCTCTTGTGTTATATGGGGGAAATGCGCAGGCGTCTCAGGCGGCGGGAGCTTTTTTCAAATCCACGGCCGCCACTGGCGTGTCTGGCTTGGAGACCTTGCCGTAGGCCCGCTTGCGCACTGCCAGGAAGAAGGCAAGATGGGTCAGCGCCGTGATGGCCCAGCTCACAGGATAGGAGATGTACAGCACGGTGAGGGTGTGGAATACCCGGAACACCGTGGCCACCCACACCAGCCGCAGGCCGCAGGCCCCCGCCATGGATACCGCCATGGGGATCACCGAGTAGCCGATGCCCCGCAGCACGCCCACCATGGTGTCCATCATCCCGCAGAGGCAGTACGTCCCGCTGACGATGCGCAGCCGGGCCACCGCCTGGGTGATGACAGCCTCCTCGCCGGGGGCATAGATGGAGGCCAGCTGGCGGCCGAATACCACGGTAAGCTGGCCCAGCACAAGGCCGGTTACAGTCACATACAGCTGACACAGCAGCAAGGTCCGGTCCACCCGCTTCGTCTCTCCCGCGCCGTAGTTCTGGCTGGAGAAGGTGAGGCAGGTCTGATAGAAGGCATTCATGGACACGTATACGAAGCCCTCAATGTTGGCAGCAGCGGCGGCGCCGGCCACAATGGCGGTGTCGTCAAAGGCGTTGATGGAGGACTGGATCACCACGTTGGAGATGGAGAACACCATTCCCTGGAAGCCGGCGGGGAGACCCACCCGGGCGATGCGGCCTACCACCTTCCAGTCCAGCCCCAGCCTCTTCAGATCCAGCCGCAGCAGCCCCTTGTCCCGCATCAGGCAGGCAAGAATCAGAGCGGCAGAGAGGTACTGAGAGATGATGGTGGCCAGGGCTACCCCTGCCACGCTCATCTGCCAGACGATGACGAAGTACAGGTTCAGCCCGGCGTTGAGTACGCCGGCGGCGAAGAGGATATACAGGGGCCGCCGGGTGTCCCCCTGGGCCCGGAGGACGGCGGCGCCGAAGTTGTACAGCATATTGGCGGGCATTCCCAGAAAGTAGATGCGCAGATACAGGGCCGCCAGGTCGATGACGTCTGCCGGAGAGGAGGTCCAGACCAGCATCTGCCGGGACAGCAGGGTGCCCAGAACGGTAAGCAGCACGCCGCCGATGAGGGCCAGGGTGACAGAGGTGTGGACATCTTTTCGGACCTCCTCCTCCCTGCCTGCTCCCAGGTCCAGGGCCACCACCACGTTGGCGCCCACAGACAAGCCGATGAAGATGTTCACCATCAGGTTGATGAGGGAGGTGGTGGATCCCACCGCCGCCAGGGCCGCATCGCCGGCGTACCGCCCCACTACCACCACGTCGGCGGCGTTGAACAGCAGCTGCAACAGGCTGGACAGCATCAGCGGGACGGCAAACAGCAGCAGCTTCCCGGCCAGAGGGCCGTGGGTCATGTCAATCTCATGGGCAGACCTGCGCCTTTCCATGTGCGCTCATACTCCTATCTTCGCGACACGAACGGTCTAAAATGGCCGTTTGCGGAGAGAACCTCCCGCGGAACGGCGTGCAATTTATAGCACATCATTCCGGCAAGAACAAGCGGAAAAACCACCAAAACGCCAGGAAAAGGACACGCTTTTTCTGACTGACACCCCGCGATGGATACAAGAAAAGCGGATGCAAGACAAGACGCAAAATCCGGCCCCGTCTGGCTTTCCCAGCGGGCCGGATTCTCTCTTCAGAAAAACAAATCCCAGAGTGACAAGCACTCTGGGAAAGTCCGAGTGGCGGGATTTGAACCCACGGCCTCTTGGTCCCGAACCAAGCGCGCTACCAGCTGCGCTACACCCGGATAAAGAATAAGAAAGAACAGGCTTGCGGCCTGCTCTTTCGAAAGAGGCGCCACCCAGACTCGAACTGGGGGTGAGGATTTTGCAGACCCTTGCCTTACCACTTGGCTATGGCGCCGTACACCAGTACGATATGCACTGGTATTTCCAAACAGAACCCCGCTTGAAGAGAAAATTTGGAGCGAGTGACGAGGCTCGAACTCGCTACCTCCACCTTGGCAAGGTGGCGCTCTA
>CANQII010000279.1 GCA_947623875.1 uncultured Oscillospiraceae bacterium
GCAGACAAGCTCACCCACGAATTCCAGGGCAAGCTTCGCATCTCGTACTCCGGCGGTGCGGACGCCGCCTCCATCCGTGGCCTCTTCGATGCCGGCATCTGGCCCATCACTCTCGCCACCACCATCCTGAAGCCCGGCGGGTATCAGCGGCTGGCCCAGATCGACGCGGTTCTGGCGGACATCCCCGCAGCCCCCTGGACCGGGGTGGACCCGGAGAAGACGGCGGCTCTCGTGGCAGCTATCCCCAACGATCCCTATTGGCGCAAACCCATGAAGCCCCTCCCCAGCCGGAAGAGCGAGGAGAAGGTCCCCCTGATAGACTGCTTCCACGCACCTTGCCGAGGCGGCTGTCCGATTCAGCAGGACATCCCGGCGTACCTCATGGCGGTGAACGCGGGAGACTATGAGAAGGCCCTGCGGATCATCACCACCCGCAACCCGCTGCCCTTCATCACCGGCACCATCTGCTCCCACCGCTGCCAGGACAAGTGCATGCGCAACCACTATGAGGACTCCGTCTACATCCGGAACCAGAAGCTGAAGGCGGCAGAGGGCGGCTTCGAGGCCCTGCTCCCCACCCTGCAGAGAGCCCCCAAGGTCCCCGGCAAGAAGGTGGCCATCGTGGGCGGCGGCCCGGCGGGCATCGCCGCGGCGTACTTCCTGGGTAGGGCCGGCGTAGAGACCACCATCTTTGAGGCAAAGGACTCCCTCGGCGGCATCGTGCGCCATGTGATTCCGGAGTTTCGCATCTCCCATGAGGCCATAGACAAGGACGTGCAGCTCATGCAGGCCATGGGGGCGGAGGTGTACTGCAATGTCCGCATCACAGACCTGAAAGCTCTTCTCAACGTGTACACCGATGTGATCGTGGCCACCGGCGCCTGGCAGCCCGGTGCCGCCGGTCTGGAGTACGGCGAGGAGATGAACGTGATCGCCTTCCTGGAGAAGGCCAAGAAGGATCCCGCCTCCCTGCATCTGGGCGCCCATGTGGCGGTAATCGGCGGGGGCAACACCGCCATGGACGCCGCCCGGGCAGCCAAGCGGATCCCCGGGGTGGAGAAGGTGTCTCTCGTATACCGCCGCACCACCCGGTACATGCCCGCAGACCAGGAGGAGCTGGAGATGGCCCTGGAGGACGGGGTGGAATTCCGGGATCTCCTGGCCCCGGTGGGTGTGAAAGACGGCGTGCTCACCTGCAAGGTGATGGAGCTGGGCGCCCCGGACGCCTCCGGGCGCCGGGCCCCGGTGGATACCGGCAGAACCGTGGAGGTGCTGGCAGACACCGTGATCTCCGCTGTGGGCGAGAAGGTGGACACCGGCCTCTACACATCCAACGGCATCGAGGTGGACCGGAGAGGCCGTCCCGTGGTGTTTGAGAAGACCATGGAGACCAGCGTGGCCCACATCTACGCGGTGGGAGACGGCCAGAAGGGCCCCGGCACGGTGGTGGAGGCCATCGCCGGCGCCATGAAGGCCTGCGAGGCAATCCAGCCCTTCCCGGTGGACACCTGGACCGAGGCCAACGTGAACCCGGACTACCAGAAACCCCTCAGCACCCGGGGCACCCTGTGCCTGGACTGCAAAGAGACAGACGAGATCCGCTGCCTCGGCTGCGCCACGGTGTGCGAGACCTGCACCGAGGTGTGCCCCAACCGGGCCAATGTCCCCGTGCGGGTGCCGGGGATGCGCCAGCGCCAGATCATCCATGTGGACGGCATGTGCAACGAGTGCGGCAACTGCGCCGTGTTCTGCCCGTACAGCAGCCGGCCGTACAAGGACAAGTTCACCCTCTTCTGGAGCCGCGAGGACCTGGAGAACAGCGAGAACCAGGGCTTCCTCCGGCTGGAGGGCAGCCGCACCCTGGTGCGCTTTGCCGGCAGCGTGCAGGAATACGATGTGGCAGATCCCAACTGCGGCCTCTACGATCCCCTGCGCCGCCTGATCCTGGCGGTATACCAGGACTATCCCTATCTGCTGGGCTGATCCCGGACTATGATTCTGGGTTCAATCCCGCCATACAGGCGGGATTGAACCCATCGGAAGGAGACGAAGTGAATGAGCGAAGTCTTTGAATTCACCGTAAACGGCGTGCTGTGCCGCACCTCTGAGGACAAGCCGCTGCTCCGCTACCTGCGGGACGACCTGCACCTGCACTCTGTGAAGGACGGGTGCAGCGAAGGCGCCTGCGGCACCTGCACCGTGATCATGGACGGGCGTCCCATGCGCTCCTGCGTGTTCTCCACCAAGCGGGCGGCAGGCAAGCACATCATCACCGTGGAGGGGCTCTCGGACCGGGAGAAAGAGGCCTTTGTGTACGCCTTCGGCAAGGTGGGAGCCGTCCAGTGCGGGTTCTGCATCCCCGGCATGGTGGTGTCCGGCAAGGCTCTCATCGATACCAACCCCAACCCCACGGAGGAGGAGATCAAGAAGGCCATCCGGGGCAACATCTGCCGCTGCACCGGCTACAAGAAGATCATCGAGGGCATCTCCCTTGCCGCCGCCATCCTCCGGGGAGAGGCGGAGATAGACCCTGAACTGGAGAAAGGCGATCAGTACGGCGTGGGAGACCGGGCCTTCCGCATCGATGTGCGGGACAAGGTGCTGGGCCAGGGTGTCTATTGCGACGACATCGAGATGGACGGCATGGTGTACGGCTCTGCCGTCCGCTCCGAATATCCCCGGGCCCGGATCCTGGACATCGATGCCACAGAGGCATTGGCGCTGCCCGGCGTACTGGCCGTACTCACCGCAGAGGACGTCCCCCACAACAAGGTGGGCCATCTCCAGCAGGACTGGGATGTGATGATCGCCAAGGGGGACATCACCCGCTGTGTGGGGGATGCCATTTGCCTTGTGATCGCTGAAAACGAGGCAGTGCTGAAGCAGGCCAAGGGTCTCGTGAAGATCCAATATGAGCCCCTGGAGCCCATCCGGAACTACCAGGAGGCCAAGGCGGAGGGGGCACCTCAGATCCACGCCCACGCCCCGGGGAACCTCTGCCAGCAGCGGCACGTCACTCGGGGAGACGCCAAGACCGCCTTGGCCAACTCCAAGTATGTGGTTACCCAACGCTATACCACGCCCTTCACGGAGCACGCCTTCCTGGAGCCGGAGTGCGCCGTGGCCTTCCCGTACAAGGACGGGGTGAAGGTGTACACCTCAGACCAGGGCGTCTACGACACCCGCCATGAGATCTCCATCATGCTGGGCTGGCCCCAGGAGAAGATCGTGGTGGAGAACAAGCTGGTGGGTGGCGGCTTCGGCGGCAAGGAGGACGTGTCCGTCCAGCACCTGGCGGCTCTGGCGGCCTTGAAAGTGGAGTGTCCGGTGAAGGTGAAGCTCACCCGGCAGGAGTCCATCCGGTTCCACCCCAAGCGCCACGCCATGGACGGCACATTCACCCTGGGCTGCGATGAAAACGGCATCTTCACCGCCCTGGACTGCGAGATCCATTTTGATACCGGCGCCTACGCCTCCCTTTGCGGCCCGGTATTGGAGCGTGCCTGCACCCACTCTGTGGGCCCCTACTGCTACCAGAACACAGACATCCGGGGCTATGGCTGGTACACCAACAACCCGCCTGCCGGGGCCTTCCGGGGGTTCGGGGTGTGCCAGAGCGAGTTCGCCCTGGAGTCCAACATCAACCTTCTGGCGGAGAAGGTGGGCATCTCCCCCTGGGAGATCCGGTACCGCAACGCCATCGAGCCGGGGAAGGCCCTGCCCAACGGCCAGATCGCAGACAGTTCCACCGCCTTGAAGGAGACGCTGCTGGCGGTGAAGGACGCCTACGATGCCCATCCCGGCCGGGCGGGCATCGCCTGCGCAATGAAGAACGCCGGCGTGGGCGTAGGCCTGCCGGACAAGGGCCGGTGCAAGCTCATCGTCCGGGATGGTATCGTGGAGCTCTATTCCGCGGCATCAGACATCGGCCAGGGCTGCGCCACCGTGTTCCTGCAGATCCTGGCGGAGACCACGGGGCTGCCTCTCTCCAGCATCCGGAACATGGGGTCCAACTCCGAGCTGGCCCCGGACTCCGGCACCACCTCCGGCTCCCGGCAGACCTTGATCACCGGCGAGGCGGTGCGGATGGCGGCCGCAGACCTGAAGAAAGCTATGGACGAAGTGAATGGAGACCTGAACGCTCTGCAGGACAGGGAGTTTTTCGCCGAGTTCTTCGACCCCACAGACAAACTGGGGGCAGACAAGCCCAACCCCAAGAGCCATGTGGCGTACGGCTTTGCCACCCATGTGGTGATTCTGGACGACAACGGAAAGGTCCGAGAGGTCTGGGCCGCCCATGACTCCGGCAAGGTGGTGAACCCCACCTCCATCCAGGGACAGATTGAGGGCGGCGTGCTGATGGGTCTGGGCTATGCCCTCAC
>CANQII010000280.1 GCA_947623875.1 uncultured Oscillospiraceae bacterium
ACACCACGCACGAAAACAGGCATTTCCAATCTTGACAGATCGCACCTGAGCCGTATTCTTGAAAATCCGCTGTATGTGAGGGCTGATAAAGAGGTCTACCGCTATTTTCTTTCCAAAGGATATGAAATGCTTGATGAGATCGAAGCCTATGACGGCATTCACGGCTTGTTTGTCCACGCTGGGCTTGATGATACGCATTTCGTCAAGGTAGCCTACCATGAAGGGCTTGTGCCTGCGGAAACATGGCTGAGAGTGCAGGACAGGAAGTCGCACCAAAGCAAGTTCCCGACAAACGGCAAGGCTATGAACTCTTGGCTTGTGGGTATGGTGAAATGTGCCTGCTGTGGCTATGCGATGCACTTCAATCACTGTGCCAACAGAAAAGGTGTGGTGTATCATCGTTTCATCGACTACGGCAAGTTCACGCTGAACGGCTGTCCCACTCCGCCCATTCAGTTAAAGCCGAGACAGGTCGAGGACGCTGTGCTGAAAGAAATGCAGAAGCGTATCGAACAGCTCAAAATCGCAAAGCGTGAGGACAGCAAGCCCGACACCGAAACGGAGAGTATCAAGACGGAGATCATTCGCATTGACAGCGAGATACAGAAGCTCATGGAAAAGCTCGCTGATGCGGACAGCGTACTCTTTGACTACATTCAGAAGCGTGTGAGCGCCCTGCACGAACAGAAGTCGGAGCTTGATAAAAAAATGCAGACTATGTGCCGTAAGCGTAAGGCGATCGACACAAAGCCTTTGGAAGAACCTATGAAGCAGTGGGATAAGCTTACGGTGCAGGAGAAGCACGATATAGCGGCAGCGATGATTGATGTCGTGCTTATATCCGATGAAACAGGTATTGAGGTGAAATTCAGCATTTGAAAAAGTGCGGAATTTCGGTATTTTTTAGTGTTGATAAGGTGATGCGTAGGGCGTCTCCCTGGGAAAGCAGACAGCTCCAGACCACTTCTTCTATTTCGATGTCCCCATCGCCGGCAAGACCCATCTCACCGCCCAGGCAGGCAGTTTCCTGGATGAGAGCGTCATCCGCAAGGTGGACGTCCCCAACCCGGCATACAGCCTGCCCAAGCCCAGGCAATAACCTCGATAAACCAAACTGCTCCCCAGCCCCGGATCTCCGGGGCTGGGGAGCACTCTGTTGTCTGCGATATGGATCTGGGCTTATCCCAGGGCGATGGCATCGATCTCCGCAAGTTCCTCTGAGGTAAAAGTGAGATTCTCCACCGCCTTCACGTTGTCCAGAATCTGGGAGGGCCGGGAGGCCCCGGTGAGCACGCTGGTAATGGCAGGATTCTGGAGAATCCAGGCGAGAGCCATCTGGGCTAAGGTCTGTCCCCGGCGCTGGGCGATGTCATTCAATTTCCGCACCTGTTCCAACTTCTTCTCCCCGATGGCGCTCTCGTTGAGAAACCGTCCGTCTGTCCGGATGCGGCTGTCTGCCGGGATGCCCTTGAGATACCGGTCTGTGAGGATTCCCTGGTCCAGGGGGCAGAAGGTGATGATCCCCTTCCCCAACTTCGCCGAGGTGTCCTTCAGTCCGTTCTTCTCGATGGTCCGGTTGAAGATGGAGTAGCTGTTCTGGTTGATCACAAAGGGCACATGGAGCTCCTGCAGGATGGCGGCAGCCTGGGCCAGGAGCGATCCGTCATAGTTGGAGAGGCCCACATAGAGGGCTTTGCCAGAGCGCACGATCTGCTCCAAGGCCAGCATAATCTCCTCCAGAGGGGTCTCCCCATCCGGGCGGTGGTGGTAGAAGAGATCCACGTAGGGCAGGCCCAGGCGCTGGAGGCTCTGGTCCAGGCTGGCGATGAGATACTTCCGGCTGCCCCCGTCTCCATATGGGCCCTCCCACATGCCATAGCCGGCCTTGGTGGAGACAATGATCTCATCCCGGTAGGACGCCAGCTCCTCCCGGAGGATGCGGCCGAAGTTCCGCTCCGCGCTGCCCGCCTCCGGGCCGTAGTTGTTGGCGAGGTCGAAATGGGTGATGCCGGCATCGAAGGCGGTGCAGCACATGGCCTTCATGTTCTCGTAGTTCCCGGTGTCCCCAAAGTTGTGCCAGAGGCCCAGGGACACCGCTGGCAATTTCAGCCCGCTGTTCCCGCAACGCCGGTACGGCATGCTGTGATATCTGTCTTTCGCCGCTTCATACATCTTGATTCAAACTCCTCTCCGGCTGCCAGCACAGCAGCCCATTGTCTTTTATCAGCCAGATTATACAGAATTCCAGATGGCAGGTCAACAGCGCATCGGTTCCCCGCTCTTTCATCCTGTTCAGTATTTTCGATAGCTTGCACGGATACATCGTTTTCTTTACACCGCCTGCAGAGAAAAGGATATTTTAGGGAATTTCTCCTTGACCGCCCCACCCGCCAGAAGCTATAATGCCGTATGAAACCCCGGAGCACACAAAACTCCCATAGCCCCTGCAAGGCACAAGGAGGATATATGGACATAGACGTATTTATCAGCCACCATACAAGTTCCTCGCTCCCCATCGTAGAGGCAATCGCGAGCCGTCTGGAGGGTGCGGGTATCCGTTGCTGGTACGCACCCCGAGACACCGAGGGCTCCTATGCCGGGACCATTGCCCGTGCCATCGCATCCTGCAAGGTCTTTCTGCTCATTCTGAACAAGTCCTCTTCGGAGTCTCCCCATGTGCTCAACGAGATAGACCTCGCCACGAAGCGGCTCACCAAGGGGGAGGACTTCAGCATCATCCCCTTCCACATCGCCAACGATGGCATTTCCGATGACGCCCAGTACTATCTGGGCCGGCTGCACTGGATCGATGCCACAACGCCGCCTATGGACAAGCACATAGACGCGCTCTGTGCGCGGATCGCCAAGCACCTTGGCCGGCAGCCTGCAGTCCAGGGAAATGCCCAAAAACCGGATGTGGTAATCGGCTATCATCCGCTCACGTCGCTCTGGTTCGCAGAGACCATCACGAGACGCTTGGAGAAGGCAGGCATCCGCTGCTGGTACGCAAACCGGAACGGTGAGCCGCTCACGGCGGACAAGCTCAGCCAGGCCGCCGCATCCTGCAGGGTCTTTCTGCTGATCTTGAACAAGCCCGCCTTGGAGTCTCCCGTAGTACGCAGCCAGATCAGGACTGTCTCAAGTCGCCAGCTGCAGGGTGAAAACGTGAGTGCGATTGCCTTCCACATCGCAGATGACATCATGGCAGCGGATGTCCAGCCCCATCTCAGCTGGATACAGTGGATCGATGCCGCACCGCCGCCTGCGGACATGCAGATAGACGCGCTCTGCAAGACAGTTCGCCAGTACCTGGCGGGCAGAGGATAGAAGCCGGGAGATCCCCTGGGAAAACGACCAGTATGATTCACAACCCCGAGGGGCAGGCCTCACCGCAAGTCCTCGAAGCCGGCCCATCCGGAACCGCAAAACACCCGCCTGCCGGCGCATATTTCTCCCCATCCGGGAGACAATATCCACCAGGAAAGGCGGGATATCCGTGTTCAAACATGAAAAACAGCTCTTCCATCCAGTGGCCGTAGAGAAGGCCAATCCCCAGTACGCCGCCCTGCTCCAGGAGCAGCTGGGCGGGGCCAACGGGGAACTGAAATCAGCCCTGCAGTATCTGTCCCAGAGCATGCGGATCCAGGACAAGGAGATCAAGGACCTGTTTCTGGACATCGCTGCGGAGGAACTGGGCCACATGGAGATGGTGGCGGAGACCATTACGCTCCTGAACGGCCACGAGCTGAGCCCCATGTCCGTGCCGGCAGGTGAGATCCAGACCCATGTCCTGCTGGGCCTGAACCCGGGGCTTATCAACGCCTCTGGGTACTCCTGGACGGCAGACTACGTGTCCGTAACGGGAGACCTCTGCGCAGACCTTCTCAGCAACATCGCCTCGGAGCAGCGGGCCAAAGTGGTGTACGAGTACCTCTATCGGATCATCCAGGACAAGAAGGTCCGGGAGACCATAGACTTCCTTCTGAACCGGGAGGAGGCCCACAACGCCATGTTCCGGGAGGCCTTCAACAAGGTGCAGAAGACCGGCAGCAACCGGGACTACGGCACCACCAAGGCGGCGAAGATGTACTTCAGCCTGTCCGAGCCCTCCCCGGAGGACAGTCGCTTCACCGATATCGCGGGCAAGCCGGTCTCCTTCCAGTAAGCCAAAAAAGTTCGACCTGTGCGGTCGCTTACCTCTCAAGAGGATTCTTTAGTGCGCTAAAGTGTCCGATCTAGTCAAAAATAGGGGCAATGAACCAGTCCCTGGGCAAAAATACTCAGTACGGTAGGTAAACCAAAGAGCAGAAAGAAGCGAGACTTGCAGCCAGACAAAGAGGATCTTACTAAGCGGCC
>CANQII010000281.1 GCA_947623875.1 uncultured Oscillospiraceae bacterium
CCGTAGGTGTTGGCCACCCGGCCCAGCACAGACACCAGGTTTTCAATGGTGCCGTGCATCTTGGGATAGTACGAGCTGGCAAAGACATCGTAGTCTACGCCGGCGGCATCCAGATCTCTGGCATAGCCCGCATACCGTCCCTCATACTCCGGGGTGGTAAAGTGCAGCGCCACCAGTGCATCCGGGGCAATCTTCCGCACGGCAGCAGAGCCCACCTTGAAGAGCTCCATGGTGTGTTCCCAGTCCTGTTCGCACATCCAACCGGTGGTCTCATTGCCCACCTGGACCATGCCCACGTCTACCCCGGCATCCTGGAGGGTCTGGAGGCTCTCCTCGGTGAAGGTGCCGAGGGCGGTCTTTAATTCATCGAAGGGAAGGCCTTTCCAGGCTTTCGGCAGCTGCTGTTTGCTGGGATCCGCCCAGAAGTCCGAGTAGTGGAAGTCGATCAAGACCCGAAGGCCTGCATCGGTGGCCCACTTGCCCAGGGTAACGGCAGTCTGGAGGTCGTTGTTGCCGCCGCCGTAGCCCTTACCGTTGGCGTCATAGGGATCGTTCCAGATCCGCAGCCTGATCCAATTGTATCCGGCCTCTTTCAGCAGCTTCATAAAGCCTGCACCCTGTTCCTCCACGGTGTCTCCCAGGGAGTTGCCGTCGAAATCGAAGTAGCGGGCACCGGCGTTCAGGTTCACCAGGAGAGAGGACACGTCCGCGCCCCACATGAAGTCCTCGTCCAGGCCGGGGATGTAGTCTACGAAGATCTCCGCTTCTACGGGCTCCGGTGCCTCCACATTCGTAACCGTGACAGTGGCATAGGCAATGGCCAGCTGCTCATCTCCCCGCTTATACTCGGCAGCGATGTAGTAGGTACCAGCAGAGGGCAGTACCGCGGTGGCACTCAGGGACTTGCCCTCCCCGTCTGCGTTCACCTGGGCGTCCGGGTTGCCGTCTGTGTGGTCGTTCCAGCAGTCCGCCCAGAACCAGAGGGCACAGCCGTCCTCAATGGGCACCTCTTCCCCGTTTTTAGTGATAGCAGCGGTAAAGGAGAGGGAATCTCCCGGGATGGCATCCACCTCACCTGGGGTGATGGAGACGGCATAGCTGTCCGGGGCAGTTGGGGGCTCAGTGGACTCCGGAGTGGGTTCCGCAGCCGCAACTACTGTGATCTTCGCATAGGCCACAGCCTTCTCCTCCTGGTTCACGGTATAGCGCACGGCGATGTAATAGGTGCCGGCAGTTGGCACGGTAACCGCCGCCGTCTGGCTGTCTCCTGGGGTTACCACGGCATCGCCGTTGCCGTCTGCATGCTCGGCTTGGTTGTCTCCAGTAAAGGCGAGAGATCCGCCCTCCTCTACAGAGATGGCCTCCCCGTTCTTGGTGAGCGCCGCTCTGAGGATTACGGTGTCCCCCAGGGAAACGGTGTCTTTGTCTGCAGTAACGGTAAGGGCATAGGTGTTTTTTGGAGCACTTCCGCACCCTCCAGTCACCATCGCCAGCACCAGAAGCATGGCCACCAGAGAGCACCATCGCGGAATCCGTCTTTGCATGCCGAACGCCTCCTATTTGTAGATACGGTCTCAGGCAGGAAAAAGAAAATGCCCGGCAGTCTCTCCGCTCTCCCCCCGAACCCCATCGAGATCATGGGACAGCGGATCCCCGCCAGGCCGTTTTCCATGACTGTCAGAATAATGCAATGAGTGAGATTTGTCAAGAGAAATGCAGGAAATCGGCAAAAATCAGCACTTGCAACAGGTAGAAAGTACTCGAATGCTCTCTGGCCTGGATACCGTGCAGCCTTGCAGGCAACATGCAGCCTGCAATGTGTTCCAACAGCTTTGGATTGCGCCATCGGACATGGCGAATGTTCGGTTTCAGGTCCCCAATGTTCGCTTTCGGGCACGCAATGTTCGCTTTTTCTCTGCCCAAACGCCGGGTACGATGCAGCGCCTGGGGCCTCTGCCCCAGGCGCTGTCTGCTGCACTCTTTTCACGCTCGATACAGATCTCCGTTTTCCGCCTTGCCGATGCGGAAGTGTTCGTTGTTCTCGCTGATCACCACCGGTCCCTTGGTGCCAACCCGGCCATCCCCCGCATAGACCACAGAGATCTTGCGCACCGTGCCGTCCCATGCGATCTCCAGGATACAGCGGCGCATACCGGCGCTGTAGTCCAGGCAGAGGCTGTACTGCGTCAACACAGCCTCCGAATAGGCGGCAGGTTCCCCTTCAATCTGGAGCAGGTCCCAGTATGGGGCAATCAGTTCCTCTGAGATCTCCTGCCATTCCGATCCCGCGTGCTCAGCCGCGGCGCAAATCGCTGGATCCTCTGCGATCTCCCGGGCCAGGCGGAATTCATCACCGGTGATCACCACAAAGGGAACGGCCTTCACCGCCTCACCGATGGACACCTCCTGCTCCTCGTAGTGCATCACAGGCCAGTCCCCATATGCCCGCCACAGGTAGTTCCCCACAGCCAGCAGGAGCAGAGCTGCAAGGATGCATACCGCCGCACGGTACCGGACCATTCCCCGCCGCAGCCGCTCTCCCAGCTGCTGCACCGCACTCCGGGCCGCACGCTCTGTCTCCGCCGGCGGAATCTCCTCCTGCTTCATTCGCTCCCCGTTGAGCAGTTCCAGCACGGAGAGACCCAGGGCATCTGCCAGCGGTTCCAGCATTGATACGTCCGGAAATCCGGCTGCACGTTCCCACTTGGAAACCGCCCGGTCTGATACGTGCAGTTTCTCCCCCAGTTCCTTCTGGGTCCATCCCAGCTCCTTCCGGCGCTGGGCGATCAGCTGACCTGTCTTTTGGCTGTCCATGAGACCACCTCCCGGCCCCATCCTAGCGCAATGCGGCCCAAAAGGCAACAAACGCTCCGTAGAGCGGGCCAAAAGCGGGATACTGGAACCCGATGGAGCGGCAAATCCGCACACGAAGTCCTCACTGCCCCAGTCAGGGCAGCGATATCTCTACCCGGTTGCAGAACACGATCAGGGCAGCCATTGGGGATAAAAGGATGCGGTGCTTC
This sequence comes from uncultured Oscillospiraceae bacterium, assembly GCA_947623875.1. Classification (GTDB taxonomy): domain Bacteria; phylum Bacillota; class Clostridia; order Oscillospirales; family Oscillospiraceae; genus Enterenecus. The sequence goes on from CANQII010000281.1 coordinate 3,024, forward strand.
AAACAGCAAGGCACCGCATAACATTCTGGCACGCACCTATCCTGCAGTTGGCGCGGCGGTTAGACCTTTGGTGAGCTCCCCTTTGAACCTTTCATATACATGCGCGGACCCATAGAGATAGAGGCCGGTCTCTGGATCTGTGATCTTGGAAAAGGCATTCGAGTAATAGACGCGGTCCATGGCATCTTCCATGGAAAGACCGTAGTCCTCCATCAGGAAGCGGATTAGATCCATGGTGATAAAATCCACCAGCAGCTGTTGCTGTTTCGTCACAGAAGAACACCTACCTTCCGGAGGTAACGCAAGGCTTTCTCTGTGTGGAAAGAGATCTGTTTGGTCTGGCGCACAAAAGTGAGCTCCGCCGCCAAACTGTCTGCATGAACGGCCCCATGCTCAAAGGAACTGAGCAATGCGGCGATAGAATCATCCAGTACAGGCCCTGCAACGGCATCGTACTTACATTCCTGATTGCATTCGGCATCAGCAATCTCGATCAAATCGCGATCACGGTTGTTCCGGACAAAAACAGCCCACTCCGGCCCGGGATGAGATCCGAACACCCGGCACCGCAAGTTGGGGAGCTGCAGCAAATCATCAGGGGCCTCAAAAACGGTAACCGTTGGGATGCCGAATCCCTCAGACCTCGTGCGGGTGCAGGCTATCTGCCGTGCCTGTTCTACCGAGTCTGTGGTGTAAAAACCAGGCCCAAGATCCTTGTATGGAAGGCACAGGGAGAGATCAACCTGGCTGATCTCAAGGTTGGATCCGTGATACAGCCTCATTCAAGACAACCTCCCCTTTTTCGGCAATAGGTGGTCATGAAATCCACAGCGTCGAAGAAAGAGATCATGTGCAAATCATCATAGCATTCTTGCACAAACTGAATTCCCTGGTACTGACACAGATACCGGTAAGCATCACTCCGCGCAAGCGCATGCCTGTCCGCAAACTCACCCACACAGAAAACGATATATTCCACCAGATCTCTTGTTCTCGCTGTCATTGGCACACCCCCTTTCATTGATCACACATTGTCAAGTATCAGTATAGCACAGAAAGCAAGTATTACAATTGATGACTTAAATTGCAATTTTATAAATAACATATATATTTTGGGCAAAACGTATCATCACAATCACACAGCCTGTGCAGCCGCCCCCGCATCCCAGCAATAGAGCACCCGTCTTGTGCCGCTTCGGCGCAAGACAGGTGCTCACTCTCGCTTGTATTGTCTTTTCAGGACTCGCCCCGCATGGCCCGGCGGTACTCGGAGGGCGTCATGCCGTAGGTCTCCCGGCACTGTTTGATGTAGGACTTCA
>CANQII010000282.1 GCA_947623875.1 uncultured Oscillospiraceae bacterium
GGCAAGGTCCGTGGACAGGTATCCGGGGAAGCCACGGCGTCCGGGGACCTCTTTCTTGGCCGCGGACACCTCACGGAGGGCCTCGGCGTAGTTGGTGATATCCGTGAGGATGACCAGCACATGCATGTCCTTCTCAAAGGCCAGGTACTCTGCGGCGGTGAGGGCCATACGGGGCGTGGAGATACGCTCTACGGCGGGGTCGTTGGCGAGGTTTGTGAACAGGACCGTGCGGTCGATGGCGCCGGTGCGGCGGAACTCCTGCACGAAGAACTCAGACTCCTCGAAGGTGATGCCGATGGCGGCGAAGACCACGGCGAAGTTGCCGGCGTCATCGCCCAGCACCCTCGCCTGCCGGGCGATCTGGGCGGCCAGGTTGGCGTGAGGCAGACCGGAGCCGGAGAAGATGGGGAGCTTCTGGCCGCGGACCAGGGTGTTCAGGCCGTCGATGGTAGAGATGCCGGTCTGGATGAACTCGTTGGGGTAGTCCCGGGCGGCGGGGTTCATGGGGAGGCCGTTGATGTCCCGGTACTCCTCCGCCAGGATGGCAGGGCCGCCGTCGATGGGCACGCCCATGCCGTTGAAGACCCGGCCCAGCATGTCGCCGGACACGCCCAGCTGCAGGGGGTGGCCCAAAAAGCGCACCTTGGACTGGGCCAGGTTGATGCCGGCGGCGGACTCGAAGAGCTGCACCACTGCGGTGTCTCCGTTTACCTCCAGCACTTTGCCCCGGCGGATGCCGCCGTCCGGCAGCTCCACTTCCACCAGTTCATCGTAGGTGACGTTCTCCACCATTTTCACGATCATCAGAGGAGACACGATCTCCTGGATGGTTCTGTATTCCTTAATCACAGCTCCTCACCTGCCTTTTCCACCGCTGCGGCGATCTCCCGCTCCATGGATGCGCTGATGTCCGCATAGGCGGAAACATATTGGTCTGCCGGCACGCTCTTGGCACGGCCGATCCGCTCTCTGGAGGGGATCTCAAAGAGCTTGGCTGCAGGGGCGCCCTTCTCAATGGCGTCCCGGCAGAGCTTGTCGTAGTCGAGGATGATGGCCAGCAGCTTCTCCTGCCTGTCGTACTCAGAGAAGGAGTCCACATCCACAAAGGAGTTTTGCTGCAGGAAGTCCTCCCGGACCATACGGGCGGTCTCCAGGGTGAGCTGGTCCGCCGGGGACAGGGAGTCTTTGCCTACCAGCTGTACGATCTCGTTGAGGCTGGCCTCGCTCTGGAGGATGCTCATGGCCTTCTCCCGGTTCTTCAGGAAGTCCTTGCCCAGATTCTCGTCAAACCAGGGCTTCAGGGAGTCCAGATACAGGGAGTACGAGGTGAGCCAGTTGATGGCCGGGAAGTGACGGCGGTATGCCAGGGAGGCGTCCAGAGCCCAGAACACCTTCACGATGCGCATGGTGCCCTGAGACACCGGCTCAGAGAGGTCGCCGCCGGGAGGAGACACGGCGCCCACTGCGGTGAGGGAGCCGGTGCGGTCCTCGGTGCCCAGACAGGACACGGAGCCGGCCCGCTCGTAGAACTGGGCCAGACGGCTGGAGAGGTATGCGGGATAGCCTTCCTCGCCGGGCATCTCCTCGAGACGGCCGGACATCTCACGCAGGGCCTCGGCCCAGCGGGAGGTGGAGTCTGCGATGACCGCCACATCATAGCCCATGTCCCGGAAGTACTCCGCGATGGTGATGCCGGTGTAGATGGAGGCCTCACGGGCGGCCACCGGCATGTCGGAGGTGTTGGCGATGAGCACGGTCCGCTTCATCAGGGACTCGCCGGTTCTGGGGTCCACCAGCTCGGGGAACTCCCGGAGCACGTCTGTCATCTCGTTGCCGCGCTCGCCGCAGCCGATATAGACCACGATGTCCACGTCAGACCACTTGGCCAGGGCGTGCTGCATCACCGTCTTGCCGGAGCCGAAGGGCCCCGGGATAGCGGCGGTGCCGCCCTTGGCCACAGGGAAGAACGTGTCCACGATCCGCTGTCCGGAGGACAGGGGCCGTGTGGGGGGATATTTGTGCTTGTACGGGCGTCCAACGCGCACCGGCCAGCGCTGGCTCATGCCGAGGGGCACCTCTGTCCCGTCCTCCTTCACCAGCACAGCCACGGTGGTCTTCACGTTGTACATGCCCTTTGGAATCACGGACTTCAAGGTGCCCTTCAGGTTGGGGGGAACCATGATCTTGTGGAGCACCACCGGGGTCTCCGGCACCGTGCCCAGCACGTCGCCGCCGGTTACCTTATCGCCGGCCTTCGCCACGGGGGTGAACTCCCACAGCTTCTCCGGGTCGATGGGAGGCACTTCCACTCCTCTGGGCAGGTTGTTGCCGTGTACTTTCTTCATGATTTCCTCCAGAGGTCTCTGGATTCCATCGTAGATGTTCTCAATCATGCCGGGGCCAAGCTCCACGCTCATGGGGGAGCCGGTGGTAACCACCTCGGTGCCCGGGCCCAGGCCGGAGGTCTCCTCATACACCTGGATGGAGGCGGAGTCCCCTGTCATGGTGAGGATCTCGCCGATCAGGCGCTGGGGGCCCACGCGGACCACGTCGGACATGTTGGCGTCAGACATGCCGGTGGCCACCACCAGCGGGCCGGAGACCTTTACTACTTTACCCATACTATATTCAAACCTTCTTTCATCCGGTTCTTCTCAGAGGATGTCGGCCCCAACAGCCCGCTCCACTGCCTTTTTGATGTTGGACATGCCCACGCCCAGACTGCCTTCCTTCCCGGGGATCAGGATCACCGCGGGGGTGAGGGCATCTTTGTAGCGGGCGATGTCGGCCTCCATCTGGACGGCCAGCTGTTCGGTGAGGTAAACCACCGCATAGTTTTCCTTGGCGATCCGGTGCAGGGTGTGCCGAGCCTCATCCAGGGACTCCACCGGGAATACGGAGAGGCCCAGGGCTTTGAACCCCAGAACGCTGTCCTTGTCCCCGATGGCTGCAATCCGATAGTTGTCTGCCATGAGACGCCCTCCCTTATGCGTAGCACCGGCGCAGCCGGCTGCGGATCGTAGGCCCGTCCAGGCCGGCCATGCGCCCGCCCAGAATGATGCGGATGGCGGAGGCCTCCGCCTCCCGGGCATACAGGAACCCGATCACCGGCTCCACGCCGAAGGGGACCCGGCGGGCACCAGCAAAATAGGCCATCAGGGCGTCGTCGCAGAGGCGCTCAAAGTCCGTGAGCGGGCCCGCGCCCGGCTCTGCCAGGCTGGCCCCCATCTCGGCGGCCTCTTTCAGCAGGGTGTCCTTATAGAGTCCGTCCACCTCGCTGCCCCGGGCGGCGGTGAGCCGGTCCAGGGAGACGGTGCCGCCGGGCACCAGCACCTGCCGGAGAAAGTCCGGGCCCCGGTCCAGCCGGGCTGCCCGCACGGCGGCCCGGAGGTTCGCCGTGTCCGCATAGAGCGCCGCATAGCCCTCCAGGAAGGTGCTCCCGGAGGCTTTGGCCAGTTCCATGAGCTCTGCAAACCAGGTGCGGTCCAGAATGAAGTCCGCCTGCTGGGGATCTCCCGAGGTGCCCAATACCTCCCGGGCCCGGGATACCCCTGCCTGGAAGGTGTCGCTGCAGTGGGAGAGATCTCCCCGGCGGAAGCCGTCTGCCAATTCGGTGGGGTCGTAGCGGCCGCCGCCCAGCAGCAGCCGGTCCTGGTTCAGTGCCAGTTTTTCCGCCTTTACCAGCACTTTCGCGTTGTGGTAGTCCCAGCGGCAGCGGAAGACATCCAGCATGGGCTTGTTCTTCACAGCCTCCCCCAGGTCCTGGAAGAGGTCCGCCTGGGCCTGGGCCAGCATGGCCTCCAGGCCGTCCGGGGAGACGGGATTCATCTCGGGATAGCCGCACTCCACCAGCACTTTGGCGGCCTCAGCGGCGTCCCGTGCATCGATCATGCGCTCCATCCGCTCCTGGGTGAGCAGTCTTGTCTCCATCACCCGCACCCGGGCGGAGATATACAGATAATCAGTGTCTTTTATGCGTTTCATCAGCCGTTCCCTCTATCATCCCGGGGGACTCAGCCGAAGAGCACCCGAGACACCTCTCCAGCCAGAGGGCCCCGCTGGAGGCGAATCAGGGTGTCGAAAGTGCAGTTAACCTCCACATTGCCGCTGGAGAGGATGAAGCCGCCGTCCATGGGGCGGGTCTCCTCTGCCACGGTGAGGGCAGCCTTGGGGCCGATGCGGTTGTTGGCGGCGATGGCCACCTTTTTGCCTACCCGGGCACGGTCTGCGGGAGAGAACACCAGTTTTTCCGTTCCGGTGGAGGAGGCCTTCTCCGCAAGGGATGCCAGCAGCTGCACGTAGTCCTCCAGGGGGAGGCTGCGCAGCTTCTCGCC
>CANQII010000283.1 GCA_947623875.1 uncultured Oscillospiraceae bacterium
GCGGAGGCCTGGAAGAAGCTGAACCTCTACACCCGGTACTACACGCCGCGGCTCCATGTGGGGGCCTTCTTCCTCCCCGCTTTCCTGGAGGAGATGCTGAAAGAGGTGGAGGAGTGACCATGGGTCCCAACATTGAGACCTTTCTCGGCTGCGATGCCACCTTCGAAGAGGCTGATATCGTCCTCTTCGGCGCCCCTTTCGACTCCACCACCAGCTTTCGCCCCGGCGCCCGGTTCGGCCCCTCCGCCATGCGCCACGAGAGCTTCGGCTTGGAGACATACAGCCCCTATCAGGACGCAGATCTCAGAGACTACGCCATCATGGACAGCGGAGACCTGGAGCTCTGCTTTGGAAGCCCGGAGATGGCTCTCCGGGACATCCAGGCCAGGGCAGAGGAGATCCTGGACGCCGGCAAGCTGCCCCTGCTTCTGGGCGGGGAGCACCTCGTCACCCTGGGCGCTGTCCGGGCGGCGGCCCAGCGGTATCCGGACCTTCACATCCTCCACTTCGACGCCCACGCCGATCTTCGGGAGGACTACCTGGGGGCAAAACTCAGCCACGCCTCGGTGATCCGCCGCTGCCACGACAGCCTGGGAGACGGCCGGATCCATCAATTCTGCATCCGCAGCGGAGACCGGGAGGAGTTCCGCTTTGCCCAGGCGGGCCACACAGAGATGCACCCCTTCTCCTTTGATGGCCTCCCCGAGACCGTGGAGACCCTCCAGAGGGACAACGTGCCGGTATACCTCACCATAGACCTGGACTGCCTGGACCCCTCCGCCTTTCCAGGCACCGGCACCCCGGAGGCCGGGGGCGTGTCCTTCCCCCAGCTGCTGGACGCCATCCAGACGGCCTGCTGGGCCAGGATTGTGGCGGCAGACGTGAACGAACTGGCCCCGATGCTGGATCCCTCCGGGGCATCTACCGCCACCGCCTGTAAGGCGGTGCGGGAACTGCTGCTGGCCCTCTGCCGCAGCAGAAAACTGTATGGAGGAGAATGACGAAATGAGCAGAGTATTGGTGATCGGCTGCGGCGGCGTGGCCTCGGTGGCCATCCACAAGTGCTGCCAGGTGAGCGAGGTCTTTTCAGAGCTCTGCATCGCCAGCCGGACGAAATCCAAGTGCGACGCCCTGGCGGCAAAGCTGGCCCCTCAGACTAAGACCAAACTCACCACCGCCCAGGTGGACGCAGACGATGTGAACCAGGTGATCGCGCTGATTAAGAGCTATCAGCCGGACCTGGTGATGAACATCGCCCTGCCCTATCAGGACCTCACCATCATGGACGCCTGCCTCGCCTGCGGGGTGAATTACATGGACACCGCAAACTACGAGCCGGAGAACACAGACGACCCCGCATGGCGGGCCATCTACGAGAAGCGGTGCAAAGAGGCCGGCTTCTCCGCCTATTTTGACTACTCCTGGCAGTGGGCCTATCGGGAGAAGTTTGAGAAGGCGGGCCTCACCGCCCTCCTGGGCTGCGGCTTCGACCCCGGCGTCACGCAAGCGTACTGCGCCTACGCCAAAAAGCACCACTTTGACGCCATCCGCACCATCGACATCCTGGACTGCAACGGGGGAGACCACGGCTATCCCTTTGCCACCAACTTCAACCCCGAGGTGAATCTCCGGGAGGTGTCTGCCCCCGGCAGCTACTGGGAGGACGGCCACTGGGTGGAGATTCCCGCCATGTCCATCAAGCGGGAGTACGACTTCGACCAGGTGGGCCACAAGGACATGTATCTCCTCCACCACGAGGAGATCGAGTCCCTGGCCCAGAACATCCTCGAGGTGCAGCGGATCCGCTTTTTCATGACCTTCGGCCAGAGCTACCTCACCCACATGAAGTGCCTGGAGAACGTGGGGATGCTGTCCACCACGCCGGTGCTCTTTGAGGGCCATGAGATCGTACCCATCAAGTTTTTAAAGGCCCTGCTGCCGGACCCCGCCAGCCTGGGACCCCGGACCGTGGGCAAGACCAACATCGGCTGCATCTTCACCGGCACCCAGAACGGCCAGGACAAGACCTACTACATCTACAACGTCTGTGATCACCAGGCCTCGTACCGGGAGGTGGGCAGCCAGGCGGTGAGCTACACCACCGGCGTGCCCGCCATGTGCGGCGCTTTGATGCTGCTCACCGGACAGTGGAATACCAAGGGCGTGCACACCGTGGAGGAGTTCGATCCCGATCCCTTCCTGGACGCATTGGACCGGTACGGCCTGCCCCGGAGCGAGAGCTTCCAGCCGGTGCTGGTGGACTGAGGAAGAGTGAACCATAGCGCCGGCGCAGCGTCCCGCTGCGCCGGCATACTGGCTGTGATATTCTGAGATGGGAGGTATGGGTATGCACGCAGAAGACCATCGTGCTCCCTTTGCGGGACTGCGGGGAAGAAGCCCGGAGGCCTGGTTCGGCGCTCTCCCCACCCCGTGTTATATCCTGGACGAGAGGCAGCTCATCCGCAATGGGGAGATCCTGGCGGGGGTGGCGGAGCGCACCGGCTGCAGGATCCTCCTGGCCCAGAAGGCCTTCTCCAATTACGACCTCTATCCCGCCCTTGCCCCCTATCTCGCCGGCACCGAGGCCAGCGGCCTCTACGAGGCGCGGCTGGGGGCGGAGGCCATGCCGGGGAAGGAGGTCCATGTATTCTCCGCTGCCTATCGGGCGCAGGACTTTCCGGAGATCCTGGAGTACGCAGACCACATCGTCTTCAACTCCCCGGGGCAGCTGGCGAAATTCGGGCCCCAGGCGAAAGCCGCCGGCAGGAGCATCGGCCTTCGCATCAACCCCCAGTGCTCCACCCAGGAGGGACATGCTATCTATGATCCCTGCGCCCCCGGCAGCCGCCTCGGCACCACCCGGGCCCAGTGGGACGCCGCCATCACCCCGGAACTGCTGGACCTGCTGGACGGGCTCCACTTCCACACCCTCTGCGAGCAGGATGCGGACGCCCTGGAGATCACCATGGAGGCGGTGTACCGGCAGTTTGGAGATGTGCTGCCCCGGATGCAATGGCTGAACTGCGGCGGGGGACACCACATCACCCGGCCCGGCTACGACATTCCTCTTTTGGAGCGGTGCATCCGCACCGCCCAGGACGGATACGGCCTGCAGGTATACCTGGAGCCGGGGGAGGCGGCGGCGCTGAACGCCGGGTATCTCGCCGCCCGGGTGCTGGATGTGCTGCGCAACGGGGAGACGGACATCGCCATCCTGGACGCCAGCGCCGCCTGCCACATGCCGGACGTGCTGGAGATGCCGTACCGCCCGCCCCTCTACGGGGCGGGAGACCCGGGGGAGAAAGCGTACACATTTCGGCTGGGGGGACCCACCTGCCTCGCGGGAGATGTGATCGGGGACTACGCCTTTGATGCGCCCCTTGCGGAGGGGGACCTGATGCTCTTCGGGGACATGGCCATCTACAGCACCTGCAAGAACAACACCTTCAACGGGATGCCCCTGCCGCCTATCTATGCTTTGCGGCGGGACGGCAGCCTCAAATGTCTCGCCTCCTTTGGCTATCTGGACTTCAAATGCCGCCTGGGCGGCTAAATCGTACGGCGCGGGCGCCGGTGCCTTGGACACCGGCGCCCGCGCCGTATGCTGTCTGGTGCGGCGTTGTGTTCATGGTAAGGGAATCTGTTGCCTTAAGGGACAGAGAAGAAGCAGCACGGAACAGAACGTGCTGCTTTTCTCCCTCCCGAGAGGAGTCATCCTCGGGGTGAGCCGTTATCCAGACGGCTCCGGTGCCCAAAAGACACCGTGTCAAAAACCCGAAAGATGTAGTATGGAAATGCCGATCCGGACGGAAATCCTAGAGCCTGTCCCGGTGGGGAGAGGGGCGTCTCAGAAGATCGGCAAAGTGCGGTCGTAACGAAAGAAGGAGTGCCAGGCGGCCCAGGCAAACTTGCGTCCCTGCAGGAGCGGCTTCAGCACGTCGAGGACGGCCTGCCTGTCCCAGGCAAGGATGTCCAGATAGCCAAAGCGCACGCCCTCGAAGTATCCCAGGACGGTGCCGTTCTCCGGGTCCAGCGCCGCCTCCAGCTCTGCCATCAGGTCCGGCAGCAGGTTGTCCCGCTGCATGGGGGAGCCCCTCAGGGGAAACACGGCAAAGCCGGGGATGGCGCCGCTGCCCGCCAGATGGCTGGCAATGAAAGTGGTATCGCAATCATACTCATTGCTGATGTTGATGTCTGCCGAGCAGCCGGAGAAGATATCCGTCCGCCAGACCTTCTCATACTCCATGTCGAACTCGTCCGGGATCTCATCGGCTTCATAGGGGAAGCGGCGCAGCTCCATGCTGTCCGTGTCGAAGGGGTCCTCCACCAGGCC
>CANQII010000284.1 GCA_947623875.1 uncultured Oscillospiraceae bacterium
AAGCCGTCTTTCTCATAGTCTGCCCCGCACACCGGGCACTTCATGTCCGGCATGTCCGCCCCGCAGCCGTAGGGGTGGGCGGGGTCCTGGGCGTAGTCGAAATCGGAGTGCTTGCACTTGGGACAGCGGTAATGGGCGGGCAGCGAGTTCACTTCCGTGATGCCGGACATGAACGCCACGAGAGAGGAGCCCACGGAGCCACGGGAGCCCACCAGGTAGCCGTGCTCCAGGGAGTTCTGCACCAGCTTCTGGGCGGACATGTAGATCACGTCGTAGTGGCAGCCGATGATGTCCTTCAACTCTGCGTTGAGCCGGTCCACCACGATCTGAGGCGGGTCGTCCCCGTACAGGGCGTGGGCCTTCCCCCACACCAGGCGCTTCAGTTCCCCTTCGGAGTCCTCCAGTTTGGGGGCGAAGAGGCCGTCCGGCAGCGGGGCCACATGTTCCACCCAACTGGCCACCTCCGCCGGGGCCTCGATCACCACTTTGTGGGCCATCTCAGGACCCAGGTAGGAGAACTCCTCCAGCATCTCATCGGTGGTGCGGAAATACAGCGGGTTGGGGTCGTCTGCGCTCTCAAACTCCTTGGCGGCCAGCAGAACGTGGCGGTAGATCTCCTCCTCCGGTTCCATGCAGTGGACGTCGCCAGTGGCGCACACCGGTTTGCCCATCCGCTCGCCCAGGGCGATCACCCGGCGGTTGAAGTTCTTGAGGTCCTCCCAGCTGCCGGCGATGGTGTGCCCCTCCTTGTCCGGGCGCAGCATGTAGGCGTTGTTGGACAGGGGCTGGATCTCCAGGTAGTCATACCAGGAGGCGATGCGCTCCAGTTCCCGGTCCTCTTTGCCGTCCACCACCGCCCGGAAGAGCTCGCCGGCCTCGCAGGCGGAGCCGATGATGATGCCCTCCCGGTTCTCGTTGATCAGGGATTTCGGCATGATGGGGAAGCGGTTGAAGTGCTCCAGGTGGGACTTGGAGATCAGCTTGTAGAGGTTGCGGATGCCCAGCTGATTCTTGGCGATCAGGATCAGGTGGTACGCCGAGCGGCGCCCCTTGCCGCCCCGCCGGCGCTTGGAGAGGGCCTCGTTGATCTCGGAGGCTTTGGTGAGCCCCTCCCCCTGCAGCTGCTGGAAGAGCTTGCAGAGGATCTGCCCGCAGACGGCGGCATCGTCAAAGGCCCGGTGGTGCTGGAAAGGCGGCAGGTTTAGAAACTGGGCCACGGTGTCCAGCTTATGGTCTTTCAGGTCCGGACACAGATACTGTGCCATGACCATCGTATCAAAATAGAGAGGATCGAAGTCCCGCTTGGCTCTCCGGCAGTACTCCCGGATGAAGCCGGTGTCAAAAGAGGCGTTGTGGGCGCAGAGCGGGAGATCTCCCGCCCAATCCAGGAACTGCCGCACCGCCTCTGCCGGCTTGGGGGCGCCCCGGAGCAGGTCGTCTGTGATGCCGGTGAGGGTTACCGTCTTGGCGCCCAGCGGGTGTCCGGGATCGGCGAAGGAGGAGAACTTGTCCAGTACCTCTCCCTTGCGGATTTTCACCGCGCCGATCTCAATGATGCTGTCCTTCCGGGCATCCAGGCCGGTGGTCTCCAGGTCGAAGGCCACAAAGGTGTCATTCAGATCCAGGTTGCCAGGGCCGTGGACGGACACCCGCTCATCCACATCGTTCTGGTAGTACGCCTCTACGCCGTAGAGGATCTTGATCTTGGAGCCTCTGCCGGAGGCTGTGTACGCATGGGGGAAGGACTGTACCACGCCGTGGTCTGTGATGGCGATGGCGGGATGTCCCCACTCGATGGCCCGCTTCACCACAGCCTTCGTATCCGTGAGGGCGTCCATCATGGACATGTTGGTATGGAGATGCAGCTCGATGCGCTTCTCCTTGGCGGTGTCCTTCCGGCCCTCCGGCTTGGGGATCTCCTGGATGCCGTAGGGCTCCAGCACCATGTCGTTGTTCTCGAATTTGCTGAGGTTCAGTCTCCCCTGCACCTGCAGCAGCTGGCCCATCTTCACCCCCTGGAGGATGGGCTTTGCGATATCCCCCTCCATGAACTGGGTCACCCGGATGGAGCCGGTGTAGTCTGTGATGTCGAAGCGGATGGTCCAGGCCTTCCGCTTGGTGAGCTCCTTGTGCTCGATGTTGAAGACATACCCCTGGACCAGTACATTGCCCTTGTCCGTGTCCAGGGTGAGGTCCCCGATGGACTGCAGCTTCTTCTTGGTGTTCACCTTGCCGTAGATCTGGTGGATCTTCTTGATGCCCTTTGCCTCTCCCCCGGCGCTGGAACTCATCACCTGGCGGCGCATGGCCTCCAACTGGGCGTTGATGTCGTCCTGGGGGTTGTGGGGCGGAGCGGCTTCTGCCGGAGGGGCCTCGTGAGCGGTCTCTGGTACAGGCGGTTCCGCCGCTGCGGGCGCGGGTTCCGGTACAGGGACAGGCTCCACCTTTACCACCGGCGGGGTCTCTACGGCCATAGCGGTCCGCACTTCCGGTGCAGCCTGCGATGCCGGAGCGGTCCGGGCTGCCATGGTCTCTTCGAGGTCCGGGGGGATCTCAGGGTCGAAATCCGGCATGTCGGAGAGCTCAAAAGGCGGCTCTTCCGGCAGGGGCGGCGCCTCGTCATCGCCATAGGGGGGCGGCGCCTCAAAATCATCTATCGGCGGCGGTGCCTCTTCCCTGCGAGGCGGCTTGCACTTGAAGTACACCTTGCGCAGCTGCAGGGCATCCTGAATGCTGGCTGCGGCGGACTGCAACACCGCCTCAGGGGCAGTGCCGGCAATGCGGATCTCCATCTCCCGGGACTCCCGCTTCACACGGCCGCAGACCGCAAATCCGCCCAGGGCGGAGAGCACCGGCTGGGAAATCCCGCAGCTTCCAAACGCCTGTGCAAAGGTGCGGGGCACATAGTTCTCCAATGCAATCTGCCTCCTATCGCCAGAGGCGCATCAGAGCGCCTCAATCAGTTTCATCAGTTCAGGAATCAGCCGGTCTTCCGGCACTTTTGCCACGATCTCCCCGTGGCGGAAGAGCACGCCCTCCCCGTCTCCGCCGGCGAGGCCCACGTCTGCGTGACGGGCCTCTCCCGGGCCGTTCACCGCACAGCCCATGACTGCCACGGTGATGGGTTTGTCCACGGAGCGTAGAAGTTCCTCCACCTCGTTGGCCATGGCGATGAGGTTGATGCGGGTTCTGCCGCAGGTGGGACAGGAGATCAGCTCCGGCCCCTCCCGGCGGAGACCTATGGCCTTCAGAATCTGCCGGGCCGCCAGCACCTCCTCCACCGGGTCTGCGGTGAGGCTCACCCGGATGGTGTCTCCGATGCCCATGGACAGCAGCCCGCCGATGCCGGCAGCCGCCTTCAGAATGCCCATCTGCTGGGTGCCGGCCTCGGTGATGCCGAGATGCAGCGGGTAATTGTACCGCTCTGCCATCTGCCGGTATGCCTGTACCGTGGTGGGCACGGAAGAGGCTTTCAGGGAGATGCAGACGTCCTCAAAGCCGTACTGCTCCAGCAGCTTCACATGGCCCAGGGCGCTCTCCACCATGGCCTCCGGGGTGGGACCGCCGTACTTGGCCAAGAGATCCTTCTCCAAAGAGCCGCCGTTTACCCCGATGCGGATGGGGATTCCCCGCTCCTTGCAGGTCTTGGCCACCGCCTCCACCCGGTCCGGAGAGCCGATGTTGCCGGGGTTGATGCGGATCTTGTCCACACCCTGGGCTGCGGCCTCCAGGGCCAGCTTGTAGTCAAAATGGATGTCCGCCACCAGGGGGATGCTGATCTGGGCCTTGATGGCGCCGATGGCCTTGGCGGCGGCCATGTCCGGCACAGCCACCCGGACGATGTCGCATCCGGCGGAGGCCAGCTGGCGGATCTGAGCCACCGTGGCTTCCACATCATGGGTGGGGGTGGAGCACATGGACTGGATGGAAACAGGGGCGCCCCCGCCTACGGGGACGCCTCCGACGTGTATCTGTCTTGTCTTCATGAATACCTCCAGGGATCAGGAAACAATATTCCAGACGTCATGGAACGCCAGGAATGCCATGAGGATCAGCAGCAGGATCATGGTGACCGCGTGCACATAGCCCTCATAGCGGGCGGGAATCTGCTTGTGGAACAGCACACCCAGGATCGCGTTCAGCAGCACGAAGAACACCCGGCCGCCGTCCAGTGCGGGGATGGGCAGCATATTCATCACAGCCAGGTTCACCGCGATGAGCGCCATGATGTTCAGCACATTCAGAACGCCGTCCATGGCGCTGGGGGCGCTGGCGCCGGCCTCCGAGACGATGTCCACGATGCCGATGACGCCGGCCATGTCGT
>CANQII010000285.1 GCA_947623875.1 uncultured Oscillospiraceae bacterium
TCCGGATCCCTGCCGCAGCAGTGGCCCAGTCCTCATACACTGTCCCAAACTCATCGTAGTACGTCAGGGCATCCCGGCAGCGCATCTCTGTGGGCAAGACCGGCTCATACGCCAAGTCCAGCGCCAGGATGCAGCCGATTTTGCCGTCCCTTCTCCAGACGCGCATCAGATCCCGCTCCGGAGGGACATGGAACGGCTTTCCGCCCTTCTTGATCTGCACTCCCTCCAGGTCGCAGAGCTCCTCCGGGGCAAACTGCACATTTCCTTCCCGGAGCAAATCGTTGGCCACATCTGCGAACACATCGTTGCGGCCGAAGAACCGAAGAGCCGCCTGCTTTTTCTCATCCATTGTCCATCCCTCCAGAATAATTCGTTTCGGCTTGCGGCTCAGCGGATTTCCGGCACCCAGTCTGGATATCCGTGAGTCCGGAGCAGTGCAACCGCCTCCGGGCTGAGCGTACCGGGCTTGTCTGCCCCGAAATAGGCCTCCAGCTTCTCCGGGCTGCCCCGGTACTTCAGCATGGGCACGATGTACCGAAGCTCGGTCTGGAACTGCCGGCACACATCGTCCTCGGTATTGTAGGGATCCAGCAGACGCATCTCGTATTTCCCAAATGCCTTTGCCATGACCGGATTGCCCACCATCTCGGCGATGGAAAGAGGTGTATCCCACGCTTTCGGCTGCAGATTCACATGCAGCGAGATCACAGGGATCAGCTTTTCGTCTCTCGGAGCGCGGAGAATCAGTTCCGTGAAGTAGACCGATCCGTCTACCGGCGGCTGCTTCCGGATCCCTGCCGCAGCAGTGGCCCAGTCCTCATACACTGTCCCAAACTCATCGTAGTACGTCAGGGCATCCCGGTAGCGCATCTCCGTGGGCCATGCCGGCTGGTACGCCAAATCCAGGGCAATGATCAAATGTCCCTGGTCTCCCCCATTCCAGAACCGCATCAGATCCCGCTCTTCCGGGACATGGAACGGCTTTCCGCCCTCCTTGATCTCCATTCCCTCCAGATCGCAGAGCTCCTCCGGGGCAAACCGCTGCTTTCCGTCCCGGAGCAAATAGTTTGCAGTCTCTGCGAACACATCGTTGCGGCCGAAGAACTGCCTGGCCGCCTGTCTTGCCTCGTCCATTGTCTTGCACCCCCATGGTATCACAGTCGCTATGATTGACCAAAGCAATATATACCTCTACCACAGCGGTTGTCAAGTACAATATTCTCAATATGCTGATTATTTTCGGTAACTCGCACTTGTATCCCAGTCTGGTAGTATGCCAGGGGCCGCCCGCGGTTCTATCCCGCAGATTTCCCCCATGCGATGCCGCACAATTCCCATTGCCCGCCCTGCCGGGTTGTGGTATACTGAGAGGCGAAATCCAAGAGCCCTACGGAAAGGAGCATGTGCCGCCATGCCGCCCAAATCATCCTCTCGACCCGCCTCCAAGACCAGCAAGTCCTATTCCAAGCAAGACAAGTCCGCGCCGGACAACACCGCCTTTCGGGCGCTGAAAACCGCCATCAAGAACAAGCAGCCGGGCAATCTGTACCTCTTCCACGGGGAGGAGACCTATCTCCAGGAGTACTACCTGAAGCAGATCCGCAGCATGCTCCTGCCGGATGGTCTGGAGGAGTTCAACCACCGCACCGCCCGGGGCAAGGAGTGCACCCTGGACTGGCTGGAGCAGGCGGTAGACAGCCTGCCGGTGATGAGTGAGCGCACACTGGTGGAGGTGGAGGACTGGGATCCCTTCACCCTGCCCAAGGACGACATGCCCCGGTTTTTAAAGATCGTCCAGGACATCCCGGAGTACTGCTGCCTGATCTTCGTCTACGACACCATCCCCTGCAAGGCAGACGGAAGATCCAAGCTGGCTAACTTCCTGAAAGAGCGCAACGCCAACGTCACCTTCAACCGGCAGGAGCAGTCTGATCTCATCGCCTGGATCTGCCGGGGCTTCCGGGCCACCAACCACACCATCAGCAACGAGGATGCCCGCTACCTCATCTTTCACTGCGGCAATGACATGACCAACCTGGCCTCAGAGATCTCCAAGCTCTCTGCATACTGCAAGCAGCAGCAGATCACCCAGGCGGACATTGATCTTGTAACAATCCCGGTGATTGAGGCCGTGGTCTTCCAGATCACAGACGCCATCGCAGCCCGGGACTTCAACAAGGCCGCCGCTGTCATGGCAGACCTCTTGCACTCCCAGGAGGAGCCCTATATGATCATCGCGGTGCTGGGCAAGTACTTCCGCCAGCTCTACACCGCCAAACTCTGCCTGGAGCACTACGAGTCCAAGGAGTCCTTCATGCAGCTCTGGGGCATGAAGAACAGCTACCCCGCCGAGAAGCTCCTGGCCGCCGCCAAGAAGTTCTCCCTGGGCTGGTGCCGCTACGCCGTCCGCCGCTGCACCGAGGTGAGCATAGACTTCCGAAACACCTACGGCGAGGAGATCAACCTTCTCACCGCCCTCTTGATGGAGCTCTCCACCGGCCGGCAGGTGGTGGCCTGAGGTGAAACCCCGCATTCAGGAGGCCATTGTGGTAGAGGGCCGTTACGACCGCAATTCCCTCTCCCAGGTGGTAGACGCCCTGATCCTGGAGACCGCCGGCTTCGGCATCTTCCGGGACGAGGAGCAGCTGGCCCTCCTCCGGCGTCTCGCGGACACCCGGGGTCTCATTCTCCTCACAGACCCGGACGGCGCCGGCTTTGTGATCCGCAACTACCTGAAAGGCGCCCTGCCCAAAGACAAGGTGAAGCAGGCCTATGTGCCGGACATCCCCGGAAAGGAGCGGCGGAAACGCACCCCCGGCAAAGAGGGCAAACTGGGAGTGGAGGGCATGTCCCCGGAACTGCTGCTTCAGGCCCTCCAGCGGGCGGGCGCCACCTTTATCGGAGAAGACGCCCCTCCTTCCAATACCGGCGGGCTCACCATGGCAGACCTGTACACTCTCGGCCTCACCGGCACCCCGGACGCCGCAGAGCATCGGGCCAGGCTGCTGCAGCATCTGGACCTCCCCGCCCGGATGAGCACCAAGGCCCTTCTGGCTGTGCTGAACACCCTGTACCCCGCCGAGGAGGCGGAGCAGCTCATCACAGGCCTCCTCCAGGAAGAAGAGTCCAATGCGGAAAGCCCATGAGAACGGTTCTTCCAGTACCCGAACAAAGCGCCGCGGCCCTATGGATCCCCACAGGGCCGCGGCTTTATGATCATATCAGCGTATCCAGTTTTCTCAGGCTGCCCGGTAGAGGTTCACCAGGTTCTCCGCCTGGACATATCCATTCTCGCCGCTCTCCCGGGACACCAGATACCAGCCGTCCGCCTGCCGGGCGATCACATAGACGAACTCTCCCCGTTCCAGGGTGGAGACAGCAGACGCATCTCCCGGCTTTTCATACAGGGGCACCTCGGCAGGGGCGTAGAGGATCTGGGAGCTGCCGTCGCTCTCCGGCTCCGGATACCGGGTGAGGATGAGGTACTCCTCGTCCACGATCTCCCGCCAGGTGATGAGGCGCCCCCACTCGATCTCGCAACTGCGGAAGTCCCGGTTGCACTCGGTGACCTCGAAGCCTTCCTCCTGAATGGCGGTGATCACCGCGGAGTGAGACTGGGACACGATGCGGATCACGTCTCCCACCTTGCTCTTTGCCAGGTTTCGGTGGGCCCGCACCGGCGCCCCTGCCCCGAAGGCCAGGTCGCTGAGCATGGAGGCGTACCCCATGCACTGAGGACAGGGTACATAGGCGAACGGCACCGAGGTAATGCCGGTGTGGAAGGCACAGGTGGAGAAGTCCTTCTGGGGGAGCTCATGTTCGCAGGGGGTATTGGAGGCCAGGCTGTCCATGTTGTTGGCGGCGGAGTCGTAGGAGACGGAGGCGTCCGGGTTGTTCCAGTACTTCCCGTCCGGGAATTTCTCCTGGAGCATCTGCAGCCGGACGGCGGCATCCTGCTGGGTGAGGGATACCGCCGGCTCGGTGATCAGGGGCAGGGCGATGCTCTCCTCGTGGACCTCCACTTTCTCCTTGTTCACGTATCCGATCTCGCCGCCGGGGATGCGCACCAGCAGCCAGCCGTTCTCTTCGTCCAGCACAAAGAGGTGCCAGTGCCTGGCGCACTCCAGCAGCACCTCCGAGGCCTCGCTGGGGCCTGCCATCAGGTTGATGGGCTTCTCCACGCGGGCGTAGGTGAAGGCAAAGGTCTCCTGCCGGGTGAGGGCCAGCACCGCCTGGGCCATATCTCCCCGGGTGGCGTACGCCTGGGGCCGGATGGCGTTGTCTTTCGCCAGCAGCACCCCATCCCCCACGGC
>CANQII010000286.1 GCA_947623875.1 uncultured Oscillospiraceae bacterium
CAGGTGGTGTACGTCTCTGCCACCCCGGCGGAGTACGAGCGCTCAAGGGCGGGACAGATCGTGGAACAGGTGATACGCCCCACCGGTCTCTTGGACCCCAGGGTGGAAGTGCGCCCCGTAGAGGGACAGATCGACGACCTCATCGCCGAGGTGAATCAGCGCTCTGCCCGGAATGAGCGGGTGCTGGTAACCACCCTCACCAAGAAGATGGCGGAGAGCCTCACAGACTACCTCCGCACCAGCGGGATCAAAGTGCGCTACATGCACCACGATGTGGACACCATTGAGCGCATGGAGATCATCCGGGACCTGCGGCTGGGCACCTTTGATGTGCTGGTGGGCATCAACCTTTTAAGAGAGGGTCTGGACCTGCCGGAAGTGTCTCTGGTGGCGATCTTGGACGCAGACAAAGAGGGCTTTCTCCGGTCTGAGACCTCCCTCATTCAGACCATCGGCCGCGCCGCCCGCAACGCAGACGGCCTGGTCATCCTGTATGCAGACAAGATCACTCCCTCTATGGCCCGGGCCATGGAGGAGACGGAGCGCCGCCGGGCCAAACAGGACGCATACAACAAGGCCCACGGCATCGTCCCCAAGACGGTGATCAAGAGCGTCCGGGATCTGATGGTGCTGAATCCGGAGGAGAAGGCGCCCACCCGGAACGAGGATGTGCAACTCACCAAGGCCCAGCGGGCGGAGGCCATCGCCAAGCTGGAAAAGGAGATGCGGGAAGCCGCCAAGATGCTGGAGTTCGAAGTGGCAGCTGCCCTCCGGGACCAGATCATCAAACTACGGGGACAGGACGGCAAGAAATAGGGTCCCTGCCCGTACCGTTTCCATTTCTTTCGGCCGGGATACCGGCCGAAAGAGAGAACCAGATCAGAGGAGGTGTGTCCCGTGGCGAAAGCAGATCGGGAAAAGACCAATGTCATGCGTATCTTGGAGCAGAAGGGAATCCCCTATACGCCCCATACCTATCCGGTGGGGGACAAGGCACCGGACGGACAGACCATAGCCCAAATGGTGGGTCTGGAGCCGGGGAGCGTGTTCAAAACCCTGGTGGCAAAAGGCGCCTCCGGGGCACTGTATGTGTTCCCCATCCCGGTGGACGGCACCCTGGATCTCAAGAAAGCGGCCAAGGCGGCAGGGGAGAAGTCCATTGCCATGCTGCCGGCGAAAGAACTGCTGCCCAACACAGGCTATGTCCACGGCGGCTGCTCCCCCGTGGGGATGAAAAAGCCCTATCCCACCATCTTGGATGAGACCTGTCTTCTCTGGGACACCATCGCGGTGTCTGCAGGGAAGGTGGGGGCCCAGGTAGAGCTGGCGCCGTCTGATCTCATAGATCTCATCGGCGCCGGTACGGCGGACCTCACGGTGGACCACTGACCGGAGTTCGGCCAAATCACGGGGCGCTATCGGCGCCCCGGAACACTGCCCAGTGATGGGCGATCAACTTGTCAATTCTGCCCCGAAGTCCCATTGGGCCGGCGGGCGGAAAGAATATCAAAGCGCCGTCCGGGAAATCGCCCGGCGGCAGGCCACAGGAGGAAATAGTAACATGGCGTGCACCATCAGGTTTGCAAATCACGTCTGCGACAAACTGCAGGGATTGGGCGAGGTGCAGCACCGGAAGATGCTCTTCGGAGATCGGAAAGTGTACTGCAACGGCATTCCGGTACTGGATCTTTGCGGCAGCAAGATTCTGGTACGGCCTGATCCGTACTTAAAAGATAAGCTGGAGGGTAGACCCATGGAGCCCCCGTACAGCGGCGCCGAGCCGTTCTGGTCCCTGGACATCCGGGACTGCGAGCTGCTCCGCTCCACCGTCTCCATGATGATGGAAGCCCATACCCGCCAGGCAGAACGCCAGCTGGTAAGCTAAATAGAAAAAAGACAAATCCAGCGGGTGCAGTCCAGGGAAGGAGACATGTATGGCAAACCAGATCATTATCAAGGGCGCACGAGAGAACAATCTGAAGAACATTGATGTTACCATCCCTCGGGACAAGCTGGTGGTGTTCACCGGCCTGTCCGGATCCGGCAAATCTTCGCTGGCCTTCGAGACCCTCTATGCGGAAGGACAGCGTCGGTACGTGGAGTCTCTGTCTTCCTACGCCAGGATGTTCCTGGGGCAGATGGAGAAGCCCGATGTGGACTATATCGAAGGACTCTCGCCCGCCATTTCCATAGACCAAAAGACAACGTCCAAAAACCCCCGCTCCACAGTGGGTACGGTAACCGAGATTTACGACTACCTCCGCCTGCTGTGGGCCCGGGTGGGCATCCCCCACTGTCCCAAGTGCGGCAAGGTGATCCAGCAGCAGACCGTAGACCAGATCATCGATCAGGTGCTGGCCCTGCCCCAGGCCACCCGTATCCAGATTCTTGCCCCGGTGATCCGGGGTAAGAAGGGCGAACACGCCAAGGTGCTGGAGGATGCCCGGCGCTCCGGCTATGTCCGGGTGCGCATTGACGACTCCCTGTACGAACTCACAGAGGAGATCCGCCTGGACAAGAACAAGAAGCACAACATCGAAGTGGTGGTGGACCGCCTGGTGATCCGGGACGGCATCAACCGCCGCCTGACGGACAGTGTGGAAGCGGCCTCAGCCCTGTCCGGCGGCATCGTCATCGTGAACATCACCGGGGAAGATCGGGATATCCTCTTCTCCCAGAACTACGCCTGCGAGGACTGCGGCATCTCCATCGAAGAGCTCACACCCCGGATGTTCTCCTTCAACAACCCCTACGGCGCATGTCCCACCTGCACCGGTCTGGGCTCCCAGCTGAAAGTGGACCCGGACCGGATCATCCCGGATCCCACGAAATCCATTGAGGACGGTGCCATCACAGCGCCGGGTTGGGGCAGAACAAAGGGGGACAGCGTCTCCAGGATGTATTTTGACGCCCTCTCCAAGAAGTATCACTTCAGCCTCAGCGAGCCCATGGAGAAGCTCTCCAATGAGGTGATGGACGTGATCCTGTACGGCACGGGAAACGAGAAGCTCACCCTGGAGTACGACCAGCCTCGAGGGAAAGGTACCCTGTATCAGCCCTTTGAGGGCATTGTGAACAACTTGGAGCGCCGGTACCGGGAGACCAACTCGGATACGGCCAAGCGGGACATCGAGGAGTGCATGAGTGAGACCGCCTGTCCCACCTGCGGCGGCCAGCGTCTGAAGAAAGAGGCATTGGCAGTCACCATCGGGGGGCTCTCCATTCACCAGTTCTGCGAGATGCCGGTGGACGATGCCTTGGCCTTCCTTGACACCATAGAGTTTACCCCGTCCCAGGCCATGATTGCAGATCAGATCCTCCGGGAGATCCGCAATAGACTGGGCTTTTTGAAGTCTGTGGGCCTCTCCTACCTCACCCTCACCCGGCATGCGGGAACCCTGTCCGGCGGGGAGAGCCAGCGAATTCGGCTGGCCACCCAGATCGGCTCCTCCCTTATGGGGGTGCTGTACATCCTGGATGAGCCCTCTATTGGACTTCACCAGCGGGACAACAACATGCTGCTGGCCACCCTCAAGAACCTCCGGGATCTGGGAAACACCCTGGTGGTGGTGGAGCACGATGAGGACACCATGCGGGCGGCAGACTACATCGTGGACATCGGCCCCGGCGCCGGCATTCACGGCGGGGAAGTGGTGGCCTGCGGAACGGTACAGGACATCATGAATACCCCGGGCTCTGTTACGGGAGACTATCTGGCAGGGCGGAAGAAAGTGCCCATTCCGGACAAGCGCAGACCCGGCAACGGCAAGGTGCTGCGGATCCTGGGGGCGGCGGAAAACAACCTCCAGCACATCAATGTGGACTTCCCCCTGGGAACCTTTATTGCAGTCACCGGCGTCTCCGGCTCCGGCAAGAGCTCTCTGGTAAATGAGATTCTCTTCAAGCGGCTGGGGAAAGAGCTGAACCGGATGAAGATCCGCCCTGGCAAGCACGACGGCATTCAGGGCATTCAGCATCTGGACAAGGTCATCGCCATAGACCAGAGTCCCATTGGACGCACGCCCCGGTCCAACCCGGCTACGTACACCGGCCTCTTCAACGACATCCGGGAGCTCTTCGCCAGCACCCCAGACGCCAAAAGCCGGGGATACACCTCCAGCCGGTTCTCCTTCAACGTCCGGGGCGGCCGCTGCGAGGCCTGCTCCGGGGATGGTCTTATCAAGATCGAGATGCACTTCCTGCCGGACATCTACGTCCCCTGCGAGGTGTGCAAGGGCAAGCGGTACAACCGGGAGACCCTGGAGGTGCGGTATAAGGGCAAGAACATCTACGATGTCCTG
>CANQII010000287.1 GCA_947623875.1 uncultured Oscillospiraceae bacterium
TTAGACTGCAGGTCTCCGGGCAGGAAGCCCAGCCGTTCGCCGGCCTCCACCGCAGGGCGGGTGAGGATGATCCGGTTCACCTGCTTGTCCCGAAATGCCGCCACGGCAGCGGCCACCGCCAGGTAGGTCTTGCCCGTACCTGCGGGGCCGACACCGATGGTCACAGTGTTCTTCTGAATGGACTCCACATACCGCTTCTGGCCGATGGTCTTGGCCTTTACCGGACGTCCCTTTGCCGTGACGCACACCACATCGCTGGCCAGCTGCGCGATCTTGCCCTCGTTGCCGGTGCGCACCAGCTCGATGATATACCGCACGTTCTGCTGGCCGATGGCCTCCCCCTTGGCGGAGAGAGACAGCAGGCCCTGGATGGCCTTCACCGCCAGCATCACGTTCTCCCCGTCTCCGCTGATCTTCAGACTGGATTCCCGGTTCACCACGGTGACGTGCAGTTCCTGTTCGATGATACGGATGTTCTCGTCAAAGGCGCCGAACAGGTTCACTGCCTCTTCCATCCGCTCAATGCTAATGCTCTGTTCTATCATTCGTATTGGTCTCCTTCAACGGGTACTCAGGCAGGCGGTGCCCCCTGTCCCCCGGGATATCTTCCGGTCTCTCCCGGCAGTACCGCGGTACATCCGATCTCCTCCACGCAGTCCGCCACCAGCGTGACGGTAAGGCATCCGCCATCGATGCGGGTGCGGAACGCCGTGGAGAGTATCTCCCCGTCCCGAGCCTCCATAAGCCGCTGCAGCCTGCCGTTGAGAAGCGCCTGCAGCCTTGCCTCCTCCGCCGCCTGGTCTATGGGTACCTCCTGCAGGGTATATCCCCGGAGGGTCTCTGTAGTGCAATAGACCGGCTGGCGCAGCAGCGGGACGGTGTACATTCTGGTCTCGGTCATTCTATCATATCTTGCCCCTATATGGCTACTGTTTTCCGAGAAATTGAAATGAAACTGTATGAAACGGAGGGAGATTCTCCGTGCAGTCTCTCCGGTATACTGTTTTTCCATGGCTGTGAGGGGGATGGTCTCCTCCAGTGCGTGTGTCACCTGCGCCCGGACGGACCCCACAGCCCGCACCACATACCAGCCGAGGTCCACCGGACTGCCTTCCGGCTCCAGAAGTTCCATCCGTCCGGTGATCACGGTCTCCCCTTTTACCACGGCGTCTCCTACCTGGAAGAGGGGCCGTCCGCTCTGCACCTCCAGGCTCACGATCACCCCGTCCTCCAGAGAGGCCACATCCGCCGGCTCATCCTCGTCCAGCAGCACCGGCGGCTCCTCCACCTCCCGGACAGACACCAGCGCCCGGATGCCGTTCACATGGATATTCATCCAGGAGAGATCCGGCAAGTGCCGCAGCGCCTCGTTGGAAACCTCCCTCCCCAGCACCGATGGTCCCCATGTGCCGATCCGCACCCCCTGACGGCGCAGCTCCGCCAGGATGATCTCCGAGGGGACGGAGTCGTTCCCCTGCACATCGATCACCCAGATGAATCGGCTGAGCCAGGCGGAGAAGAAGAGACAGAAGGCCAGCCCCAGGAGAAAGCCCCATCGACTCTTCAGCCGGGCAACAGCAGGCACCATCCCGCAAAAGCCAAGCTCCTCCAGGGAACACATGTTCTCCTGAGCCAGAGCCCGGAACTTCTCCAGATCCTGTACCCGCACTCGGAACCGAAAGGTGGTGCCGTCCAGCTTTTGCAGCCGCCAGAACTGCACCTGCTCCTTCGCACAGCGGTTCAATAGCTGCTCCGGATATGCTCCGCAGACCTCAACATTGGCATACCCCTGCAGCAGGTGAAACAGTTTGGACATGCCCTCACCTCACAAATTCCACCCCGTGGAGGGTACCGGTGATCAGCAGATCCGTAGGCGTCATGGCACTGAGCTCCAGGTTCTCCCCAGAGACCCGCACCACCAGTTTGCCTGCGGAGATGTGGATCTCCTCCGGCCCATAGGCAAGGATGCCTTTATGCGGGCACATCCGAAACTCTCCGTCTCCCAGGATCACCATCCGGGGCACATTTCCAAACACATCCGGGGGCAGGTCCAACATCTTTGCCGCCCGTACCAGCAGTCCATCCCGATGCTCCACAGCCATCACCTCTGGCAACGATATGCAGAGGTCTCACTTTCCTTGCCTGTCCACAAATGAAAATTGCCGATCCAGCGGCTTTCCATCTGTTTTTTCCAGCAATCACGGGCACAATAGGGGAAAATCCTCGTGGACATCCCCCGCCGGCTGGTGTATAATGAGCCCGAAATCATCTGGAAGGTGCGAAAAAAAGTATGAGAAGCGAAACGATCTATCTGGCCGGCGGCTGTTTCTGGGGCACCCAGCACTATCTAGACCTGCTGTATGGGGTTCAGCAGACGGAAGTGGGCTATGCCAACGGCAGCACAGCCAATCCCTCCTATGAGGATGTAAAGCACAAGGGCACCGGCCACGCCGAGACGGTAAAAGTGGTCTTTGATGCCGATGCCGTCACCCTCACAGACCTCCTGGAACAGTTTTTCCACGCCATCAACCCGGTATCCGTGAATCAGCAGGGCGAAGATAAGGGCGTGCAGTACCGCACCGGCGTGTACTTCGCAGATCCCGCCCAGGAGCCGGTGATTCGGGCCGCCCTGGCCAAACTCCAGGAGAGCTATTCTGAGCCTCTCGCCGTAGAGTGCCTTCCTCTTCAGGCTTTCTACCGCGCTGAGGAGTATCACCAGGACTACCTCGTGAAGAACCCCAACGGATATTGCCATCTGTCTCCGGCGCTCTTTGCCGCAGCCCAGAAGTGGCGGAGAGAGGGCAAGTGACCCATGAAATACACACCCAGACGCACGGAGGTTAAGCTCTCCGTTACTGAAGAGACCACCCTGCTGCCTTTTCTCATCGAACAGCTGCCGGACAAGAGCCGCAACAACGTGAAGTCTCTCCTGTCCCGCCGGCTCATCGCCGTGGACGGAAAGCCCACCACCCAGTTCGATACCCCTCTGGTCCCAGGCCAGACCGTCTCTATCCTGCCGGTATCCGCTCCCAGCGGCGATGCGCTTCCCTTTCCCATTCTCTATGAGGACGACCAGCTGATCGTGGTAAACAAACCGGCAAAGCTGCTCAGCGTGGGCAACGAAAAGGAGCACGAGCGCACGGCATACCGCATCGTCTCAGACTTTGTGAAGACCCGCAATGTGAACAACAAGATCTTCGTTCTCCACCGCCTGGACCGGGACACCTCCGGGGTTCTGATGTTTGCAAAGGATCCCGATACCAAGGAGCTCTTCCAGTCTCAGTGGAATGACATCGTTACCAAGCGCGGCTACATCGCCGTGACGGAAGGCGTCCCCAAGCCCGCACAGGACACCATCCGGTCTTTTCTGGTGGAGACAGAGACCCATCTCAGCTTCTCTGGGGCACCCGGTCCCCACTCCAAAGAGGCCATCACCAACTATGAGGTACGGCGCTTCAACAAGGGTTATGCCCTTGTGGACATCACCATCGAGACCGGACGGAAGAACCAGATCCGCGTCCATATGAAGGAGAAAGGCACGCCCATTGCCGGAGATAAGCAGTATGGAGCCAGTACCAACCCCATCGGCCGGCTCTGCCTCCACGCAAGTGAGCTCTCCTTCAACGACCCCCGCACCGGTGAGCCCATCACCTTCAAGGCCAAGATGCCCCGGGACTTCAACCGGGTGCTCCGTTAATCCAGACGTTCAAAAGGCGGGCGCCGTGATGGCGCCCGCCCTATTGTATCCTGGATCAAGACGTCTCACAATTCCCCTGGAGGTTGAAAGACCCACCGAGTTGCGCATGCTGTACCAGTCTAGGCGTGATGGGTTCTGTTCCGGACATGATACATCAAGAATGTGAGATTGTCAAGAAGAAAATGAATCTTTATCACACGTCAAAATTAACTATATATAATGCATTCCACTTTAAATATAATATTAAGCTCTAAGTAAAATTTCCCCATAGGGGGTGATCACCCATGCCGGATTCTATCATCGTTCCCTTTCAGGGATATGGCCCATTTGCTCTGTATCAAGGCATCAAAGCAGCAGAAGAGACCCTGAAGCGATGTGAGATGCAATATTCCATCGAGATATGGGACAACGCACAATGCACCAATCCTGTGCCGTGGACCATTCTCACGGCGCAGGATCGGATGCAGCTGTTTTTCGCCAAGGACAAGCTCTTTGAGATCTATCTGTACAATGACTGTAACCTGAATCCGCACAGTTTCTAGGCTATATTTCCCAAATTGGTTTCTGAAATCAAAGATTTTTGGTTACTTCCTA
>CANQII010000288.1 GCA_947623875.1 uncultured Oscillospiraceae bacterium
CGCCAGCGATTATAGCACCTGGGCGAATCGGGTGTCAAGGCCCTGGGTGAAAATACTAACAAATTTTATCTGCGCCCGGAACCGCCGGTTCACTTGACAGCGCCTCGCATGCTCCCTATAATAAGGAGAACGTGATGCAAGGTTTTCATGCTGAACCGGCGCACCTGCGCCAGAGAGGAGTGATGCGGCATGCTCCTGACCATCACCTATGAGGGCAGCCACACCCAGGATCTGGGCTATCTGCTGTTCAAAAACCCGGACCGGCCCCAGGTGTTCTCCCTGTCCTATGGAAAAGCCTATGTGTTCTACCCGGAGGTGAGCGATACCCGTACCACCGTGGCACTGCTGCTGGACATCGACCCCCTGGACCTGGCGAAAGGCAAAGAGGGCAGCGGAATCCCCGGCCTCTTTGACTACGTCAACGACAGACCCTATGCGGCCACGTCTTTTCTGAGTACCGCCATCTCCAAGGTGTTCGGCACGGCCATGACCGGCCGCTGCGACAAGTTCCCGGATCTAGCCAAGACGCCGCTGCAGCTCACCGCCACCGTCCCCTGCCTCAAAGACCGAGGGGACGAGGAACTGGCCCAAAAGCTCTTTGAGCCCCTGAGCTACACCGTGGAGACCAGCCGCGGCCTGCTCACAGACGCCTTCCCGGAGTGGGGGATGTCCCCGTACATCACCCTCACCATCCGGGGCACGGTGCTGCTCTCCGCCCTGCTCCACCACCTCTATGTGCTGATCCCCGTCTTCGACCGCCAGAAGCACTACTACACCTCCGCCGATGAGATCCGGAAGCTTCTGGACCACGGGGAGGGCTGGCTGGCCGCCCACCCGGAGCGGGAGCGGATCACCAAGCGATACCTCTTTCAGAAAAATAGCTATGCCAATGAGGCCCTGGAGCGGCTCCGCCAGACGGATGCGCCGGAGAAGGACGACGCTGAGGACGAAGAGGCGGAGAGAGAGGAAGGTGCCGAGGAGCGCCCGGCTGCGGAATCGGACGACGCCCCGGCGGAGCAGGACAGGCCGGTGCCCCTGAACACCCTGCGTATGGAGGCGGTGCGCCAGGCGGTACTGGCCAGCGGCGCCGCCTCGGTGCTGGACGCCGGCTGCGGCGGGGGCCGTCTGGAGGAGCTCCTGCTGAAAGAGCCCCAGATCCAGAAGATCGCCGCCTGCGATGTCTCTGTGATGGCCCTGGAGAAGGCAAAAAAGCGGCTGCACCTGGACCGGCTGCCCGATGCCCAGCGGGAGAAGATCACCCTGTTCCAGGGCTCCCTCACCTATCGGGACAAGCGGATGGACGGGATAGACTGCGCCTGCGTCATCGAGGTGCTGGAGCACATCGACCTCAACCGGCTGCCGGCCCTGGAGCGGAATCTGTTTGGCTTTGTGGCGCCCAAGACGGTGGTGATCACCACCCCCAACCGGGAGTACAATGCGGTGTACGGCATGGACCCCGGGGCACTGCGGCATTCAGACCACCGCTTCGAGTGGACCCGGGCGGAGCTGGCAGACTGGACGGAGCGGATCTCTGCCGCATACGGATACACCGCCGTGCAGAGCGGCATCGGCACGGTAGACGAAAACTTCGGGTGTCCAACCCAGATGGTGGTGTTCACGAGAAATGGATAAGTTCAAAATCGAGATCCCGGAGTTTGCCCTGGTGGCCATGGTGGGCAGCACCTCTTCCGGGAAGTCCACCTTCGCCCAGCGGTATTTCAAGCCCACCGAGGTGTTGAGCGCAGACTTCTTCCGGGGCATGGTCTCAGATAACCCGGACGACCAGAGCGCCTCCAAAGACGCCTTTGACCTGCTCTTCTATGCCGCCAACAAGCGCCTCGGCAACCGGAAGCTCACCGTGATCGACGCCACCAGCCTGCAGCAGAGCGCCCGCAAGCAGATCCTGGACTGCGCCAGGGAGCAGAACGTCCATGCGGTGGCCATCGTGATGAACCTGCCGGAGGAGACCCTTCTGGAGCGGAACCGGGCCCGGACGGATCACAGCATCCCGGACCGGGTGGTGCGCCAGCACGCCCGGGACACCCGGCGGTGCGTGAAGTACCTGAAGCGGGACGGCTTTGCCTTCGTCTATGAGATCACCTCCCAGGAGCAGGCGGACAACGTGGAGATCGTGCGCACCAAGCTCTGGAACGATCACCGGGAGGACACCGGCCCCTTTGACGTCATCGGGGACGTCCACGGCTGCTGCGATGAGCTGGAGGAGCTGCTGGCAAAACTGGGCTACGAGAAGACAGACGGCATATACCGCCACCCTGCCGGCCGGAAAGCCGTCTTCCTGGGGGACTTCTGCGACAGAGGACCCCGGAACATGGACGTGCTGCGGCTGGTGATGGACATGGTGAAGGGCGGCTCCGCCCTGGCGGTGGCGGGCAACCACGATGTGAAGCTGCTGAAGTACCTCTTCGGCAAGAACATCACCCGCACCCACGGCATCGAGGAGACCATCACCGCGCTGGACGCCCAGGATGAGGCCTTTCGGATGGAGGTGCGCTCCTTCCTGGACGGCCTTGTGGCGTACTACTGGCTGGACGGGGGCAAACTGGTGGTGTCCCACGCCGGGCTGAAGCAGGAGTACATCGGCAGATCCTCCGGCAGGATCCGGGCCTTCTGCCTCTACGGGGAGACCACTGGGGAGACGGACCAGTACGGCCTGCCGGTGCGCCTCAATTGGGCCGCAGAATACCGGGGTACCGCAGCGGTGGTATTTGGCCACATCGCCCGCCGGGAGGTGAAGGTGGAGAACCACACGTACTGCATCGACACCGGCTGCGTCTTCGGCGGGAAGCTCACCGCCTTCCGCTATCCCGAGATGGACCTGGTCTCGGTACCGGCCAAGCAGCAGTACTACGAGCCCACAAAACCCTTGGACGCACAAGACCCGGAGGACGAACTGGGGGATCTTCTCACCATCGAGGACTTCAACCAGAAGATGCACATCGAGACGGCTCTGGGCGTCTCTGTGGACGTCCACGAGAACAACGCCGCAGCCGCCCTGGAGATCATGTCCCGCTATGCGGCCGATCCCCACTGGCTCATCTACCTGCCGCCCACCATGTCCCCCTGCGAGACCAGCAAACTGGACGGCTACCTGGAGCACCCGATTGAAGCCCTGGCGTACTACCGGAACAACGGCATCGCCACCGCGGTCTGCGAGCAGAAGCACATGGGCTCCCGTGCGGTGATCGTCCTCTGCAAGGACGGGGACACCGCCCAGCGGCGCTTCGGCGTCCAGGACGGCACCCGGGGCATCCTCTACACCCGCACCGGCCGGGCCTTCTTCCAGGAGAAAGAGACGGAGACCGCCCTTTTGGACCGCCTCTCTGCCGTGCTCACGGACAGCGGATTCTGGGCGGAGATGGAGACAGACTGGGTGTGCCTGGACACGGAGCTGATGCCCTGGTCTGAGAAGGCACAGGGACTGCTGCGGAAGCAGTACGCTCCCACCGGTTACGCCGGCATCTCCGGGCTGGAGGCAGCCACCGCTGTGCTGGCTCAGGCGGTCTCCCGGGGCATTCCCCCGGCAGACCCGGAGACCTCAAGCAGCGTGGATCTCGCTGCCCTGCTGCAGCGGTATCAGGGGCGGCTGGAGGATCTCCACCGGTACAAGAGCGCATACCAGCAGTACTGCTGGACGGTGCGGAATCTGGAGGACATCCGCATCGCCCCCTTCCATGTGCTGGCCGTAGAGGGCCGGGTGTTTCAGAAGGAGAGCCACGT
Organism: uncultured Oscillospiraceae bacterium; assembly: GCA_947623875.1. GTDB lineage: Bacteria > Bacillota > Clostridia > Oscillospirales > Oscillospiraceae > Enterenecus. The sequence goes on from CANQII010000288.1 coordinate 3,739, forward strand.
CTGGCACATGGAGACCATCCGGAAATACATCACCGGCCGGGATCCCATCTTCATGGAGACGCCCTATCTGGTGGTGGACACCGGGGACGAGGCCAGCGTGCAAAAGGCCGTGGATTGGTGGACTGCCCTCACGGAGCGCGGCGGCGAGGGCATGGTTGTAAAGCCGGAGACCTATACAGCCTGGGGAACCAATGGCAGGCTGCTGCAACCGGCGGTAAAGTGCCGGGGCCGGGAGTATCTCCGCATCATCTACGGGGCGGAGTACCTGCAGGAGGACCATCTCAGACGTCTCAAGGTCCGCTCCCTGTACCGGAAGCAGTCCCTGGCCCTGAAGGAGTTCTCCCTGGGCATGGAGTCCCTCACCCGCTTTGTCCAGGGGGAGCCGCTGTACCGGGTGCACCAATGCGCCTTCGGCGTGCTGGCCCTGGAGAGCGAGCCGGTGGATCCCCGCCTCTGACCCAAATACAAAGTGAACTACCACACCCCGTAAAGGGGTGTGGCTTCCGTTAAACATTCACCAGACTTAGCCCCTTGAAAAAGGGACT
>CANQII010000289.1 GCA_947623875.1 uncultured Oscillospiraceae bacterium
CCTCTTTTCCCCCTTGACACAGTCTCCTCCATCTGCTATTCTTAAAAAGACAACTTTCCTTGTCAAAAGGACGTGGATCCTTGTCAGAAAGACAAGAGAAGTTGTCTTTGCGAAGCTTCGTATCTGCCGTGCTGCGGAGAGGAGGAACCCATGAAGCTGAAGAACAGACTGAAAGAGCGCCGGGCTGCGCTGGGGGTGAACCAGCAGGAGATGGGACGCCTGGCTGGAGTTTCCCGGCAGACCATCAGCTTGATCGAACGGGGAGACTACTCGCCCTCGGTCACACTGGCCCTCACCTTGGCCAAGATCTGCAACTTGAAGGTGGAGGACATCTTTACACTGGAGGAGGATGAAGACAGTGAAAAACAATGAGCGGGAGGAGCGCCTGGAGGAGATCAAGGCATCGAACAAGAAGGCAATCCCCAAGATGGTGCGGATTTTCATACTCTGCTTTGTAGCGGGCTGCCTTTTGGGCGGTGTCCTTGGTGTCATTCTGGTGCTGCAAGACAATACGAATGCCCTTGATGTGGTGCGGGGACTGGGGAGAACCTTCTCTCTCAGTATCTGTCCCTGGCTTCTGCTGGTGTGGCACCTGGTCCAGATCGGCGTTGGCATGTTCACTGTTAGTCGTGGAAACCAACTCTTTGCCGCCTGGGACGGCGAGGATGAGGACAAGGAACAGGAGCTGAACAAGCATATCTCCCAGGAGATATGGTTTCTCAACCTGGGCGTGATCGTGGCGCTCTTCTTCTTTGGCTGCTTCTACACCTGCGGTGTGGCCTCTTTTGAAACCGGCGCACTGACGTGGGTCGGTACCGCAGTGGTCTTTGTCGTGGGAGTTTTGGTGGAACTGGTGATCCAGGCCAGAATCGTGGACCTGGCTCGGCGGATGGCGCCGGAGAAGAACGCCTCCCCGTACGACATGAAGTTCCAGAAGCAGTGGTACAGCCAGTGTGATGAGGCGGAGCGAACCCAGATCGGCAACTGCAGCTGGGCGGCATACTGTGCCATCCAGAAGTGCTGCGTGGCCCTGTGGCTGATCTTTGTACTGGCCGGGATCGTCCTGGACACGGGCTTCCTGCCGGTGCTGGCGGTGTGCGTGATCTGGATCACAGGAACCACGGTGTACTCTCGGGAGGCCATCAAGGGCGAGATGCTCATCTGATGTAGGCCTCTTGAGCCGAAAAGCAGACAAAAGCGAAGCGTCCCGGCAGGCCAGTACAGAGGCCGAGCCGGGACGCTTCTTCATGAGAAAGCTCCCTGAACCGATGTTTTATGGACAGGAAAAGGGGAGAGCAGACAGACTGGCGGAGATAGGATTCCTTTTGGTGGGAGATCGTTGCCATAGAGGAGGTCAGACGGGTGGGTTTTGTGCCTCTTTGGAAAATTGGGGGAAAAGGCTTGTCAAGGAAGGGAGAATCCTGTAAAATGAGTGCCTATCCACGTATGAAAGAAGGTCTTCCCATGCCGGTTCTCTTGTTGCCCACAGACGTAGTCTCCCTGTCCAGCCAGGCGGTGAACAGACTGCTGGAGGCAGACAATGGAGATGCTTCTCTGCTGTATCTGGCCCTGGTGATGAGCGGCGGCGATGAAGACAAGGCCACAGAAAAGCTGCGCTGGTCTGGAGACCGGCTGTATCTGGCCCGGGAAAAGCTGGCCTCCCTGGATCTGGTCACAAAGACGCCCAAGCTGGAACCATCCAAAAAGCCGGCAGAGGCGCCGCCGGAGTACACCCGCACAGACATGGCAAGCGCCCTGGAGGAGAGCGAGTTCAAGGGACTTCTCATGGAGATGGAACGGCTCATGGGCCGGATCTTCACCGAGGCGGACATGAAGAAGCTCTACACCATCTACGATTTCTACAACCTCCCCGCAGAGCTCATCCTCACCATCGCCAACTACACCATCCAGGAGGAGCGGAAGTCCCGGAAGAACCAGTCCTATGTGCCCATGATGAGCCGGGTGCTGAAAGAGGCCCGGAAATGGAAGCAGCAGGGCATCGACACCGCAGACCGGGGGGAGGAGTACCTCCGGAAACAGGAGAAAGTAAGCCAACGGGAGTGGGAGATCCTATCTACCGTTGGAGTGCAGGAGCGCCGGGCCGCAGTGGGGAGAGAGCGAACATATGTTACCCGGTGGATCGAGACCGGGTACAGCATGGATCTTATTCGTCTGGCATACGAGACCACCATATTTCGAATTACCAATATGAGTTGGGAATATATGGATTCGATCTTACGGCGTTGGGAACTAGCCGGTTACCGCACTGTGGAGGAAGTTCAACTCTACGACAAACCCCAGGAGAAGGCGCCCCGTACGGTGGAGCCTGGCGCCGGTGCCAAGAAGACTCAGGGTACCCAACCCTCCCAGGAGCGGATCCGCAAGGCGGACGACTGGATGGACGCCTTCCTGGACGACACGAAAGACAAAAACGGCCAGGGCGATGGCAAGAAGGAGTGATGCGCTATGTATGAACCGGAGGTAACACGGCGGGCCATGACCCGGTACCGTGCCATGAAAGACAGCCGGGAGCGCAAACGGTATCTCCTGGAGCAGAAGCTGTATCGAGAGCATCCCCAGCTCCGGCAGCTGGACGGCCAGATCAGCGGTGCCATGGCGGACCTGGCAGACCTGGCCCTCAGCGGAAAGAAGCTGGACCCCAAGGGACCGGAGATCGCGGAGATTCGGAAACGCAGCGAGACCCTGCAGCAGGAGCGGCTCCATCTGCTGAAGGAACTGCATGTCAATCCGGAAGACCTGGACAACCGGCCCGCCTGCCCCATCTGCGGGGACACCGGCTGGTCCGGGGGAGAGATGTGCTCCTGTCTCAAGAGCCTCTGCCAGGAGGAGCAGTTGAAGTCTCTCACCGCACTCCTGGGCCTCACCGAGGAGCAGTCCTTTGATCGGTTTCGCATGGATGTATACAGCGATGTCCCATGGAAGGGAGAGGCCCGCTCTCCCCGGGAGAATATGAGCCGGGTGCTCCGGGTGTGTCAGCGGTTTGCCGATGAGTTCCCCAACTGTCCTGTGAAGAACCTGTTCTTCTCCGGCGGCACCGGTCTCGGCAAGACATTCCTCTCCGGCTGCATTGCCCGGGAGGTGTCCCAGCGAGGCTTCTCTGTGGTCTATGACAGCGCCATCAACACCTTCAATGCCTTCGAGACCGTGAAGTTCACCCGGGACATCGATGAGGGGAGAAGCGCCCGGGACATCACCCGGCGGTATCTGGGCTGCGATCTCCTGATCCTGGACGATCTGGGCAGTGAGCTTACTACCTCCCTGGTCCAGGCCAGCCTCTACCAGATCGTGAACACGAGATTGATGCAGGACCAGCGGACCATCCTCTCCACCAACCTCTCCAAAGACCAGATCAGCCTGCGGTACGGCCCCCAACTGGGTTCCCGCATCGGCGGCCTCTATCAGGATGTCCCCTTCTACGGGGGAGACATCCGCAACTCAGGCAAGCTCTAAGCCTTGCCAGCCAAGGGGATCCATCGGCCAGCGTCCCTGCCGCAACCAGATGTGCGGCAGGGACGCTGCTTGTCTGCTGAGAGGATGGAGAAGGGCAAGCTGCTGTACTGGAGAAGTGAGGTTTGAGCCATTCCGGCGGATGCCTGCGCTGTGCATTATTAAAAGATTATACCCAGAAAATTGGGAATAATCATGTAAACCCCGATTACAGACTGTACAGGAACGGGAAAACTGCCGGATCTGTAATCTGCGAGAAGGGGATTGGGACGGTCTGTGCCGGTAGATGCAGATCTCAGGCAGCACAAAGCCCCCGTCCCGATGGGGGCGGGGGCAGAGCGTATACTGGAGTTCAGATCAGAGCTGGGGGTCACCGTAGACGCAGACCACCACTGCGCCGGGGCCGGTGTGGGCGCCGATCACGGGGCCGATGTCGTTGATATAGACGGTCTTGTAGCCGAAGCGCTTCTTCATCTCCTCGGCGCACCACTGGGCCTCTTCCAGGCTGTCTGCATGGCTTACAAAGGCCGGGGTGTTGGGATCGGGGTGGATGTTGGCGGTGCGGGTGAGGACCTCCTCCAGGGAGCCCTTGCGGCCGCGAGCCTTGGCCACGGTGTCAAGCTTGCCGTTCTTGTCCACAATCAGAACGGGCTTGATCTGCAGCATGGTGCCCACCACGGCGGTGGCGGCGGAGACCCGGCCGCCCTTCTTCAGAAAGAAGAGGTCGTTCACGGTGAGGTTGATGTTGATGTGGTTCTTGTTGGCATCCACCCAGGCGGCCACCTCTTCAAT
>CANQII010000290.1 GCA_947623875.1 uncultured Oscillospiraceae bacterium
GGGGAGATCTACGGCATCGCCATAGACACCGCCGCAGATGCCCGCCTCTCCGCGTACTATTCCGGAGACCAGACCTGCTGGATCTTCCTCAACCCCATGTCTGAAAACGCCGGCGGCCTCACCGGCAGAGGAACAGCGGAGGACACCTCCGCCCTGGACTTGGCAGCCTATCTATGGAGGGACATGCAATGAGAATTCGCCCTGCTGCAAAATCAGACCTCACAACGGCATCCCTGCCCCACAACCGCCGGGAGGTGTTCTCCGATATCTGCGCCCTGTATGGCGGCATGCTCTTCAAACTGGGGCTGATTCTCATCGCCTTTGCTGCGCCCTGCCTCTTCATCGCATTCCTGGCAGACCAGAACCAGATCGCCTATCTGGCGGAGGCGTTGGCAGCGGAGGACACAGCGCCCATCTGGCAGGAGTACCAGATCACGGACAGCCTCTTTAATCTTCTCAACATCCTGGGCCTGCTGCTCTTCTCCGTGGGGCTGGCTGGCACCGCCCGGGTGATCCGGCAGCACGCCTGGGAGGAGCCGGTGAATCTGAAGCTGGACTTTCTCAAGGGAATCCGGCAGAACTGCAGGCCCTTCTGGATGCTGGCCTTTCTCGCCGGCTGCTGGATCTTTCTCACCAAGTACTGCTTTGCCGGGGCCCTCTATGCCACCGGCGGGGGTGTGGTGCTGAACCTGATCCCATTGCTCATCGGCCTTCTGGTGCTGCTGCCCATCCTGTGCTATACCGCCGTGGCCACTACTATCTACACCAACCCGCTGCGGCGGAACCTGCAGCTGGGCATGCTGCTCTTTCTGAAGCGGCCGCTGCCCGCCATGGGGATCTGCCTGCTGCTCCCATTGCTTATTCTTGCGGCTGAGGCCATTCCCGCCATTCCCATCCGACTGCTCCTCCGGCTGATGAATCTCCTGCTCCTGCCGTTTCTCCTCCTGGGGTGGACCCTCTGGAGCATGAATCAGATGGACAAGCACATCAACGCAAAGCAGTATCCGGAACTGGTGGGAAAGGGCTTTACTCCGCTGGAGACCGACGAAACCCAAACCGAATCCAACTGAAAGGGGAACTTGTACATGTCTGTTGCATACCGCGTAGACCTCACCCAATCCGGCCGGCCCTATCCCCACTACTGGGAGTTCTGTGTGGGCAGCTGCCACGCCACAACCCTGCTCCGGGAGGACGTCCGGCAGCAGATCCGGAAGGCCCATCGGGAGATCGGCTTCCGGTACATCCGCTTCCACGGCCTTCTGGACGATGACATGAGCGTGGTGATCCAGCCCATGATGCCCTGGCTGAAGCCGGAGATCTCCTTCTATAACATCGACAATATCTTCGACTTCCTGCTGGACACCGGGATGAAGCCCTTTGTGGAGGTGGGGTTCATGCCGGAGGCCTTCGCCAGCGACACCCAGACCCTCTTCCACTACAAGGCCAACGCCACCATGCCCAAGGACGATGGCCAGTGGGCAGACTTCATCCGCCAGTTTGCCCAGCACCTCATCGATCGGTACGGGAAGGATGAGGTGGAGTCCTGGTTCTTCGAGATCTGGAACGAACCCAACCTCCACTTCTTCTTCGATGGCACCCAGGAGGACTACTTTCACCTCTATGAGATCACCGCCCGGGCCCTGAAGGACGTGGATCCCAACCTGAAAGTGGGCGGCCCCGCCACCTCCAACAACGCCTGGATTCCGCCGTTCAAGGCCTTCTGCGCCGAGCACCACGTCCCCTTGGACTTCATCTCCACCCACCACTATCCCAGCGATGATCCCCTCTCTACCGCCGGCATGAACGGCCCCGGCACCAAGGGCGCCATGTTCGACGAGGAGGCCGCCAAGCTCATGGCCAACATGACCATGGAGGAGATCCAGGAGATGGTGGCCAAGGCGGTGGGCACCAGCGGCCAGAACCCCCGGAACATCCTGGAGCAGCTCACCAAAAAGGCCAAATCCGAGGCCGGCGATCTGCCCCTCTACTACACCGAGTGGAACGGCTCCAAGGAGTACGACACCGAGTACCAGTCTGCCATGATTGTCCACACCCTGGCCCACAACGAGGGACTGGTGGAGGGGTACTCCTTCTGGACCGTGAGCGACATCTTCGAGGAGCAGGGCATGAAGAACGGCCCCTTCAAGAACGAGTTTGGCCTGCAGACCAACGAAGGCATCGCAAAGCCCTCCTACCGGGCATTCCAGGCATTGCACGAGGCCGGTGCCATTCGTCTGGATGCAGAGTGTCTCGGCGGAGACGGCACCCGGACAGCAGAGGTGCTGGCCCTCAGGAACCCGGACAACGGGGAGACCATCCTCTTTGCCTATAACCACGACATAGACCGCCGGGACATCGCCGCCCAGCAGATTACCATCCAGCTCAGTGGGCCGGTGTCCGGCGTGCAGAAGGCCGTGATCGACGCATCTCACACTGCCCCGGTGAAGGCCTGGAAGCAGATGGGCTCTCCCGCCTATCCCACCCGGGCCCAGATCGCCGCCCTCCACGAGGCCTCACAGCTGCTCTATGAAGACCTGGGGGCTGTCTCTGAACTCTCCTTCACCGCAGAGCCGGAGAGTGTAACCATCTTCAAGATTCGCTGATTGGGGGGGATCATCCGGTGGAGAAATACAAGAATCCCGCGCTGCCGGTCCAGGAGCGCGTTGAAGACCTGATGTCTCGCATGACCCTCCGCGAAAAGGTGATGCAGCTCACCTGTGCCTACGCATACGGCGGCATGATGGACGACTCCTTGCTCACCGAGGGCATCGGCCAGGTGGGCATGAGCAACGGCACCCAGACCCTGGAGGGCAATGCGGCCCTGGTGAACCGAGTGCAGAAGAAGCTGGTGGAGGAGACCCGTCTCGGCATTCCCGCCCTCTTCCATGTGGAGACCCTGAACGGCGGCTCTCTCACCGGCGCCACCACGTACCCCATCCCTATGGGCCTCGCCGCCTCTTTTGACGATGCTCTCGTCCACACCATGGCGGATCAGATCCGGCAGGAGATGGTGGCCAGCGGACAGAAGATGGCCCTGGCCCCGGTGCTGGACGTCTCCCGGGATCCCCGCTGGGGCCGCCAGGGGGAGACCTACGGGGAGAGCCCCACGCTGGCAGCCATCATGGGCACCGCCTACATCAGCGGCCTTCAGGGCGGTCTGGGGCAGGAGGGCATGTCCGCCTGTGCCAAGCACTTTCTGGGGTATGCGGCCAGTGAGGCGGGCATCAACATGGCCGGCGCCCACATCGGCCCCCGGGAGCTCCGGGAGGTGTACGCCAAGCCCTTTGCCGCAGCCATAGACAACGCGGACCTCCGGGGCGTGATGAACTGCTATCTCGCTGTGGACGGGGAGCCCATCACCGGAACCAAGCAGTACCTCACAGATCTGCTCCGGGGCGAACTGGGCTTTCAGGGCGCCGTGGTGGCGGACTATGGCTCCATCGATAAGATCTATGATGTGTACCACATCGCGAAGGACTACCCGGACGCCGGCGCCAGAGCTTTGGCTGCTGGCGTGGACGTGGAGACCCCGCGGCCCATCTGCCTGAACGATGAGTTCATCGCCCGGGTGGAGTCCGGCGAGATCCCCATGGAGGTGGTGGACAACGCACTGCGCCGCCATCTCACCCTGAAGTTCCAGCTGGGCCTCTTTGAAAATCCGTACGCAGACCTGGAGAAGGCGAAGCAGCTCTGCCAGAACCCCGCCCATGTGGAGACCGCCTATCGTCTGGCTTGTTCTTCCATGACCCTTCTCAAGAACGACGGCATCCTGCCTCTCCGGGACAAGAAGCGTATCGCCGTGATCGGCCCTAATGCAGACGATGTCCGGGCCCTCTTCGGCGGGTACACCTATCCCGCCTTCTACGAGGGAATGCGGAATATCCTCACCGGCATGAGCCAGAGCATGGGACTGGAGGGGGTTGAGGGCAGCGAGGAACAGGTGGCCGGCCTGAAGGCGATGATCGCCGCCCTCCCCGAGGTGCGGGACCTGATCCGCCGGGACTACCCGGGGGTACGGACGGTATTGGAAGCACTCCGGGACACCGCCCCGTCTGGTACAGAATTCCCCTATGCCCGGGGCTGCGCCAATCTGGACCCGGAGGACAGCAATCTGGACGAGGCCCTTCAAGCCGTCCAGGGCTGCGATGTGATCCTCTTTGTGTGCGGCGGGCAGAACGGCTCCGCAGACGGCTGCACTATGGGGGAGAACGTGGACGCCAGTAAGATCGGGTTGCTGGGCCGTCAGGAAGAACTGCTG
>CANQII010000291.1 GCA_947623875.1 uncultured Oscillospiraceae bacterium
TACGCCACGGCCCTGGGCCTCGGTACCTGCTGGGTGGCCGGCACTTTTGACCGCAAGTCCGTCCATCCGGACATTGGCCCCGGGGAGAAGCTGTGGGACGTGGTGCCCATCGGCTATGCCATGGAGACGGTGCCCGCCCGGCAGAAGATGATCCGCAACGGTATCCGCTCCCGGGACCGGAAGCCGGAGGAGTTTCTGGAGTCTGATCTGCCCCTGGCCCAGCTCCCCATGTGGGTACAGAAGGGGGTAGAGGCGGTGCGCCAGGGCCCCTCTGCGGTGAATCAGCAGCCGGTGAACATTCGCTTCCGCAACGGCACCATCTCCGCCCGCATCTGGAAGAAGGGCCACGGCCTGGAGTACAACGATCTCGGCATCGCAAAATGCCAGTTCGAGGCCGGCGCCTATGCGTACGGCGTCACCGGACACTGGGACTTTGGAGACGGCGGGGTGTTCCACGTCTCCCGGGTGGTGTCCGGCGGCGAGGATTGAATCCCCGCACATCTCAGCGAAAGAAGGCGAATGGCAGCTGCTCCCGTATTATTGAGAGACTGCCAGTACCTCATATGCACGTTTCCTGCAAACCCAAGCTGCAGAGAGCTGCCTCTGCAGCGGCGGCTCTGGCGCTGCTGCTCTCGGTGAGCGCCTGCGGGCCGTCCACCAAGCCGGCGGAGACAGCACCGGCGCCCAGTGAGGCGGCGTCTTATCCGCCCCTGATCGCCAGCCCGGAACCGGCCACGCCCGATGCAGCGCCCACGGAGACCCCGGCGCTGCCGCCAGAGGAAGACAACAAGGCACCGGCGCCGGACACAGCGGCACCGGCCTCGGAACCCACGCCAGCAGAGGAACCCTCTGGGGAGCCTGCCCAGGAGGCTGATCCCACAGAAAAGCCCACACCAACCTTGGAGCCTATGGCAGAACCCACGCCTGAGCCCACGCCAACAGCGGAACCAACGCCTACGGTAGAGCCCACAGTGGAGCCGACACCAGAGCCAACGCCAACGGCGGAACCCACGTTAGAACCGACACCGGAGCTTACGCCGGAACCCACCCCGGAACTGACCCCAGAGCCGGAGCCCACCGTGGAACCTACCCAGGAGCCCGCCCCCACGGAGCAGCTGATCCCCACTGCGGAGCCTACGCCGGCGCCGGAGACCCCTGCGCCGCCGGAGCCCACCCCGGCATCCTCAGAGGTGTTGGCGCCCATCGCCGGGGCAGTGCCTGCCTGCGACCCGGTGGATCCCTCCTGGTTTGACGATGTGGTCTTCGTGGGAGACTCTGTGAGCCTGAAGCTCAACTACTACGAGAATGCGGTGGATGAGCTGGGCAAGGCGCAGTTTCTCACCGCCGGCAGTCTCGGCAGCGGCAACGCCCTCTGGGATGTGAGCGACGAGTCTGTCCACCCGTACTACCAGGGGAAGAAGATGCTGCTGGAGGACGCCATCCCTCTCACAGGAGCCCACAAGGTCTACGTGATGCTGGGCATGAACGACCTGGCACTCTATGGCTTAGATGGCAGTGTGGAGAACCTTGTCACTCTGATGCACCGCATCCTGGACCGGGTGCCCAACCTGGTGATTGTGATCCAGTCCATGACGCCTATGGCCAGCAGCAGCAGCGTGATGGGATCCAAGCTGAACAACGATGTGATCCGCCAGTACAACCAGCGGCTGGTGGACACCTGCGCGGCCCAGGGGTGGTACTACGTGGACGTGGGATCCATCATGTACGACAGCGCCGGGTACCTGAAGCAGGAGTACTGCAGCGATCTCCAGGGCATGGGGATGCACTTCACCAATGCCGGCTGCGAGGCCTGGGTGCAGTATCTGCTCACCCATGTGCCGCCGGTGTAGAGGAATGCGCCCATCACCGTTTGGATTTTTTGAGCCCCCAATCTCTCCGGCTGTACCGGGCCGGAAACAACACAGGAGGAAATCGTATCATGAAGCGTTTTTGGATTTGCTGCCTTGCGGTAGTACTGGTATTGGCCCTGGCGGCATGCGGCGGCGGAGAATCTGGCGGCAATGAGGGCGGCAATGATGCCCCTGCTGCCACTGTGGACGTGAAGGCTCTGAAGGACAGCATCCTGAGCCAGGTGCCCATCACGGACCCTCTTGACCTGCAGGACAGCTATCTCACGGATACCCTTGGTATCGACAGCGCCGATGTGAAGTCCTGGGCCGGCACCACCTCTCTCGCCGGTTCCACCGGGTTCCCGGATGAACTGGTGCTCATCGAGGCGGCCAACGGGGACGCCGCCGGCCGGGTGAAGACCGCCTTGGAGACCCACATCGAGGCCATGAAGACCCAGGCCAAGGACTACAGCCCCGAGGGATACGCCCTGGCGGAGAGCTGCAAGGTGCTCCAGGAGGGCAACTATCTGGCCATGTTCCTCTGCACTGGCCACGAGTCCATGGAGCCCCTCTTTGAGGACGCCTTCTGATCGGCCCCGCCGAAGGAGTGCAAAGATGAATGTAGAGGCTTTGCTGCAGGAGGTAAAGGAACTGCAGCAGGTTACCATGCGGGTGCTGGCCAGGGAAGACCAGACGGACGGGCAGAAGGTGGACCCGGCGTTGCAAATGCCCATGCTCCAGGCGGCTATGGCGGCCAACCGTGCCGTTACCGGATACCAGATGGCGTCCATGCTGGGGCAGACCGGGCCAGATGGTGCGTCAGCGGAACTGGAGAAGCTGAAATCCGCCCTGCCCACAGCCACCATAGAAGATGTGGAGAAGGCGACAGAGAAGCTCCGGCAGTACTGGGAGCGGATGCCGGAGGTGTTCGGCAGAGCGAGGGCATACCACCTCATCGGCACGGACATCTATGAGGTGGCCGAATAGACAGGTAAGCAGAATTTTCCAATCAAACATCGAAAAGAGGCGCACTGCGGGTATCCAGCAGTGCGCTTTTTCCGTGCGGCAAAGAAATTGCTGAATGGAAAGTATTTCTTCTGAAATGCTCATAACATGCGCCTAAAAAGTGCATAATCACTGCAACCGATAGTGGCAGTTGCACTTTTGCAAAAGCAGCAATTTTAAAGTCCAGTTGATAGACGTGGCCTTCTGCCTTCGGTATCATAATTGCCGTGAAGGGAGGCAGATGCAGATGAAACGGGGAGAGATGGGATCCAGGCTCCGGGACAGCAGAACCTGGACCAAAGTGTTCTACACCGTGTTTGCAGGGTGTTTTTCAGCGGTGCTTATCAGTGCCGTGATCTACGCCGGAAACCGGGGAGCGGAGGAACTGCTGCTCACAACCCTGGGGCTGCCGTTCTGTTTTTGGCTGCTCTGGACCCTGAACCGGGTGTTGGAGAGGAAAGCTGCATGGCTGGAGCGTTGGTACACGGTTATCCTGGGTGTTTTTGCCGGGGGCATGTTCCTTGTGGAGTTTTCGCTGGCGCTGGCCCTGCGCCACGGCGTCTGGTTCGATGTGGAGGCCATATTCAGCGGTGCCATCGAGTGGGCGGAGACCGGCGCATTCTCCAGCTACTATGAGTACTTCGGGTACTTCCCCAACAACCTGGGCGGACTCACATTTCTGTATGGACTCTTCCAGATTGCCTCGCTCATTGGCTGGACAGACTACTACGCCATCTCCGCTCTGGCGGCCTCAGCCATGCTCACTGCCGCCATGGCGCTTGTCTCTCTCATATGCAGAAGACTGGGCGGTGTGAGATACGGTGTGCTGGCGCTGCTGGTGTTTCTCCTGAGCCCCCAGTTCTGGTTCTTAGGCGGGGCGGTATACACGGATGTGCTGTCCATGCTGTTCCCCATCCTCTTCTTCTACCTGTATCTCAGCTGTCAGGACAGGGAGGGGAAAAAGCGGTATCCCTGGCTCGCCGCCATGGGCCTCACCATGGCGGTGGGAGGACAAATCAAGTGCACGGTGCTCATCATGGCAGCGGCGGTGCTGCTCCATGTGTGGCTGCAGAGAGAACCTGCGAAGGCAGCCGAGTTAGGGTTGTGGGTGCTGGGGATCACTGCGGCGGTGGGACTACTGTTGAATACGGTCCTGTACTCCACCCAACTCAGCCGGGAGAAGGCAGAGGAGAACAACACGCCTCTGCTCCACTGGGTGATGATGGGACTGCAGGGCGATGGCATGTACAATTCCCAGGACTACGCCTTTACCCGGTCTCTGCCGGCGGAGGGGCGGAATCAGGCGCTGCTCCGGGAGATTGAGCGCCGGATCCGGGAGAAAGAGCCTCTTGGGATGATAGAACACATTCTCCGCAAGTCCGCTCTCGATTTCGGGGACGG
>CANQII010000292.1 GCA_947623875.1 uncultured Oscillospiraceae bacterium
GCCTGGAACTCCAGAATCCGCTCACCGAAGTAGATGAGACCTCTGCCCTTCACCTTGGCCTCCGGCAGCACCTGAGGCTGGACCACATGCAGCACATCGCCGTAGGAATAGGCGTCCTTCATCTCCAGGGCGATGCCGGTGCGGAAGTTCTCCGCCAGCCGTCCCGGCAGCTCCGAGATGCCGATGCCGCCGGCGGATACCGCGAGATACACGCCGTAGCCGATGCCCTCTTTTGCGATGCGCATCATGGCGGCCTCGTAGGCCTCGCCGGTCTTCTCGTGGAAGCTACCGTAGTTGTCCACCACGATCACCACCGCCGGCAGGGTCCAGCCCGCGTGGTTCACGGAGTCCTCAAAGCTGGTGCCCGCCAGAAGCTGCTTCCGCTCATCCAGGATCTTGCCGATCAGGGTAAAGAACTTGGCAATCCAGTCTGTGCCCAGGTCTGTGTCGTCCAGGTAGCCGCCCACATGCTTCAGGTCTTTGTACACCCGCAGCATCTTGGCACTGAAGTCCAGTAAGTAGAGGTTTACGAGGTCCGGGGAATAGCAACTGGCCAGGCCGTACACCAGGCTCTGGAGGAAGGTGGACTTGCCGGTGGACACCCCGCCGATGAGCATGTGGTGCCCGCCCCGAGTGAAGTCTATGGACACCGGCATCTGGGCCTGGTTCTCCGGGTCGTCCACCATGCCGATCACCGTACTCAGCTGGAAGCGGTGGGGCTTCTCCCGCCAGGCGCCATTCTGGAAGGCAGCGCCGGTGAACTCCTCGATCTCGTCCAGATATAGGGTGCTGGGCAGCTCCGGCAGCCAGAGTTTCCGCATCCTGGCCACGCCCTGCTGTTTCGCCACCCGCTTCAGGTAGTCCACGGTAACCTCCAGTTGGGTCTTGCTCTTGGCCTCCGGCAGCCGCTTGCCCTCCCGGGCGGCCTGCCGGACGATGGCGTCTGCCAGGGCGGCGTCTGTCTGCTCTGTCTTCCCCAGCTCCTGGTACACCTCGCAGAAGTCCGCGATGCGTGCGCTGTTGAACTGGTTGTTCTCAAAGTCCGGCTGCACCTTCTGGAGGTTGCGGTAGAAGGCATCGGCGAAGTTGGGAGCGCCGGCAAAGCTGAAGGTACTATTCCGCACAGAGTCTCCCGTCTGCTGTTCCGTCTCCCGGAGCACCCGGATGAGCTGGGCGATCCAGATCCGCTTCAATTCCTCTTTCCGCTTGATCTTGGCGTGGTTGCCGGCCAGATCCACCTTGCCGGTGGCGCTCAGCATCTGGGCGATCTGCAGGCTGCTGCCGCTCATGGCCTCATCGTAGGCGGCGCCGGACCAGCCGCTCTGGAAGAGCTCGAAGACCTCATCGTTTCCCACCTGCAGGTAGCCACGGCCGGTCTGGGTGAGGTAGGCGGCCTCCGGGCGGTGGAGCATGTCCATGGAGTCCTGCCGATCCTGGACCCGCAGGCACAGCCGGAACTTGCTGTTGGCCCAGATGTTCTCATCCACCGTACCGGACGGTCTCTGGGTGGAGAGGATCAGGTGCACCCCCAGGCTGCGGCCTACCTGGGCCACGCTGATGAGCTCTTTCATAAACTCCGGCTCTTCCCGCTTCAGCTCGGCGAACTCATCGATGATGATGAAGAGGTGGGGCACCGGCTCAGCGGCGTCTCCGCTCTTATAGAGGGCGGTGTAGCCGTTGATGTTGTTTACCCCGTACTCGGTGAAGATCCGCTGGCGCCGGCGGTTCTCAGACTGGATGGACACCATGGCCCGCTTGATCTGATTGCCGGACAGGTTGCTGATGGACCCGATCATGTGGGGCAGGTTGGCAAAGAGGTTGGCCATGCCGCCGCCTTTGTAGTCTATCAGGAAGAAGCCCACGTCCTCCGGGCTGAAGTTCACCGCCAGGGACAGGATATACGTCTGCAGGGTCTCGGACTTGCCGGAGCCCGTGGTGCCGGCCACCAGTCCGTGGGGGCCGTGATACCGCTCGTGGATGTCCAGATAGCAGGGGGCGTTGCCGTTTTTGAAGCCCACCAGGGCCCGCATGGAGGTGATGGTGTTGGACTTCTTCCAGCGCTCCGCGGCGTTCAGCTGCTCCGGCCGCTCTACCCCCAGCATGTCGAAGAAGGTGAGAGTGTTGGGAATCTCGCCCTCTTGGGTGGCCTCCACCACCTCAATGCGGCAGAGACTCCGGGACAGCTTCATGAGGCTCTCCTCAGAGATGGTATCGAACTGGACATGGGTGCCCTCGGCAGCGCCATGCCGGGTGAAGTACACCCCCTGATAGCTGCCGTTCTCGATGATCCACTCGCACTCGTTGGGCAGGTCCTCCTCCCGGGGTGCGATGAGGACGGTGGAGAGCCCCACATCGGTCTCCCGCTCAAAGACGTAGCGGGAGATGGCCTCCCCGTCCAGCAGCTTGGGGTTGGACACGAAGAGCACATACCGGGGCAAGGTGCACTTCTGCTTGCCGTCCTCCTCCATCCGGTTGCGCAGCACTTGGGTAAGGGTGTGGAACACCTCACTCCGCTCCGCCTTGTTGGTGCCGATGAAGCGGATCTTCTTGTCGCTGGACCAGACGTGGGGCAGCCACAGGGCAAAGTCCCAGGCGCTGTGGTCCAGGTCGTTCTCCGCATCGTACACCACGGCGATCTTCACATCGGTGTAGGCGTTGGAGGTGGCGATCTGGGCGATCATGGTCTGGGCCACCGCGATGGCGTTTTTGAGATTGCCCCCGCCGTTCACGCCCACCAGCCGGTGTTCCCGGATATCCACGGTTACCGGCACTTGGGTCAGGGTGGAGAAGTTCTCCTGGATCACGGAGGGCTTCTCCGCCATGGTGTCCTCCACCATGGTGAAGCGATCTTTCGGGATCACGATGGGCGCCTGGAAGGGGATGTCTCCGATGCCCACCCGGACCGCCAGAAAGTCCTCGTAGGAATCGTTCCGGTTCCAGAGAAGGGTGGATGTCTCGTTGAGGGCACAGCACTGGGTGGCGCTGGTGTACCGCTCTTTCAGGGCCTCGGTGTTGGCCTCGTAGGCGTCCTCGATCTTCTTGCGCATCTCGATGAGGTACTCGCCGTACTTCTGCACCCGCTGGTGCTCCGCGTTCTTTCGGTTCTTCTTGTTCATCCGGATGTTGGCCACCGCCCAGATGGTGCCGATGAAGGCGCTGGACACCGCAGTAACCAGCCCCATGTACATGAAGGGACTGGATCCGCCGCCGCTGGCGATGGCGGTCATGAGGGTGCCGAGGAGCATGGGGATAGCCATGGTGAGAGAGGGGCCGATGGTCATGATAAGGGGCGGATCCTTCATGTCCATGGGTGCCGGCGGACCTTCAATCTCAAAGGGCTCCGTGTTCATCTTCTTCAGGTTCCGGGGAGATCTGTGGTACAGCACCTTGCCGTGGGATGCGGCGTGGTGCTCGGTAGCCAGCTGATCCACAGCAGAGCCGGTGAGCCGCTGCAGGGAGATGCGGATGCCGTCGTCCTCAGAGACCGCCAGCATGTTCCCCAGATAGACGATGTTCAGCCGCATGATGCGGATGCAGTCTCCGTAGTGGAGCACCTCGTTCTGGGCCACCCGGCGGAAGTTGATGTAGGTGCCGTTGCGGGACACGTCCCGGAGGGTTGCCCTGCCCTCCTGGAAGGTGATCACCGCATGCTCGCCGGAGACAAAGTCGTTCTTATACTGGATGATGTTGCTGTCCTTCCGTCCGATGGAGATCTGGCTGATCCCGGCGAGGCTGTACTTGCCGTAGGTGTAGAAGGGGTACTGCTGCAGGTAGCAGATCACGGTGATGCTGTCCTTGCCCTCGGTGAAGAGCTCGATCTTCTTTCCGTCCTGCAGGGTGACGTCCTCCGCCCCCCGGGATGTGCCGGACAGCAGCAGCTCTCCGCTCTGCAGCGCCCACCGGTCCTCCCGCTTGACGCAGGTGATGGTGACGTCCTGGGACAGGCCGAACACATCCCGGTCCAGCCGGATCTCGATATCGTGCTGTGCCCGCTCCGGCAGTTTTACCTCTCGAAAGCCTTGCACTGTGTATATGGACAACACCATACCCATGGCAGACAACTCCTATTCTCGTTCTGTCTTTCCCTCTAGCCGGCAAGCAATTGCACATACTGCCAGTTCTGTCCTTTTTGCCTAGAACTGGACCTCCGGCCCAAATGTGTCTCTTCAAACAAACCGTCCAAAGCGCTGTGCGCCTTGGACGGTATTGGTTATTGTAACCCATTAAATGATTTCGTTTAC
>CANQII010000293.1 GCA_947623875.1 uncultured Oscillospiraceae bacterium
AAATGATGAAGGCTTTATGAACAATTTCCAATAATGATGGGATTCTGCCGATTTGATTTTGTGAAAAACGCGCACCAATATAGGGCCTGGGCGGCAGCGTTCGTTCAGCACGCTGCTCCAGTTCATCTTAAGCCCGGAGGTCCCACAACAGCCACATCAATCCGCCTCGATCAAGTCGTGCCTTACGAAGTGAGCTCTTCCAGCTTTCACATCTTCCATGAGCCCTTCCAGGTATCTGATATTGCTCTCCGAATAAAAGGGATCATCTGAAACCGCAAAGGGAATGCGAGACGCTCCGCCAACTGTTTGGGGAGAAATCGCAGAATCGGTGTTCAGGGACAGACCAATTTGCGAACAGACCTGCTCCATCCTGTTCTTGTCGCCTGCATCCAATGCAAAACGATCGGGGACCGTGTCCGCCATATGGAACGCCCCTTTCCTGTATCAGAATGCTGAAAGAGGGAAATAAAATCAAACGATTCTTTCGGCTGTCAAGGACGGTTTCAAAGATATGCGCTGATTGTTTTCTGACAATCCGATATCGATAGAAAACAGGTTCAAGCGATGGTGTAGGGGCCCCGGACCAGCAGCTTGCAGGTCTCGGAGGTGCAGGTGATGGACCGGGTGGAGATGGTGACCATGTAGAGATGGTTGGTCTCCAGGGCGCCGCCGTCCTCCAGAATGGTGCCGCTGGTGACGTCGATGAGGCCGGGAGAGGCGGGGGAGATGCACTGGGCGGTGCCGATGCGGAGCATGGCCTCGCAGCCCACATCGCCGGTGAGCACCTGTCCGCTGGCCAGGGTCACCACGGTGAAAACGGCGTCATTCTCCGGGGCTGGCTCGTCTGCAGGGGTGCCGAGGCGCTCGTCCAGCACCTTGTTCAGTTCCTCTTCCAGGGCGGTCTTCTGGGTGTCCGCCTCAGACTGCACCTGCTCCATGATCTGGGGCCGGAAGATGTTGGTGAGATAGCTGAGGGTTACCAGGGGATCGGTCTCACTGCCGGGGGTGGCCAGCGCTACGGCCGCCAGGGCGCAGATACAGACCACTGCCACAACCACTTTCCAGATGTTACGCATGGGATGTGCTCCTTTTTTCTTGTCTCAAGGGATCTATGTCTCCTGTGCGGGTGCCGGGGTCCCGGCACCCGCACCATACCTGATCGGGGATCAGACCAAGCGCTCCGGGTGCAGGCCGAAGCTCACAGCGATGGCGTTGTCCACCCGCCGCATCACCTGGTCGTCCACGCGCCCCATGTGCTCCCTGAGCCGCCGCTTATCCAGCGTGCGGATCTGCTCCAGCAGCACTACGGAGTCCTTGGGCAGCCCGTAGCTGTGGGCTGCCAGGGTGATGTGGGTGGGGAGGCGGGCCTTTCCGGTCTGTGAGGTGATAGCGGCTGCGATCACCGTGGGGCTGTGCCGGTTGCCGGTGTCGTTCTGCACGATCAATACCGGACGGACGCCGCCCTGTTCGCTGCCCACCACCGGACTGAGGTCCGCATAGAAAATGTCGCCGCGCTTGACGTTGTTGTCCACAGGATCTTCACACTCCGCTGGATATAGTGCCCGGCCTGCGCTATGTAGGACGGGTACTATCATTCTCCCACGGGGCGGAGGATTTTATACCGCTGCCGGCAAAACCTCCGCGGCTCGCCGCCGGTGTGCCGACGTGCTCCCGAGACAGTTTATGCGGGCATGCGGATCCGCGGCACTCGAGGCGCCACGGCACAGAGCAGTTCATAGGAGATGGTGCCGGCCAGATCCGCCTGCTGCTCCAGGGGCAGGTTCTCGCCGAAGACCTCTGCCACATCCCCAGGGGACACCTGCAGGTCCTCCGGGAGGGAGACCATGCACATATCCATGCAGATGCGGCCGAGGATCGGCACCATCCGGCCGTTACAGTACACGCTGCCCTTGTTGGACAGAGCCCGGTGCAGGCCGTCTGCGTAGCCGATGGGCAAAACGGCAATGCGGCCGGTGTCTGTCTTGGCGGTGCACCCATAGCTCACCGGCGTGCCGGCGGGCAGGGAGCGGACCGCCGCTACCCGGGTCTTCAGGGACATCACCGGCAGCAGGCCGGGGCCGTCCAGACCCTCGGTGCAGGGGTCCGGATAGTGTCCGTACAGGGCGATGCCCGGACGGACCATGTCCATGGCGGTGCATGGATATTGTAGCACAGCGCCGCTGTTGGCGCAATGCCGAATTTCAAAAGAGCGGCTGTATCCGTCATGTAGCGCCGCGATCACGTCCAGAAAGCGGGTGAACTGCACCATGGTGTAGTCCTCACAGTCCGGGCCGGGGGCATCTGAGACCGCAAAGTGGGTGAAGATGCCCTCCGGGTGCAGGTGGGGGAGAGAGCAGATGGAGGCAAGCTCTGCGGCCGCAGCCTGTGGGTCTTGGGCCAGTACGCCGATGCGGCCCATGCCGCTGTCCACTGCCAGGTGGATCTTGGCCTTTGTGCGCTGGGCTCCTGCGGCGTCCGAGAGGGCTTTTGCCAGTTCCGGGGTGAATACCGCCTGGGTGAGATTAAGAGACACCACCTCATCTGCCATCTCCGGGGGTGTGAGACCCAGAATCAGGATGGGAAGGGTGATCCCCGCCTCCCGAAGCTGCCTGCCCTCCGCGAGACAGGCCACCGCCAGATAGTCTGCACCCAGCTCCTGCATCTGCCGGGCTGTGGGAATCGCCTCATGTCCGTAGGCGTTGGCCTTTACCGTGGCCAGAAAACGGCTCTCCGGGGCACAGGCCCGCAGCGCCCGATAGTTGTGTTCCAGGTGACCCGGGTGAATCTCAGCCCAGGTCCGCATGGTCTCCAGTTCCATTTTGATCAACCTCTGCCTGTGTGAATGTGAAGTCTGAAAAGGTTACGGTGAGAACTTGTACCCCATCAGCAAAGATCTCCACCTGCAGCGGGGCCCAGTCCGAGCGCCGAAACCGCATCCGGTACTCCGTGCCGGTGCCTGGAGGGGCCTCAGGGTCCCGGGTGGTGATGGTGAGTTGGGTGCGGTCCGCATCCGCCCAGATGCAGTCTGCGGTGTATCCGCGGGCCGCCTCATAGAGGATGGATGGGATGGCGTTTAAGGGTGTGAGCCCCTGGCCGTCCAGATCCCCCAGGGAGAGTCCGGCGCCGTCGTACTCCAGCACGGTCTCGTGGGGGCGCACCCTGGCGGTGATGCCGGAGAGCAGCTCCGGGGCGGTAACCGTGAGCACGGTATCTCCCTCCCGCCGGCAGTCCGCCTCCAGGGTGAAGGTGTATACTTTGCTGCCAATCTCTGCGGTGAGCTCGGCGGTACAGGTGCAGCCCTCCATGGCCCGGTACGTGTCCTGCACCAGGCCGGCGGCCACTTCGGGATCCTCGCCTCCTGCGGCGCAGGCCGCGAGGAGGGTTATCATCAGTACGCAGGACAGCAGTCTGCGCAAGGCCGGTTCCTCCCGGATCGTTGGATTAGAAACTGCCCTCTGTGCGGGCCTTCAGTACCGCCGGGATCCGCTGGAGAAGATCGGAGGGTGTCATGGAATACTCTCCCAGCTCCTCTGCGGCCAGATCTCCCGCAGCCCCGTGCCAGTACACCGCCGCCGCGGTGAGCAGCAGAGGCCCATAGAGATCCAGCAGCAGTTTTTGACCCAGCAGGGCGGTGATCATCCCCGCCAGCACGTCGCCGGAGCCACCCTTTGCCATGCCGGGGTTGCCGGTGCGGCTGAGAAGAATCTCTCCGCTGGGATCGGCGATGATGGTGCAGTGGCCCTTCAAGACCAGAATGCACCGGTTCTCCTGGGCAAAGGCCCGAGCCTGTTCCAGCCGGTTCTGCAAGGGAAGGGGCTGGCCGGTGAGCCGGGCAAACTCGCCGTCATGGGGCGTGAGCACCGTGGGGGCGGAGCGCAGTTTCAACCCATGCATATGCATGTCCGGGTCCGGATTATGCCGGGTGAGGGCGTTGATTCCGTCTGCGTCCAGCACCAGAGGTGCCTGGATGTCCCGGATGAGCTTCAAAACTGCATCCATGCCCTCCGGGGAGTGGCCCAGGCCGGGCCCCGCCAGAACGGCGTCGCACTTGGCGGCCAGCGCCAGCAGGTCCTCATACCCCGCCGGCATGGGGAAGGGCATGGCCTCGGTGCACTTTGCCGCCAGAAGGGGATAGATGTCCTCCGGCACTGCCAGATGGACTAGACCCGCCCCGCAGCGCACGGCGGCCTCCGCCGCCAGCGCCGGGGCGCCGGTGTATCCCTTACTGCC
>CANQII010000294.1 GCA_947623875.1 uncultured Oscillospiraceae bacterium
TGCCCATGGCCAGCACGATGATCAGTGGTACGCCCACCACGAAGAGGAAGACGGAGCCAATATTCAGCACCATCTTGTTGGTCTGCTTGGCCACGCCCATGCGCTTCATAAGCTTCCAGGCGGCGATCACGATCACTGTGTCGATGGGAATCAGCAGGAAGATCCAGATCGCCTCGTTGAACTGATTGTTCTGTCCCGAAAAGACGGCGGCAAAATACAGGGCAAAGGCCGCCACCAGCACCAGGATAAAGGCGATGTTCATGGGGCGCAGGTTGGGCGTGGCAAGGAACTCCCCCTCCTCCGCGGCTTTCCGCGCCCTCCGGCGCCAGAGGTAGTACGCCAGCAGCGAGGCGCCGCTCTCCGCCACCTCCAGCAAGAAAAACATGGAAATCAGCTGGAACAATGGGGTGGACCAGAAGCGCACCGGCTCTGTGAGACACTGGAGCAAGGCGTAGACCGTCCAGACCAGCCCGCAAAGTGCGTTGGAGCGGTTGGCAGACAGACGGGGTTTCATGGCCCGATGGATGTTCTCCACCTCCAGGGTGGGATCCGTCTCGATGGGCACCACGTCCTCCCGGTCTGTGCAGAAGATCTGCATCTGGGCATTGGTGGCCACCAGCTCCCAGCCGGCGTACGAGACCAGGGCCTGGAAGTCCTGCTCCCCCTCAGTGGGAGCGGGGTCGCTGGGATCCGCGTCCGGGTAGTATGTGACACAGAAGCGGTACTTCCCCGGGGTGCAGCGGCGGTAGTGGTAGAGCAGACCGATCCTCTCCAGCATCCATCCCTTTGCCGCCATCTCCTCCAGGTGGCGCTGAATCCCGGTCCGGTCCCAAAATGCAAAGAAGTGCCATTGCGCAAGCTTTTTCACGGCAAATCCCCTCCTTCAATCATCAGCTTTTTGTAGTCCTCTGCCTGGGCGGAGATCCGCTGATACTCCTCCGCCAGGCGCTTTCTTCCGGCCTCTGTGAGAATGTAGCTTCGCTTTCGCCCCTCTACCTTGGTCTCCCGGATCATCTCTGCGTCCAGAAACTGCTCCAGGAGGTTGTACAGGGTTCCGGAGCCCACCTTGACCCGGCCGCCGGTGAGGGCGTCCACCTGGTCCAGGATCTCCATGCCGCACTGCTCCTGCCGGAGGCACAGCAGCACGTAGAACATCTGCTCCGTGAGGGTCTGGAATTTTAGCCGCGGCATCTGGCATCCCCTCCGTTTCATTCAATCTCGATATTCGAGATTGCTGGCACCATTCTAATCTCGAATATCGAGATTGTCAAGGGGGTTGGGAGAGATTTTTTGAGAAAATTTTGGAGGGGCCGATTTTGCCCGCTTTCTGGAGCATCGCTTTTGGCATCCGCACCCACGAAATGGACATCACCAACCAGATGACCCGCTCCAGCGTTCGCCTGGAATTTGCCGCGGCGACGGGGGGACAGATTTTTCGGTATTTTTCAAATTAATACTTGCAAATTCATTTTTTGTATGATACTATATGTCGCGCCGCATCCCAGAATTGACGTTGTTCGCATCATTTTTGAAAATAAATGAACTGTTCTTTTATTCTATTTTATAATATTTAAGTCTCTTATTGCTAGGCGTAATAAAATCTTTGCAATCAAGAAGGGAGGGAACGGGCCCGCCGCCAGAGGCAGCGGGCCCAGAGAAGATGAAATCACTGCCCATCGGCGTCACCCACTTCTCGGAGTTGATCCGCGGCAAGGATGGCATTCCGTACTACCGCGTGGACAAGACCCCACTGATTCGGGAAATCCTCTCCAGTGAAGCTACCGTGCACTGGATCCTCCAGCCCCGGGGCTTTGGAAAGTCCCTGCAGCTGGATATGATCCAGGAATTTCTCACGGTGCACGGAGATAACGCGCTCTTCAACGGACTGCAGATTGCCCAAGATCAGAAATTCTGCTCCACCCACCAGGGTCAGTATCCCGTGATCTATCTGGACCTCGGCAAACTGGAGGGCAACACCTTTGATGAGGTCTATGCATCCCTCTCCGGTCTGGTCGCCGCCATCTTCGACCTGAACTTCCCCGAACTGCAAATCAGCCCCCAGCTCTCCGAAGAGGAACAGGCCTTCTGCAGGATGTGCGCTGCAGCAGCGCCCGAGGATGACAAGCCCAGAAGGCCCCTCTCCAGCCCGGACCTGCAGGCCGCGCTGGGCAATCTGGCTCAATGTCTCCACAAGCACTACGGGGTAAAGCCGGTGCTCCTCGTGGACAACTGCGATGTTCCTCTGCACCAGGCCTGGATCCAGCGGAAGCGGAACCCAGACTGGTATGGCAGCATGGAGACGCTTCTCCAGGACCTCCTTCGCCCCCTTCTGGCAGACGACACCGCCCTGTCTTTTGCTGTGCTCACCAGCACTCTCTCCATGCCCGCGCTCTACCATCTCTCCGATCCCGGATGCACCAAGGTGTGGTCCGGCAACGAAGGCTTCTCCCGATCGTACTATGGCTTTACCTTGCCCGAGGAAACCACCTTGCTCGCAGACTTCGGCGTTCCGGGGGACCTGTTTCTCTTGCAGCGCTGGTGCGGCGGGTATCCCTCTGCGGACGGTTCCCTCTTCCGCCCGGCGGAGACATTCGCGCATCTCCATAACCGCGAAAAGTCCGTAGTCAACCTGCAGATGGACTTCTGGGCGAACTCCGCCCGGGAGGGCACCGTTGTGGCACAGTTGCTCCAGGACAGCGGGCCGGAGACCCAGGCGCAGTACCTCCGCCTGATGGCCGGCCAGACCATTGATGCTTGCCGGATCCCGGACGTCTCCTATCAGGACCTAGAGAAGCCGGACGGCATCTGGAACTTTCTCCTGTATGCCGGCACCCTCATTGAGGTCTCTCGTGAGGAGGAAACCGGCAGGATGCAACTGAAGGCCCCCAGCCTCCAGGCCAGAATGCACCTGGGCATGTACCTGGAGCGCTGGTTCCACGGCATGGGCATCAACGCACGGATGCTCCAGCGGTACTGCCACGCATTCGCGGCGGACAGCTGGGACACCGTGGACGGCATGATCCCCACCATCTGGGAGCGCCTGGTGCAGAAAAAGCGTGGGGACACCTACTATTTCGGCATCCTTTTTGGGATCCTCCTGTGTCGGTGGATGAACACCGCCGTCCTGGACTGCGGCGATGGCTACTGCGGCATCACCGTTCTGACTGAAAAAAACGTTGGGATCGCCGCTGTGCTCCGGTATCACCTCACGGAGACCGCACACATCGAGGCCCAAATCGCACTGCGCCAAGTGAAAGAACTCAAGTATCCACAGGCGCTGCTCCGGCAAGGCTGCGAAAAGATGATCCTGTTTGGACTGGCCTGGAACGGCAAAGAGGGCTCTGTGGTGGTGGAATACCCCAGCATCGAGTACGCAGACCAGCTGTTCCCGGAATAGGGGATGGCACAGCATCTGGCGCCCTCTCTGTAGGCTGACTCCATCTCATTTGAGGCACCTGCATTCCTCTAAATCAAACCGGGCAGGTTTTGCACTATGCAAAGCCTGCCCGGTTGTTTGTTTCTGGGGATAAAGGCGCATCTGATGCACTCACACCATCCAAACGGGAACGATGAGATTGTCTTGGTCGAACGCACTCACCTGGTGCGCCATACACAGCACTGCGCCGGTCCCCCTCTGCAGAGGAGTTTTATCGATGACACTAAACGCGTTCGTGATCCGCCTGTCTGGCAGCGTGGTCTTCTTGATCTCCAGCGGAAACAGCTTTCCATCGCTTTCCATGATGACATCAATCTCTTTGCCATCCCGATCGCGGTAGAAATAGAGCGGAGGCTCAAGCCCGGCGTTCTGATATCCCTTCACGATCTCCGATACGGCGAAGTTTTCCAACAGGGCGCCATTCATGCTTCCGGCCTCTGCGGATTCCGGAGATGTCCAGCGCGTGAGATAGCAGACCAGACCGGTATCGTAGAAATAAAGCTTCGGCGTGCTGATGGTTCGCTTCAGAACATTGTTGGAGTAGGGATGCAGCAAAAAGACAATCCCCAGCGCCTCCAGAATGTTGAGCCATTTTTTCGCCGTAGTGACATCAATCTCCGCATCATCCGCCAGCGACTTGTAGTTCAGAATCTGGGCGCAGCGGGCTGCGGCAGCTCTGATCAACCGGAGGAACTTCAGCGCATCGATATCCCCGGAGAGTTCCCGCACATCCCGCTCAATATAGGTGGACAGGTAGGTGGCG
>CANQII010000295.1 GCA_947623875.1 uncultured Oscillospiraceae bacterium
CTGTGCCGGGACTTTCCCCCGGTGCCCTACACGGTTACCCGGCACAGCGGGGAGATCGAGCTGAACACCGGGGCAGTGCGTCTCTTCTATGACGGCAATCCCTTCTCCCCGGAGGGTTTGCGTGCGGAGATGGTGCAGCCCACAGATCCCTCCGCCACCAAATGGGCATACGGAGAGCCCGGCCGCAACCTGGGGGGCACCGTCCGGACCCTGGACAACGTGGATGGTGCCATCCCCCTGGAGCCGGGGCTGATGGCCCGCAGCGGCTTTGCGGTTTTGGACGACAGCACCACCGCCACCCTCACCCCGGAGCTGGAGTGTGCGCCCCGGCGGGAGGGCATCACAGACCTCTATCTCTTCGCATACCGCCACGATTATCAGGACTGTCTCAAGGACTTCTATCAGCTCACCGGTCCCGTCCCCCTGCTGCCCCGGTACGCCCTGGGCAACTGGTGGAGCCGGTACTATGTGTACTCCGAGGAGACCTATCTCCAGCTGATGCAGACCTTCCAGAAGCGCGGCATCCCCCTCAGCGTGGCAGTGGTGGACATGGACTGGCACTACACCAAGATCCCGGCCTCCTGCGGCAGCGGCTGGACGGGGTACTCCTGGAACAAGGACCTGTTTCCGGACCCGGAGCACTTTCTCCGAAAGCTCCACGCCATGGGGCTGAAGGTGTCCCTGAACCTCCACCCCGCAGAGGGGGTAGGCGCCCACGAGGACGCATACCCCGCCATGTGCGAGGCTTTGGGGAAGGATCCCGCCGCTGGGGACCGCATTCCCTTCGATTGCACCGATCCCGCCTACATGGACGCCTATTTCAAGGTCCTGCACCACCCCATGGAGGAACAGGGGGTGGACTTCTGGTGGGTGGACTGGCAGCAGGGCACCCGCTCCTCCAAGAAGGGCATCGATCCCCTCTGGGTTCTCACCCACCAGCACTATCTGGACAGCGGCCGGGAGGGACGCTGGCCCCTTACCTTGTCCCGCTATGCCGGCATCGGCAGCCACCGGTATCCCCTGGGCTTCTCCGGGGACTCCCACATCACCTGGGCCTCTCTGGACTTCCAGCCCTACTTCACCGCCACGGCCTCCAACGCCGGCTATCCCTGGTGGAGCCACGACATCGGCGGGCACATGCGGGGCGTGCGGGACGATGAGCTCACCGCCCGCTGGGTGCAATTCGGCTGCTTCTCCCCCATCCTCCGGCTCCACAGCAGCTGCACGCCCTTCTCCGGAAAAGAGCCCTGGAACTACGGGACAGATGCCTGCCGTGTCATGACGGATTTTCTCCGGCTCCGCAAGCGCCTCATCCCATACCTCTACTCCATGAACTACCGCACCCACCGGGAGGGCATCCCGCTCCTCCGTCCTCTCTATTACACGGAGGACACCTGGGAGGCATACATGGTGCCCAACGAGTACCACTTCGGCAGCGAGATGATCGTCTGTGCCCTCACCACACCGGCAGGCAAAGAGACCGGCATGGCCTCCTTCGATGCCCTCCTCCCCAAGGGTCTCTGGTTCGATTTCTTCAACGGCCGGGTGTATACGGGAGATCGGAAGCTCACCTTGAGCCGGTCTATAGACACCATCCCCGTCTTAGTCCGGGCCGGCGGCATCGTCCCCCTGGACGGCAACCAGCAGGACTTCGGAGCAGACAATCCGGAGCGCATAGAACTGCGGGTATATCCCGGGGCAGACGGCTCCTTCACCCTCTATGAGGACAGCGGGATCTTCGGCGCAGAGCCGGCAGAGACCAAATTCACCCTCACCTGGGGAGTCGCCGCCACCCTCACCGCAGAGGTCTCAGGGGACATCTGCTGCATCCCGGTGAACCGCACATACCGGATCACCGTTCCCTGCGTGGAGTATCCCAAATCCGTCTCCATAGAGCGCTACGGATATGATCCCGCCACCCGCACCCTGATGATGGAGTTCCCCGCCGGCAGCCGGGGCTTCACTCTCTCCTGGGATGCCCCCATCGCCCCGCCAGATCCCGCAGAGGAGATCTTCGAGATCCTGCGCCGGGCCCAACTGTCTTACGACCTGAAAGACCGGATCTGGGGCACCGTGCAATCCACCCAGGATTCCCTCACGAGGATGGCCAAACTCACCGCCATGCACCTTCCGGAGCCCCTTTTCAGCACAATCGCGGAGCCCATCCTGGCTCCAATCGGGATGCCATAGCACAGGCGATTCTCCTGCAGCAACGCTTTCCCAGCATAAAACAGACCCCGGTCTCCTCCGCAGAGGAGACCGGGGTCTGTTATCTTATATAGGATATGGAGAGCGTGTCTTTCAGCGCTTCTCCCGCGCCAACTGCTCCCGCAGCGCCTGGATCATCTGCTCCGTCCGGATGGACGCCCCCTCGGTGGTGAGGTGGTTGTCTGTGCCGTAGAGGTACACCCCGCTCCAGAGGGAGTCCTCGATGTCCGTGATCACCGGCACCACGAGATGCTCCCGGAAATGCCGGTCCAGCTCCGCCCTGGCCTCCGGGGTGCTGTCTTCCGAGAGGGCCAAGGCGTTTCGGGGGGCGTAGGCGAAGTACACGGACACCCCCTTGTCCAGAAAGGTCTGGTACATCTTGTTCAGGGGATCCAGGTAGGTCTCCTTGGGGAATGCAGTAACCGTATAGTGCACGGGATCCCCATACACCGGCAGTGCCGAAGACGCATTGGGCCGGTACAGGATGTAGTCCCCGTATTCGTTGTAGCTGGGGGTGTCCACCGGGTTGCCGTCCTCGTCGAAGGAGGAGGCGGAGAGGCTGTATTGCTTCTTGGTCATGGGATCCTTCACCGTGAGATACTTCTCCAGAGGGGTGAACACCGCGTCGTAATGCCGCAGGTCCAGAAGGGTGAGGAGGTCGTAATTTGATTCCACCATATTGAAGAAGCGGAACTCGATGTCGTCTGTGGTGCAGAACTGAAACTCAGAGATGTCGAACTCGGGGGTGTGGATCAGGATATCCCCCTCCCCCAGGAAGGCCCGGATCATGTCCAGCTCCGGCTTGGCATTGGTATAGGCGAAGACGCCAAGATTCACGATGTCGTACTCCGGGAAGGCGGCATCCAACGCGGGGCTGTCGAAACCGAAGCGGACGGAGGAGCCCCCGAAGAGGACGATCTTCCGCCGATCCTGGAGCGAGCGGAGCCGGTCCATCTTGTCCGGAAAGGTGTCGTAGTACGAGCCGGAGAAGACAGGTTTTTCGATGGCATTCAAGTGCAGCGTGGTGAGGTTCTCGCAGCCCACAAAACTCTCATCGCTGAGGGTACGAATGTTATCGAAGAGATAGAGTTCCCGGATGGCGGCGTCTTGGAAGGCCCCGTCCTCCAGAGTATACAGGTTGTCCGGCAGGATCACCGTGGTACAGGCGGCACCGGTAAAGGCACCGGGGGCAATCCCCCGCACCGGCAGGCCGTCCAGTTCCCCGGGAATGGTGAGCACAGCCCCATCTCCCGTGTATCCGGTAATGGTAGCGCCTTCAGAGGAAGTGGTCCAGGTAAAGTGCTCCGCCGCCGTCCAGGGACTCCACTGGGCATACAGTGTGAGATCTTCTGCCGGGTCGATGCGGCTGCCCAGCCCCACCGCAATCCCGGAGCCGTCCGGCTCTGTGTTCCACCCGGTCTGGGTCCAGCCCGGCCGGGCGAAGAGATCTGTGGCGGTGTTCCAGCGTTGGTGGGCGCTGGACACCGGCATCTCGACAGGCTCATGGTCAGAGCCATCATTGGGATCATAGCAGATGAAAGCATCGCTGCGGGAGAGCACCAGGGATACCACCGTGGAGTACCGGACAGAGGACACGGTGAGCACCCATCTGCCGCCGGTGGTGGGCTCCAGAGTGTACTTCCCTCGGCAGAGCACCCCGTCCACAGTGTAGCCATCTGCGCACTGGATGGTGAAGGCGGCGTCCTGGCCGGGCATCACGGTGCGGGTGTAGTCCTCTGCGGTGAAACCCTCCCCCTCCTCCAGCACGATGCGGATGCCGCCGGTGCCGGGATGAGAACCTCTGCCGCAGCCGGAGAGCAGGAGTATCAACAGCAGCACCCACGAGACCAGCCGTGCACTTCTTCTCATGCGATTGCTGTGGCTGCGGCGGCAGCGGATACCGCCGGCGCCGTCTCCCCGTCCGGGATGGGCATCATGATGTCGATGGAGAAGATCTGGTCCTCGGTGGAGATGTTCAG
>CANQII010000296.1 GCA_947623875.1 uncultured Oscillospiraceae bacterium
TCACAGCAGTACGGATCCCACTCCAGAGAGGCCAGCACATGAAATCCAGCCTGCTGGACACCCAGGTCCATGCCCCCTGCCCCGGAGAACAGGGAGAGAGCCGTGTACTCTCGTTCTGCCAAGCGCTCATCCCTCCCTGCGCTGCTCTTTCCAGGTTCCGGTCATGATACCACAGAATTCCCGCCAGTTGTTGTACATTCCGTAAACAAAAAAGGCATGTCCGAAGGATTGGTCCTGTCCCCTACCACAATCTCTTGGACAGGTACAGGACTAGCTCATCATCGTTCTGGCACGCCGCATAGGGCTCGCACACTTTGTCCCGGTACCAGACGCCGGAGCCGTCCGGCACATACCCGCGCTTGATATACATCCGCTGGGCACTTCCGTAGCCGCTGTGCAGTCCTACCCCGAGGTACACCATGTCTGCATACCTCCCCGCGATCTCTTCTGCCACGCCCATCAGGATGGTGCCAATCCCCCGGCTGCGGTACTGCTCCAGGACGCCGAAGTCCACAATCTCCGGATAGCCTTTGCCGCCAAACGCACCGCCGGTGCTGTTGGGATAGACGTTGATGTATCCCACCGGTCTGCCGGAGCACTCCGCCACCAATGCAATCGCCCTGCCGGCGCTCGCATCCTCCAGCCTTCTCAGATATTTCTGGGCCGAGACGTGCCAGCCCTGCGCAATCTCGGCGTCCACAATTGCATTCGCATCTGCAATCATCAGATCCCGGACGGTGATCTGATCTTTGGAATAATAAACCATAGAAGTACGCCTCCTCTCTCATTCTATCCGGATTGTACGCCGCATGACCTGTTCTTGCAAGGGGACTGTCAGTCCAATCCGCCCTCTCAAGCGGAACTGCGGCAGGATCGAAATCCTGCCGCAGTCTGAAATCATCGTGAACTATTCTGGTTGCCTCTCAGGTCCACTGAGACAGCATCTCCCGCATCCAGGCGGCCACGTCCATCTGGTACACCGGGTTCAGGTGCTCCGGGGAGAGCACTTCCTCCGGGGTTCCGAAAGCCGCCAGCTTGCCGTTATCCAGCAGCAACACCCGGTCCCCGTAGGCTTTCGCCAGAGAGAGGTCGTGTACCACGGACACCACAGCCCTGCCGGGCTGCTTGAGCCACTCTGCAATGAGGCTGAAGATCTGCTTTTGATACACCAGATCCAGGTGATTGGTGGGTTCGTCCAGCAATAGCAGTTGAGGGTCCTGCGCAAACACCTGGGCCAGGAAGGTCCGCTGCAGCTCGCCGCCAGACAGGGTGAGCACAGACTGGTGTCGGTGTTCTGCCATACCGGTGCGCTGCAGGGCGTCCTCCACAGCAGTTCTGTCTCCTGTAGCTTTCCCTGCCAGGAACCCGGAGGTGTGGGCATACCGTCCCATCTCCACCACCTCCTCTACGGTAAAGGCATAGGCCACGGGGTTGTGCTGCAGGAGAACGCCGATGCATCGGGCCAGTTTCGCCGGCTTCATCCGCCGGACATCCTGTCCCCGGAAGGAGACGGTTCCCTCATAGGCTGTCCCCTGGGTGATGGCTTTCAGGGCAGTGGACTTCCCCGCCCCGTTGGGCCCTACAATCATGAGCCACTGTCCCTCTTCTGCGGGAAAGGAGAGATGGTCCACCACCGTGTGCTCGCCGTACCGCACCGTGAGATTCTGTACTTCCAGCACGGCTAGGCCCCCTTTCTGGAGCGGTAGAAGATGAGGACAAATACCACCGCACCCACGAGGCTGGTTACCACACCAATGGGAAGTTCCGCCGGACTCAGAAGCGTCCGAGCCACAAGGTCCGCCAGCATGAGAAACACCGCCCCGCCGAAGAGAGACGCCGGCAGCAGTCTACGGTGATTGGGTCCCACGATGAGCCGCACCATATGGGGGGTAACAAGGCCCACAAAACCGATGGTACCGCCGATGGAGACGCAGACGCCGATGAGACCGGACACCGCGATGAGCACGGTGAGCCGCACCTGCCGGACGTTCACCCCGATGTTCCGGGCGTTGTCCTCCCCCATGGCAAAGGCGTTCAATTCTCGGGCGAGGCAGAGGATTGCCCCACCGAAGACCAGCAGCGCCACGGCTACCACCGCCACGTCCTGATAGCTCTTCCCCTGCAGGCTGCCCATGGTCCAGAAGGTGATGCTCTGGATGTGGTCTGCCGCAAAGGTGATGAGGATGCTCATCAGGCTGGAGACAAACATGGAGAAGATCACCCCCACCAGGATGATGGTGTTGGTGGAGAGAGCGTGGTCCAGTTGGAAGGCCAAGGTAAGGATCAGCATGAGGGAGAGAAAGGCAAAGAGCACCGCCATCACCATGGTGCCGGCAAAGGGCAGGCCGGGAAAGCGGATGCCAAAGACGATGGAGGTTACAGCGCCCAAGGCGGCCCCGGAGGACACGCCCAGGGTGGAGCCGTCTGCCAGGGGGTTTTTCAGCAGGCCCTGCATGGCGCCGCCCGCCAGGGAGAGGGCGGCGCCGGTGATGGCCACGCAGAGAACGCGGGGCAGGCGGATGGACAGGATGATGGACGCAGACAGACCGCTGGGCGGGGGCTCTCCTCGCAAGAGCGCCTGGAGAGCACTGCCGAGCACAGAGAGGGTGTCCTGGAGGGCGATGTTCACGCTGCCCAGACAGACAGAGACGCAGAACACCGCCCCTGCGATGGCCGCGAACAGCAGGTACTCCCAGGGGGAGAAATGGTCTCCCCGTACCTTTTTGGCCATATCTGTCCCAGGATCAGGCGGCGTCCCCGTAGACGAAGTCGTAGAGGGCTTGGGCGCCCTCTACCAGTCTCGGGGCGGGACGGGAGAGCTCGTTGTTGGGCAGGCAGAGAATGGCGTTGTTCTGCACGGCGGACACGTTCTCCCAGCCGGCCCGGCCCAGGATCTCCTCTTCAGGGGTGGGTCCTTCGCCGTAGTACATGGTGATGGTGAGGATGTAGTCCGGGTTGCGGGCCAGCACTTCCTCCTCTGAGACGGCAGACCAGCCCTCCACATCGGCGAAGATGTTGGTGAGGCCCAACAGATTTGCCACCTCATCCATGAAGGTGTGGGCACCGGCAGCCCAGAGGCCCCACTCCAAGGGGGAGACCTCGAAGTAGATGGTCTTGCCGCTGCCGTCTCCCACCTTCGCCTGGAGATCGGCAAAGGTGTTCTTCATGTTCTCCACCACCGCTGCGGCCTCATCGGCCTTGCCCATCAGGGCGCCGATGAGCTCAATGGCGGTGTATGTGCCGGCGATGTCCTCGGCGTTGCTCACCACCACATGGACGCCGGCGTTCTCCAACTGGGCCACCTGCTCTTCCGTCTGGGCCATGTCGCTCATGAGCAATACTTGAGGCTCCAGGGCCAGGATTTGCTCGATGTTGGTATCCGCGCCGGAGTTCACTGCAGGAATGTCCAGCACCTCGGGGGGATAGTCGCAAAACTCGCCGCGGCCCACCAGGGTGTCTCCGGCGCCAATGGCGTAGAGGATCTCACAGTCTGATGCGGTGAGGGCCACCACCCGGGTGGCGGGCTCCTCCAGGGTAATCGTGCGGCCCAGCATGTCTGTGACCGTGATGGAGGTGTCTGCCGCCGGAGGATCCGTGGGATCCGCCGGCGGGTCTGTGGGCTGCGCCGTGGATGGGGTATCGCTGGTGGCAGGCGCCTCAGACACTGCGGGCTCCGTCTGGGCAGGCGTGGCAGTGGGTTCGGCGGGCTGGCCGCAGGCGCAGAGCGCCAGCAGCAGGGCAGCCGCCAGAAGGATTGCCAGGGATTTTACGGGTTTCATGAAAATAAGTGCTCCTTTCTGCAAGTTCAAACTGAACAGAGAAGGAGCATATTTTCAGCCAAGGCCATCCCAGACCCGGCGCATTTTCTTTCCCCTGCAAAAGAAAAAGATGCTCCCCCCGATTGGAGAGAGCATCACAAAAGAGCACAAACCCAGATAGGCTTATGCAAACTCCACCCAACCCCAGAAGTGTATCATATGCAGACAGGTCTCCCGGCTTGGCTTCCTCCTACTAGGGCGCCTTTCCACCTTGCGGCAGTGACTTGATTGCCCGTTCGTCAGCTTCACGGTTACTGGGATAGTCCGACAATTTCAGTCGCGTTCCCTCGTCCGGCAGAGTCCGTTGTCCTCCCTGCCGCGGCGGCGTCTCCCGACGCAGAAGCATATGCTGTTCAGTTTGGGG
>CANQII010000297.1 GCA_947623875.1 uncultured Oscillospiraceae bacterium
GAACATCTCCTGTACTGGCTTTGTGATGTGGAAGGGGAAGGGATGGCCCTCCACCTTGGTGCAGGCGGCAGCCAGCCGGCCTACCGGGGTGTGCGGTGCCGGAGCGGATGCGTGGCCGCCGGAGGAGGAGATCTTGTACTCCAGGTTCAGCATGCCCTTCTCCGCGATGCCAATGAGGGCACAGGGCTCTTTCACACCGGGGAACACGTCCTGCACCACGGCGCCGCCCTCATCCACCACCATGAACGGGGTGATGTTGTGCTGCTGGAACCACTCTACGATCCGGACCGCCCCCATGCCGTTTACCTCCTCGCCCCCGGAGAAGGCGAAGTACACGTCCTGCTCCGGGGTGAAGCCCTGAGACAGCAGGGTGTTGGCGGCAAAGAGAATGCCGTTGAAGGTTACCTTGGTGTCCAGAGTGCCTCTGCCCCACATGACGCCGTTCTCAATCTCGGCGGAGAAGGGCGGTTTCTCCCAGTTCTCCTCCTCCACCGGGACCACATCGTAGTGGGCCATGAGCACCGCCGGCTCTCCGGAGGAGTCCTTGCCCTTCCAGTGGAACAGCAGGGCCCGGTCCGGGAGACGCTGGAAGGTGCAGTACTGAAAGACCAGGGGATAGAGCTTGGGTAGAAGGCCGATGAGCTTCTCGAACTCCGCATTATCCTCCAGACTGTGATCGGCGTAGGACACGGTCTTGCACTTTATGAGGGCGGCGAGAGACTCCTCGGCGGCGTGCGCATCGAAAGAGACCGGGTCCAGCGGAGTCTCTTCTGCGGGCAGGGGCGTAAAGCGGAACGTGCGGAGAAAGAGAATGAGAATCAGCAGGGCCAGAACCACCAGAATGAGTATCAGGACAGGCATCTTTTTCCCTCCTTACAGGATTCCCTTTTTGTACAGGATCCGGCTCACCGCCAGGGTGAAGAGTACACCCACCGGGACCATGATGCCCACGGTGCTGGCATTCAGGGCGGGGACGGCGATGAAGAGCACCAGCATCAGCACAATGGGGGCCACGGAGATCTTCCAATTCTTGGAGATGAACACCACACCCAGACCGCCGAAGAGGGCGGGGAGGATCTGGGCAAAGGCGGGCTCCAGGACGGGGGCGTTGAGAATGGGGGTGAGGGGGACGATGAGAAGGACACCCAGAAGGATGATCAAGGTGGTGACAATGCTGGATACCGCGATGGCGATGGTGGACACCAGCTCGCCCTCCTCCGAGTTCACCTTCACATCCGCCTGCTCCAGGGCATTCAGGGCCACCGGCAGCTTCAGGTTGGAGATGTTCCCGGTGACAAACGATAGATAGGACCCGCCGGCTCCCAGCATGGGCACATAGGTGAAGGTCTCCACCACCGCCACCGCCCAGTACATGGGGGCGGTGGCGATGAGACCCATGAGAAAGCCGTGCCAGTCCGGCAGGGCGTGATAGAGGACCATGATGGCGATGGGGAAGAGAAACAGCAGCACCATCATAGAGAGGTTCCAGATCCAGCCGTCCCGGTGGACGGAGTCCATGTAAGAGAGATTCTTTTTCATGCTCTGAGCCTCCTTTCAGTGCAGCAGTGCCGTGATGGGAATGGCGCTGGCCATCCCTACCACCAGGCTGATGGGCAGGGCGTAGTCTGAGATCCAGGGCTTCTGAATCTTCTTCACCGCGATGCCGCAGAGGCACATCACCAGGGCGGACACCAGCATTACGAGAGGCGGAATGAGGCCGGACAGGTCTCCCGTGAAGACGGTGGAGAAGTCGCAAAAGACGTAGCCCAGGAAGGCAGAGATCATGCCGATGAACATAGCGGAGGAGAAGATGTCGCTCCACTTCTTGTCCCGGTTCTCCAGGGAGATGAGGCCGGTCTGCAGCTTCTTGCCGATGAGAGGCACCAGCCAGATGCCCACCATGATGCTGAGGGTCATGACGGACACGATGGTGACGTACTGGGATGCGGTGAGGGAGGTGACCTGACCGAAGACCAGGCCCATGGCGCTCTCGGCGTTGGTGGCGGCGATGGTCTCGTAGGACATGGAGCCCACCACGCTGAGCCGCAGCCAGGGGAGCGGGACACCCAGATCCTTTGCCAGCGCAATGACGCTGATCACAATGGCCACCGCCGGGGCGATGGTGAACACGGCGGCGGTGCGGGCGATCCGCCGCAGCTTGGCCATATCCATGCCGATGGCGGCGGCCCGCCGCCAAGCCTTCACCAGGAAGTAGATGGACTGGGCCAGCACGGCGGCGATGATGATGCCGGCCAGGACAAAGAGGATCGGCGCGTTGATGTCAAAGGTCACGAAGCATCCCTCCAGTTGATGATATTGTCTCAATTGTACCGGGACGGGGTGCCTGCTGCAAGAAACTCAGGAAGAAAAGGACATATTGACAACAAAAATGGCCGATCCATCAATTTTTGCGGGGCGGAGGCTGGTATACTGTATGCAGAACCGATGCGTCTGCATGTGCAGGAAGGAGAGAGAAGACCATGTCCGAAAAGTTGTTTACGATAGACTGCAAGGAGCAGGTGGAGCTGGGAGGATTGCTCCAGACCGTCCACCTCTGGGGGAGCAGTCCCGCGAATCCCGTGCTGCTTATCCTCCACGGCGGGCCCGGCATCCCCAACCGCCACGGGATTGCGGCCCACCATCTGGATCTGGCGGAGGACTTCATTGTGGTGGCCTGGGACCAGCGGGGCACCGGCGGATCCTACTTCAACTGCCCGCCGGAGACCCTCACCCTGGACCGCCTGGTGGAGGACTGCGGGGAGCTCATCGACTGGCTCTGCAGCACCCTGGGCAAGAAGAAAGTGTACCTTCTGGGCGGCAGCTGGGGGACGGAGCTGGGCACCTTTGTCTGTGACCGCTACCCGGACAAGGTGGCGGGGTACATCGGCTACGGCCAGGTGGTAGACGGGGTGGAGAACGAAAACCGCAGCTGGTCCTACACCATGGACAAGGCCATAGAGGCGGGGAAGCTGAAGGACATCGCCACCCTGAACCGGGTTGGACCGCCGGTGGAAGGGCAGTATGAGCCGGTGTTCGAGGGCCTCATGACCCAGCGGAAGCTGCTCAGCAAGTACGGGGGCCACAGTGTGAAGAAGACCGGCTATTTCAAGGGCACGGTGCTGCCTATCCTCAAGTCCAAAGAGCTGTCTCTCAAAGAGAAGTGGGGCACCGCCCAAGGCTACTCCATCTGCCTCATGCAGATGTGGCCCACCATCGTCCACTACAACTTCCTGGAGGGTCCCCACACCTTCGCCATGCCGTACTACATCTTCCAGGGGCGGCTGGACCAGAACACCCCGTCCTCTCTGATTCAGGCGTACTACGATGTGATCGAGGCGCCGGACAAGGACCTCATCTGGTTCGAACACTCCGCCCACGGCCCTCTGGGGGAGGAGCCGGAGAAGTTCAAGCAGGCCCTGCGGGACAAGTTTCTGACCTTGGAGAGAAAGGAGCCCACATGAAACAGATCACCAACGGCCGCATCTTCGCCCTGTGTCTGGGAGACTTCTCCCGGGGCCTCATCGGCGGCATTATCACGAGCTACCTGCTCACCTTCTTTATCCCCACCAACTCCAACACCACCTTGCCCCAGTTCTTCCTGAACGCCGCCCTCACCATGGCGGTGATCCGGGGCATCGGTACCGTGGTGGA
Organism: uncultured Oscillospiraceae bacterium; assembly: GCA_947623875.1. Taxonomy (GTDB): domain Bacteria; phylum Bacillota; class Clostridia; order Oscillospirales; family Oscillospiraceae; genus Enterenecus. Next base: position 3,652 of record CANQII010000297.1, read on the forward strand.
CGCCGTAACAGACCCCTGGGTGGCCAGTCTCTCGGACAACTGCAAGTCTCCCCTGGGCCGCCGGGTGGTGTTCATGCGCTGGGCCGCCATCCCCTACGGGCTGCTCTGTCTGCTGGTGTTCTTCCCGCCGGTGCAGGGCACGTCCATGCTCAACGCCGTGTGGGTAGGCGCCATGCTGATCCTCTACTATCTGGCCTCCACCTTCTACAACATCCCCTATAGCGCCCTCCAGGCGGAGGTCATGACAGACCCCGCCCGCCGGGTGTTCCTCTACACCATCAACAGCCTGCTGTACGTGATCTCCAGCGCCCTGGTGTTCTGCACCTCCATGTTCAAGAGCATGCTCATGGGCAGCGGCGTGGCGGAGATTTGGGCCCTGCGGATCCCCTTCTCCGTGTTCTGCGTGGTTGGCGCCATCGCGGCCCTGATCCCCTCCTTTGTGATCCGGGAGAAGGACTACGTGGAGTCCAAGCCGTACCACCAGTCCATCTGGGACGCCCTGAAGGCCACCGCCTCCTACCCCA
>CANQII010000298.1 GCA_947623875.1 uncultured Oscillospiraceae bacterium
ATGGAGTGGGCCGTCTCCATCGGTCTCCTCCACGGTGTAGGCAACAACACCTTGCTGCCCGGCGGCACCGCCACCCGGGCTGAGGTAGCCGTGGTGATCATGCATTACGTGCAATACCTCGCCGGCGTCTCTATTGACGCATAACACAGATAAACTGCCTGGCCGCGCTCATGCAGCGGCCAGGCAGAACTGATCTTCACTGGGAAAATCTCTGGCAGTCTTGCTACACTCTCACTTAGAAGGAGCAGATGGGAGAAGTCAAAGTAGCGTATGAGACACGCTCTCTGCTCGATCCTTGCAAAACACTCGCGTTTATCCCCTACCCAACTCTATTTTCAAGCCCTTGCTGCTCCTCATTTGTTCTTCTATTCATCTTACTTAAACAGCCCCTATTCTGCACCTTCACTTACCTCGTTCCACACCATTCACACTTTTTCTATCATCTCTCCAAAATCCTGTTGACCTCCCCCTCTCCCGTCTGTTAAAATGACGATGTAAAATCCAACAGGAGGTTTTTCACCATGGTACCCGATAGAAGACCCGATAACATGGCCCGCATCACTACCCCAGAACTGGCAGAAGCCTTCATTGCCGAACAGGTCGCCGCACTGCAGGAGCAGATCGGCGATCAGAAAGTACTACTTGCTCTCTCCGGCGGCGTAGACTCCTCTGTAGTAGCTGCCCTGCTCATCCGCGCTGTGGGGCAGCATCTCACCTGCGTACATGTGAACCACGGCCTGCTCCGCAAGGGCGAGCCGGAACAGGTAATCCAGGTGTTCCGGGATCAGATGAACGCCAACCTGATCTACGTGGACGCCGTAGACCGGTTCCTGGACAAGCTGGCTGGGGTCACGGATCCTGAAACCAAGCGCAAGATCATCGGTGGGGAGTTCATCGAAGTCTTTGCCGAGGAAGCTCGGAAGCTGGACGGAATCCGTTTCCTGGCTCAGGGCACCATTTGGCCGGACATTCTGGAGAGCGAACAGGGCATCAAGGCCCACCACAACGCCGGCGGTCTTCCGGATGACATGCAGTTTGAACTGGTAGAGCCGGTAAAGATCCTCTTCAAGGACGAAGTACGAATGGTAGGCAAAGCCCTCGGTCTGCCGGACAACATGGTATACCGTCAGCCATTCCCGGGACCGGGTCTGGGCGTTCGCTGCCCCGGCGCCATCACCCGGGATCGTCTGGAGGCTGTCCGCGAGTCCGATGCCATCCTCCGGGAAGAGTTTGCAAAGAACGGCCTCGCAGACAAGGTGTGGCAGTACTTCACCATCGTGCCGGACTTCAAGAGCACCGGCGTAAAGGATGGCAAGCGTGCCTTTGAGTGGTTTGTGGTAATCCGGGCTGTGAACACCGCTGATGCTATGACCGCCACCGTAGAGCCCATTCCCTATGACCTCTTGATGCACATTGTGGACCGCATCACCCATGAGGTTCCCGGTGTGAACCGCGTCCTCTACGACCTCACCCCGAAGCCCACGGGAACCATCGAGTGGGAATAAGACTGGCCTTCTGTCTGTAGAGTCTCCAGCAGTCCGGTCTAGACATTCCTATAAGCGCTCAAACTATCATATGGCCGAGCTTCCCGACCTTGGTGCCATGCTGCAGGCAGCCAATGTTTTAGCGCTCCTGTTAGACCTTCCGAATGGTGAAATATCCAGGAAGGAGTCCCTATTGAAAGCGCAACCTCACATCCACAGGAGGATGAACCCAATGGACCAACCGCAGAACAGTCGTAGCCAAAAGTACAACCCCTTCTCTCGGATCGGGCGCAGACCGCCCAACCTTCCGGGAACCTGGTACATTTTATCCCTGGACGGTGATCGGCTGGCGGATGGTTCTGCCGAGGATCTGGAGCGTAAAATGCACGAGCTCATGCGGGACCGGATCCTGATTGCCGGCCGCACAATGGAGTACACAGTATCCGCTCCTGTCCAAGCCCCACCGAAGCCGTCAAAACCCCGTCCCTATGCTCCTGCATCCCGTCCGCATGATGGCCAGAAACGGGATGTCCACAGCCGCGACCGGAAAAATGCCGCTCCCCCGCCCGCTCCCACTACCGCTCTGGCAGATGTCCCGCCGGCAAAACCAGATGGTGCGCCGCAGCCTCCAGCAGTCCGGTCTAGGCCCCATTTCAAGAACGGTAAGCTTGTGCAAGACAAGCCTGGAAAGCCCGGCGTCAAGCCCAGAAAGTCCTACGGGAACAAGTCTGGAAAGCCAGGAAAGTCCGGCAAACCGTATGGGGACAAATCGGGCAAGTCTGGCAAACCGTATGGAGATAAGCCCGGCAAACCCGGAAAACCGTATGGCGGCAAATCCGGCAAGCCATACAGCAAGCGTCCTCCCCAGGGCAAGAAGCCATACAGCGGAAATCGTCCCAACAACAGACCGCCCCAAGGCAATGAAGGTCCATCTGCGAAATAGCTAGGGGCAATAAATCCACAAATAGTGCAATCCCAGACATCTCTGGCTCTGTGCCAGAGATGTCTGGGATTTAAATTATGCCTATTGGTGAGCTAATGCCCCTTCTGTAGTATCCGCCAGGCAAGACCGATACACGTTGTACGTCTCCTCATCGAAGCAGCAGAAGATCACGTCTATGGCGTAGTCTGGGTTGTCTTTCAGACACTGTTTCACCGTAGAAACGGCAATCCCAGTAGCCTCCTTCAGTGGGTAGCCGTAGATCCCGGTGGAGATCGCTGGGAAGGCGATGCTGTGGATGTCGTTCTCCATCGCCAGGTTCATCGAGTTCCTATAGCAGTTATGCAGGAGCTCCGCATCTTCCTGCTTTCCGCGATGAACCGGTCCCACCGTGTGGATGACATGTTTTGCTGGAAGGTTGTACCCCAGAGTGATCTTTGCCTCTCCGGTTTCGCAGCCGCCCAACGTTACGCACTCCTTCACAAGCTCCGGTCCTGCAGCCCGGTGGATGGCGCCGTCCACACCGCCGCCTCCCAGAAGGCTCTTGTTCGCTGCATTCACAATCGCATCGCATGGGAGGGTGGTGATGTCCCCCAGTTGGACAGAGATGGTGCCCTTCGGCAGTGCTTCAGGGGCTGATTTCTGCATACGCAGCATGGTGCGCACCTCCATCAGGGCAAATCCCAGGATGTTCTTTCCGCTCCACTTGTCGATGTGCCGGCGCTCTTCGTCATGCAAGCCCTCCCCGCAGGCCCAGGTCTTATCCTTGTGGGCGCACTCCACAAGGTAGTCCTCTCCAGTACGCATGAGGGCATCCTGCAGTTCTTCGTCCTGGGTGAACTTTGCCTCCAGCGACCGCATCAAGATCACCTGCCGCAGTCCGTTCCAGACCTTGTCGTTGTAGCCCGCTGCCTTCTGGCCGATGGTCTGGTGCTGTTCCGGATCTGTGGTGTCCAGGACTTTCTGCGCAGACTCCGTGTCGCCAAAGGTAAGGCACTTCCGGTACATGATGTACTGCTCAGCGCAGGTGAACTGGATCCCGTCCAGAGTAAAGCGGCTGGGATACCAATTGCTCAGAAACCCATGGGGCTCCTGGGGCAGGTGGAAGTACACTGCACCAAAGGCCTTGTCTCCGATGTACAGTTCGTCATGGGAAATGGGGATTCTCGTTCTATCGCTGTCCATGGTTCATCGTTCCCTCCTCAGGATGGTCAAGGCAGCGTCCTAATGCCGGCGTCCTATGCAGAGCATCTCATTGCCGCCTCTCTCCGTCCGGTTTTTCCCCATTGTACCCCACCCGCCAAACAATGGCAACAACGGATTCTCGAATGCGTACACCTGGCGAAGGATATCCACGCAGCACAGCCTCATCCCTCACCCCAGGTACGCCCGGATGCACCATTTTGATGCAATCCCAGCGCACCTTCATGCTACCCCAAAGAAAGTTTATCAATCCTTTAATAATTATTAACAGTCTCTCCCTTGCGCTGTCCCCGCCCCGGTGGTATCTTGTACCCGCAAACGATCCCGGGAAGGAGGGCTCCATGTGGCAACTGCCGATCCAGACGCACTTTCCATCCATACACGGCAAGAGAGCAGGGCTACTGCCATAGGCACAGCCGCCCATAAGCACGCTCCTGCCGTTTCCGATCGCTACTCTCACGCTTCGTACCATCACAACAGCTCTAAAGCCCATGAGCACGACACCCGGGAACCCATGGAGCGCTTCTATCCGG
>CANQII010000299.1 GCA_947623875.1 uncultured Oscillospiraceae bacterium
TGTATCCGTAGTCCAGGATGTTGGTACTGAGAGTGCCGTTCTGGGAGAGGTAGATCACCCGGCGGTAGATGCCCAATTCCTTTGCCGTAACCGTGAATGTTATGCTGCCGTCCTGGAGCGGATCAAGACCGTCCTGGGCGGTGAGCATGGAGTCCTCGCAGTCCGATAACACCTCCCAAATCTCCTCGTCTCCCTCCGGCAGCTTGAAGTATGTCCCCTCCAGGCCCTCAATCTGAAAGCCTGTAAAGCGGAGGTTCTCCGGCAGACCGTACTGGTCCATGGCCTCTCCCAAGGTGAGATCGATGGGGCCGTCATCGGCGCGATAGACGTAGTACTCCCCTCCGCTGCCGGCCACAATCATCTTGTTGATAGAGGCCCCCGGAACCGCCCGGATCTCCACCGTCTCTGTGTGAGCCTCTCCCGTGGCGGGATCGGTGCCCGTCACATCAGTGGTGCCCAGCAGCTCACCCAGTTCGTCCTCGTCCACCGGCCGATACCAGCGGATATTGTAGTCTGTCCCTTCAAAGGTAAGCGTGCTGTACTTCTCCCCCAGGGTGCTGTACGCCCAGGGCCACACCCTGGCGTTCTCAGCAGGCTGCACCAGCTTATAGGCCCCGTGCTGTCCCTCCGCTACAGCAGGCTGTCTCCCGGTCCTCGGCAGCCACAGCACTGCTGCGGACACCGCCAGCACCAGGCAGGCCGCCAGGGCACCCCAGATCACCTTGCTCTTCTTTCTTCGGGGCGGCTCTGCCGCCCCGGCAATCAAATCATCATCGAGATAGCTCATGGCGTGCACGATTTTCACAGATATACCCCCTCCTGTTTCAGATACTCCTTCAGCTTGTCCCGGGTGCGGAACAGGATGTTCTTCACCTTGCTCTCCGTGATGCCATACCGCTGGGCGATCTCCCGGGTGGTGTCAAAGAAGTAGTACTTGCGTAGAAAGACGTTGCGCACCTCTTCCTTCTGGCCGCGAAGGAAGTCGCTGATGAGCTGGGCCACATCCTGCTCCGTCTCCGCCGGGTTCCAGCGGCTGTCCGGCAGGACTTCCGCCAATTCCTCCAGAGACACCTGTACTCCGGGATCCCGCTTCAGCCGAGTCTGGTGCTCCAGCCGCTTCAGGGCCTGGTTTCGGGCAATCCGGGACACAAAGGCCATCAGGTTGTTGGGCCGGGCCGGCGGGATGGCGTTCCATACCCCGGAATAGGTGTCGCTCACCACCTCCTCCGCGTCCTCATGGTTGCGCAGAATGTGATATGCGATCTCCCTGCAGCGCCGCCCAAAGCGGCTGTCTGTCTCCCGGATCGCCTGCTCATCCCGGGCAAAATACAGGTCCAGGATACCGGTATCATCCATCTTCTCCACACCTCCTCCGTTGCATTTGAAAGCGCCTTCACCCATATAGTACGTATTTCGATGGGGTTGGTCTCAAAATTGGGGGAAAAAGTTGCTTCCATCCTTTTCCTGCATCATATCACAGGATAGAATAAACCTGCAAGGACCGCTCAACACAGCGCGGGCCGCACCTGTCTGGGTGCGGCCCGCGCAGATCGTCTCAAATTGTTTTGGCTCAGCCCTTGTCCGTGGCCCGGCGGATCGCCTTAAAGAGCTCCATTGCCACCACCGGCACCAGAACGAGGCCCAGGCCGATGAGATAGAGCTTCCCCGGCAGAAACACCAGTTCAAAGAGGATGGAGAGCGGTGTGAAGAGCACCAGCAGCACCATCGCGGTAGACACCAGCGCCGCCAGATTCAGCGTCTTGTTGGTGAAGGGGCCGATCTGGAAGAGGGAGTGCTCCGAGCGCATGTTGAAGGTCTGCACCACCTGGGAGAGGGACAGCACCAGGAAGGCCAGGGTCTGTCCGCCGGCCACGGTACCGGTCTCATGCTCGCCGAGCCAGTATGCGATGAGGGAGAGTGCCCCGAACATCAACCCCTGCAGGGCGATGCGCAGCCCGTACCCGTGGGCAAAGAGGCTCTCGTCCTTGGGCCTGGGCTTCTGGTCCATCACGTCCGCCTCCACTGGCTCCATACCCAGGGCGATGGCCGGGAGACTGTCTGTTACCAGATTCACCCACAGCAGCTGCATGGAGAGCAGCGGCGTCTTGTGCCACAGCATCATGGCGGTGAACACCAGGATGATCTCACCGATGTTGGTGCCCAAGAGGAACCCCACCACTTTCTTGATGTTGGCGTAGATCCCTCTGCCCTCTCGCACCGCCTCTACGATGGTGGCAAAGTTGTCGTCGGTGAGAGTCATGTCGGCGGCGCCCTTGGCCACATCGGTGCCGGTGATGCCCATGGCGCAGCCGATATCCGCGGCCTTCAGGGCCGGGGCATCGTTCACGCCATCGCCTGTCATGGAGACAACCTGGCCTTTCCGCTGCCAGGCCTTCACGATGCGGATCTTGTTCTCTGGAGACACCCGGGCGTATACCGAGATGTGCTCCACATTGGCGTCCAGCTCCTGCTCGGTCATGGCGTCCAGTTCCGGTCCGCTGATGGCCCGGTCCCCGTCCCGGAGGATGCCCAGGGCCTTGGCGATGGCGGAGGCGGTGATCACATGGTCTCCAGTGATCATCACTGGGCGGATGCCTGCCTTCTTGCAGACCTCCACAGCCGCCTTGGCCTCCGGCCGCGGCGGGTCTATCATGCCGAGGAGGCCAGCAAAGGTGAGGTCTTTCTCCACGTTTTCAGAGGTGAGGGGATCCGGGATAGCAGGCAGCACCCTCCAGCCCACCGCCAGCACCCGCAGGGCGTTGGAACTCATCTCTCCATTCACCCGGGCGGCGGTCTCCAGATCGCCGGCAGTACACCGGGCCGCCATGCAGTCAAAGGCGCCCTTGGTGATGGCAATGATCTTGCCGTCCACCTGGTGGATGGTGGTCATGAGCTTGCGGTCTGAGTCAAAGGGGAGCTCGGCCACCCGAGGCGCTGTACGGTTCAGGTTCTCTTTCGACATACCGTCCCGGAGGGCGGCAGAGACGATAGAGGTCTCTGTGGGGTCTCCGATCAGCTCTTCCTTGCCGTCCCGGATCACCACGCTGCCATCGCTGCAGAGGGTGCCGCAGGCCAGAAGCTTTCGGACCTCCGGCGCATTCTTCTCTACCACATCCACAGGGGTGTTGGCGCCGTCCAGGAACACCTTCACCAGAGTCATGCGGTTCTGGGTGAGAGTGCCGGTCTTATCGGAGCAGATGATGGAGGCGTTACCCAAAGTCTCCACTGCAGGCAGCCGCCGGATGATGGCATTCTTCTTCACCATCCGCTGCACCCCGATGGAGAGCACGATGGTGACGATGGCGGGCAGTCCCTCCGGAATGGCGGACACCGCCAGGGAGACCGCTGTCATGAAGATCTCCAGTACTGGGATCCCATTGGCCACGCCTACGGCAAAGACGATGGCACAGGCCGCCAGCGCCAGGATGCCCAGATACTTGCCCAGTTGGGCCAGCTTCTGCTGCAGCGGGGTCTGGCTCTCCGTCTCGCTGTCCAGCAGGCTGGCGATCTTGCCCATCTCGGTGTCCATGCCGGTGCCGGTTACCACTGCAGTGGCGGCGCCGTTGGTGATACTGCACCCGGAGAAGACCATATTGCACCGGTCTCCCAGGGGAGCTGCCTCGTCTACTACAGAACCGGCGTCCTTCTCCGAGGGAACGGACTCGCCGGTGAGGGCGGACTCCTCGCTCTTCAGGCTGGCGCTGCGGATGAGACGGGCATCTGCGGGGATAAAGTCTCCGGCCTCCAGGTGGATGAGATCGCCGGGCACCAGGTCTGCCGCGTCAATGCGCTGCTCTTCCCCACCCCGGATCACCCGGGCCTGGGGCGCCGAGAGACCTTTCAGTGCCTCCAGCACCTTCTCCGCCTTGCCCTCCTGAACCACGCCCATCACAGCATTCAGCACCACAATGAGCAGGATCAGCACCGGCTCAAAGAACTCGGTGGGGTCCTTCTCGATGCAGGCGATCACGAAGGAGATGGCAGCTGCCGCCAGTAGGATCAGGATCATCACGTCTTTGAACTGCTCCAGGAAGCGCTGGAATGTGGTCTTCTTGGGCTTCTCCCGGAGTTTGTTGGGGCCGTACTTTGCCTGCCGCTCCTTCACCTGATCCGGGGTGAGGCCGGTTTCAGCGTTGGTCCCGAGCTT
>CANQII010000300.1 GCA_947623875.1 uncultured Oscillospiraceae bacterium
AGGCGGATGCAAGCGTTTGGGAACGAAACGGCGGTTTGCGGGAATGAAATCCCGCAAACCGCCGTGTTGGTTATGAGATGATGGCGCCGATGGTGAGGTAGCTGCGCCCGTCCCGGTCTTCATTTCGGACCACCAGCTTCCCGCCGGCCCGCTCTACGATCTGGCGCACGTTGTATAGCCCATATCCCCGCCCGTGGCCTGCCTTGGTGCTGTATCCCCGCCGAAACATCTCCGCCAGTTCCATATTGGACTTGGGCGGGCAGGGATTGGACACCGTGAGCCGAAGGGCGCCGTTCTGGCCCTCTGCTGCAAGATAGACGATATCGTCCGGCTGGGATGCCTCCAGGGCGTTGTCCAACAGGACCCCGAGGATCTCCACCCAGCTGCTCTCCGGGAGAGACCGCTGGAGAAAGCCGCCGTTGAGGGAAGTTTCTACCTGAATATGCCGGAGTCCCGCCTGCCGGATCTTGCCGTACAGCATGCCGCTGATGAGCTTGCTGTCTACCCGGAGCAGCTGCCGGTCTGTCTCATCCAATACCGCCTCTCCCGCCAGGACCGATACAGCCGTTCGTGCCGCCTCCAGGCTGTCTGCCGTGGACACCGCTGCGGATACCGCCATCATCTGATTCCGGTATGCGTGCTGCCGGGCCCGGACGGACTCCACCAGCTCCTCCACCATGGGGAGGTACTGTTCCAGAAGCCGGGTGTGCTGTTGTTCCCGGATTCTCCGCTGCTCCCAGAGAAGAAGACCGCCGTCCAGTACGATCACCACAGTGAGCAGGATGGCTGCGGCCAGCCAGGGCTGACCTTGCCGCACTTGAAACTGCCAAAGGAGAAGAAGGGCGGCCAATGTGGCGGTGGACACCGCCTCCACAGCGGTGCGCTCCTCCGCCAGCTGCTCCCGGAGCCAGCGGAGCAGACCCCAGCCGGCAGCCATTCCCCAGAGCAGCAGGGAGAGCAGCCGGACCCCATACAGAACCGCCGGACCGTCTGAGAGACCCAACGCTGATAGAGGAAGGAGACAGGCCTGCCGGAGGAAGAGATACAGGGCGAATTGGGTCATGGTGCCCCAGAAGACGGTGCGCTCCCGGGCTCGGTACCAGCTGCTGTTGAGAGGCAGGGCGGGCACCAGCAGGAAGAGCACAGAGAGAAGATTATCTGCCGGAAGAAGGATAAAGTCTGTGGGGGAGAGATTGCGGCTGAAGCACATCCGGACCACCAGGCACAGGCCCGTGTAGATCAGCGGCAGCAGCAGATCCAGTTTTCCCCTCTGTCTCCCCAGAAGACTCAGCCCGCAGAGGGCTAGCAAGATCCCGTCCAGGAGACACTGCAGGAAAAGACTACCCATCAGGTGTGCACCTCCCGGAGATTCCCCTGGTACTTCTCCCCGATGGGGATGGCATCCGGGCAGTCCCGGAGCCACAGCAGCCGCTGAGACTTGTCCACCCTCTCCAGCCGTGTGGGATTGATGAGGTAGCTTTTGTGGCACTGGACCAGCTGTCCCGGTCCCGCCAGTTCCAGAAACCGGGCCAGGGAGTATCCGGACACCTGATCTGCCAGCAATCTCCCTGACGTCCGGGCGTGGATCACCGCCCGCTTGCCGAAGGACTCAATATAGAGGATGTCCGGGAGGTTGTATTCGAAGAGAAAATGTTTCTGCTCGATCCGCAGGACGGCGGGCTTGTGCTCTATTCTGCGTCCCATCTCCAGGGCGCCGGAGACGGCTGCTGCGAACTGCTCTTCTGTGAAGGGCTTGACGAGGAAGTCCCAGCACTTGATCTCCCGGTATGCGTGGAGCTCCTCACCCGCCAACTCTGTGGTGAAGAGGATGGGGGTGAACCGGTATGCCGGCATGGTCCGGATCTGCTTGCCCAGCTCCGTGCCGCGATAGTCCGGGAGCTGGATGTCCAGAAGAAAGAGGTCCACCGGGTGCTCTTTGGACCAGGCAAGGGCCTCCATTGCCGTCTGGAATGCTATGCACTGATAGCCTTTGCAGGAGCGGGCCACATATTGCTGGATCAGCTGGGATGCCTGGAGCTCGTCTTCCACCAGTACAATGGTTCTCATCCAATCACCTCCCGGAACAGGATGGTGCTATCCTAGCATTTTGCGGCATGCTGTGCAAGCATTTCTGCGGGGAGGCTGCAGATGACTGAGAGATCACAGATTTGCTGCCGTCAGGACATGCTCGATCAGGATGCTCCTGCGCACGATGCGATACAGGATCAGCTTGGTTAAGGCCTCGAGCACATCATCATTGATGCCTGTTACTCGGAAGGCCTCTTTGTGGCTTTCCCATGTGCAATCCAAAAAGGCGCGAAGCCTGTCTTTTCCGGTTTTCCCTTCCCGAAAGAAGCCGAAGTCCCGGAGTACTTGCTTGATGAGGCCGATCCTTTCATGGTGGATGTCCAGTACATTGAGACAGAGTCTGGAGGCCTCATAGGACGCGCCGGGGTCCATCTCCTCCAGGAGATCTCTGTCCAAGCCGGGAACAGCGGTTTCAAGAGCCAGAACCGGCCACACGAGATCTTCTTTGCGCAGTTCGGCAGCAGCGTCCGATGTTGTCCCGTTGAAAAAGAGCTGATTGCGCCACACCAGAAGCAGATGCTCATCAAGGCCGTACGAGACATCTGCATGAAAACTCCCGATAAAGCCCCGCACAGACTCCTGTACAACCCGGTAGCGCTCGCTATCATCGTCCGTCTCAAATTGGAACTTTTGGATCATGAATTTGTCTAAATCCAGCGGGTGGGCGATGCCCTTGAGACAATCCGTGATAGTGCTCTGGGCTGATTCCGGCAGGTCTGCATAGGACCTCCATGCACAAGAACTGCTGAAGATCCCCTTGGATGCATCGCCTTTGAACGGGTTGGCAGAGTTGGTGATGAAAATGAGCTCCTGGGCATCGACTTCCTGGGCCCCTTCGGAGAGGGAATGCAGCGCTTCCTCCAGATTGTCCAGGACATGGTCCGAATCGGCTTGTACAGCAGCCGTATGGGCGAGGATCTTCTTGCCGGTGTTTAACGTCAGCTCAATGTTCGCATGACTGCCTGCAAGCCGCAAGGACTGCAGATCCCTGATCTGGTCCAGCATGAGGATAATCGCTGTGCTGATTTGAAAGTCCAGCTCAAACAGCTGGTTTGATGTATTTCTGTTGTACGCCATAATAGAACGCCTGCCATCCATGAAGTTTTGATGTGCATTTGTGTGCATTCAATGTTTCGGAACAATAACAAAATTATTGAATGTACGATTATAGTATTCTATCATAAATTTTGGCTCGTGAAAAGCCGAATTTTCTGCTGCGTGGAAACCTTTTTGCCGACTGTACAATTGCACTTGCATAGATGAATTTTCGCCTGCAAGAAATGCCTGCCGGTTCCCTCTTGCAGAAATGGAGCAATTGTTGTATAAATGTCTGGAATGGCACAGGCATTGGGAAAGGAAAATGATGACATGCAATTTGCAAGAAGAAGAATAGAGGATCTATGCGGCTCGTCTGACGCGGCACGGGGAGAATTACTGTACCTGGACGGAAACGTGTGTGATCTGAAGCAGACCAGTACGCCGGAGGACCAGACGGTGGAATGTGATGTGATTGATGGAACGTTCAAACACCATGTGGTGATACAGGATGGCGAGAATGGATTCAACATCACTTGTACCTGCCTGGGTAAGACGAGCTTTTATTTCCCGAGGCACTGCCGGCATGAGGCGGCCGCCATGTTCGCCATTACGGAGCAGAGCGGTGCTATCGTGGAGGAGAGCGACAAGGCGGTACAGAGGATTCTGCAGAGTTTGATGAAGAATGCCGGGCAGGACATGGATCAGGAACTGGTTGGCAAGGTGCACCTGATCCCCAAGCTGTCTGATATGCCCTCCGAGGACAAGTACCCTGTCTTCACCGTGAGCATCGGGATCGACCGCATGTACGTGGTGCGGAACATGGAGGATATGGTGAACAATGTCGCCTATCGCAAAGAGGCCTCTTACGGCAAGAACCTCACCCTGCGGCACGGGATCGAGATGTTTGACGAGCAGTCCCGCAAGCTCTTCGACATCATTGCGGACCATCGGCGGCAGTTTGAGACGTTTGCGGACCGATACGCGGACAAAG
>CANQII010000301.1 GCA_947623875.1 uncultured Oscillospiraceae bacterium
ACAGACAGGGGGTAATAGAGGTAGTCCCGGAACCAGGAGCTCAGGGAGATGTGCCAGCGGCGCCAGAACTCGGATACGGAGCGGGAGATATAGGGGTAGTTGAAGTTCTCCGGGAAGTCGAAGCCGAACATCTTGCCGAGGCCGATGGCCATATCGGAGTAGCCGGAGAAGTCGAAGAAGATCTGCAGCATCACGGCGAGAGCGCCCAGCCAGGCCAGAAGGGCAGACTGCTCCGTGTTCTGCTGGAAGGTGAGCCGGGTGATGCTGCCCAGCTGATCGGCCAGAATCAGCTTCTTGGAGAGGCCAATGGTGAACCGCCAGGCACCCTGTGCTACGCTGTCCCAGTTGGCGGTGCGGTCCCGAAGCTGCTTGGCCACAGTCCCATACCGCACAATGGGGCCGGCTACCAGCTGCGGGAAGAAGGCGATGTAGAGCCCCACGTCGATGAGATTCTTCTGGGGCGGATCCTTGCCCCGATAGACGTCGATCACATAGGACAGCGCCTGGAAGGTATAGAAGGAGATGCCAATGGGGAGCCGGAAGAAGGAGATGGCCTCCAGCCCCACGCCGGTGAGAATCCAGTTCAGATACTTAAAGGCAAAGAGCAGGCCCAAATTGAAGACGCAGGCCAGCGCCACGATTGCCTTTCCCTTGGGCTTGGGAACGTTGGAGACCCAGAGCCCCAGAAGCCAGTTGCCGATGATGGACAGCACCATCAGCAGTACGTAGAACCGCTCGCCCCAGGCGTAGAAGAAGAGGGAGACCAGCAGCAGCCAGACGTTCCGCCAGCGCAAGCCCCGGAAGAAGGGCAGCCAGTACACCAACAGGGTGAGGGGGAGCAAAAGAAAGAGAAATTCCGCTTTTGAGAATACCATATGAGCCCTCCCTGCGCCTACTCGAAGGTAAAGAGGGCATCCAGGTTCTTCTCCTCAAAGGTGGTGCCCTGGTAGATCACAGCCACCGTGTCCGGATTGGTTCTCTGGATATAGTCCCGGAGACTCTCCCCAAAGAGCCGGAGGTCTATGAAGTCCACGTACTCCGCCGCATGGCAAAGGTAGGGGGCCATGCAGTCTGCCACGGAGATCTTGATGATGAGCAGCCTGTGTCCGTCCGGCTGATCCAGGTTGTGCATCTGGATGAGCCCCTCATCTCCGTAGCCGTACATACCGTATGCGTTGCGCTTGTACAGGCTCTCTACATCCAGGGCACTCCAGTTCATCATGGTCTCCTGGATGCTGCCGGTGAGGGTGGCATTCAGACTGGAGTGATAGACCTCCAGATTGGTGTCGTAGCGGGGGAGGAGAATGGGAAAGTCCTCCGGGCCAACGTAGACCTCTGTCACCTTCCGCCCTTGACTGCCCAGGAAGAAGTTCTCCCGCCACTGGATGTCGTACTGAGACTCATCGAAGTAGGAGGTGTCGATGGAATACCCAGCGGTCTCATTCAGTGCCTCAGAGAACACCCGGCATGCCCAGAGACCCCCGAGGGGAGACCAGTGGTGGTCTGTCTTGAAGAAGAGGGAACCCAGGTCGATACCCTCCTCGGCGATCTTCTCACTGCAGGAGACGAAGTTCACCCCCGCCTCCCGAAGCAAGGCATTCACCCGCTCCTCCCGGGGTACGGTGTAGTCCTCCACCACGCCGGCGTACTCCGGGGCCAGCGTGCCGGTTTTATTGGGGGTCGCCAAAAGGAGAAAATGCCTGCCCTCCGCCTCCATAGCCCGGGAGAACTCCGTGATCCGCTCCACCGTGCCGGAGACCTCGGCGTCCGTCATGAGATAGGTGAGCTTGCCGTCTGCCCGCTTTACCACCACGTCTTCAGACTCGTCCAGCACGGTGCCGGAGAGGGCTGTGGTGAGGTTCATCCCCTGTCCATAGCGCTGATAGGCCTTGTGGAGCAGCACGAACTTCATCTGCCAGGGGTGCTGAACCAGGATGTTGTCTGCAATCCTGTCCTCCAGGTCTGCTGCCATGTCATCTACAGCCTGTATGGAGAGGGCCTTCTCCCCGCCGTTGAAATAGGTGCGCTTCCAGTCCCGCAGGGCGCGGCCCACCGGGACGGCGCTGCGGAGGCACAGCAGGGCCAATAGCACAAAGAAAAAGATGCTGAAAAGCCGCATCTGAGGATTTTTTTGAGACGGTTCTGCCATGCGGCTGTGTACCTCTCTTTCTTCTTTCGTTAGATGAATGCAGGTTCTCGGATGGCCGCCAGGGCCTTGTCGTAGAGAGCCATTACCTGGGGGTATACCGTGTCCAGACTGAAGTCCTCAGACCGGATTTTGCCGGCGGCGCCCAGGCGCTGCCGCAGACTGGTGTCCTCCAGAAGCTGGGTGAGAGACTGCACCAGAGCGGCGTCATCTCCGTATGGATACAGCAGGCCGGTCTCCCCGTGGATTACCAGGTCGCTGTGCCCCTTTACTGCGCTGGCGCACACCGGCAGTCCGCAGTGCATGGCTTCGGCGATGTTGAAGGGAAGCCCCTCGCTGCGGCTGGAGGACACGGCGATATCGGATGCTGCAAACCAGGGGGGCATATCTGAGATCTGGCCGGGAAAGAACACCCGGTCTGCGATGTGTAAGTCCTGCGCCTGTTTCTTACAGTCCTCCAGAAGGACGCCGTTGCCGGGCAGCACCAGCACCGCCCGCTCCGGCAGTTGGGGAAGGGCCTGCAGCAATGCGGATTGATTCTTCCGGGCGGAGAACTCGGCAGGATACAGCATCACAAGGGCCTTTTCTGGGATGCCCAGTTTCGCCCGCAGTGCCATGCCGTCCTCTTTTGTGCAGCGGTCCAGCCGGCCGTAGTCTACCCCCATGCCGGGGATATATGCCACTTCATGGCCCAGGTGTTTCTCCTGGGCCAGCTGCAGATCCCACTGGTTCATCGTGGCCAGCAGATCCGTCTCCGGGGCGGTGAACTGCTCGGCTGCCAGAAGGATCGTCCGCTTTGCCGCCTTGGTATCGCCGTCGAAGAGATAGCCGTGGACGGTGTTGAAGACAAAGGGCCTGTTCTTCATGCCCTTCACTGCCAACCTCGCGAAAAACGCCGCCAGGGCGGTATGTACGCTGATGATCCGGTAGCCCTCCTGCTGGATCTGTTTTCGAAGCTGCATCGCAGCTTTGAAGTTGCCGGGGTCCGTCATGGACTTCTGAAAGGGCATATGGACCTGCCGATGGGCTTGCGGGATGGGATGTTCCACCCGGCCTGCGGCAACGTGGACCTCCCAGCCCCGGTCTCGAAAGGCCTGCATGTAGGGCTGGTGGAAGTTTAGAAGATGGGAGAAAGTAGAGGCGACGAAGAGAATTTTGTCCGGCATGGGAACCTCCTCACTTCTCGTCGTTTACAAATTTGCCTTTGAAGACCGTGGAGAGCAGGATCTGAATGTCCAGCCAGATGCTCCAGTTCTCGATGTAGTAGATGTCGTGCTCAATTCTGCCCTGAATGGAGGTGTCTCCCCGGAAGCCGTGGATCTGGGCCCAGCCGGTGATGCCCGGGCGAACCTGGTGTTTCACCATGTACAGGGGGACTTCCTTCTTGAACATGTCCACATAGTGGGGGATCTCCGGCCGGGGTCCAACCAGGCTCATGTCTCCCTTCAGCACATTCCAGAACTGGGGGAACTCGTCCAGGGACAGTTTGCGCATGAAAGCGCCAAACTTGGTCTTGCGGCTGTCTTCGTTAGTGCTCCAGGCGGTGTCCTCGGTGTCGTTGATGCGCATGGAGCGGAACTTGTAGATGTAGAAGAGCTCTTTGTTCCGGCCCACCCGTTGCTGTTTGAAGATCACCGGGCCTGGGGAGCTGAGCTTTACCCCGATGGCGCAGAACAGCATGATAGGGGAGGTTACCACCAGCAGAATGGCGGAGCCGATGATGTCCATGGCCCGCTTTAGAAAGGCATTGGCCACGTTGTCCAGGGGAATCCGCCGGATGTTCAGAAGAGGAATGCCGTTGAGGGTGTCGAACTGGGGATTCGTGGGCATGTAGTCTGCATAGAAGGGGATGATGGAGAGCTTGACGCCTGCGCCCTCACAGGCCTCGATGATACCGGGGGTGTGGGCAAAGTCCTTCAGCTCCACAGCGGAGATCACCTCATC
>CANQII010000302.1 GCA_947623875.1 uncultured Oscillospiraceae bacterium
GGCAGAGACGCAGGTTTCCCATCCGGGCCGCCGCTGCCGCCTGCATCGCAGCCGTCCTCCTTCTGGCCGTATTCGGCCTGATTTCCCCGGAGCGTGGCCCGGCGGTCTACGCCTACGCCGCCGGCACCGAGGAGGAGATTCCCTCCACCGGGGCCCTCATGAGCACCGGCGCCATCCAGGACAACGGCGAGCGCACCGGCAGGCCTCTGATGTTCTTTCTCACCGGCCACCAGATCGACACCGTCCGTTTCTCCTGCCGCCGCCAGCGGATCCGCTTCACAGACTGGACGGAGCAGCGGGATGAGTTCGGCAGCGCCTCCAACTTCACCGTGCCCTATGGAGACAACGAGAATGAATACCACTTCCTGATGGTGGAGTGGGATCCCCGGGACACCTGCACCGCCCTCGCCGGCAATACCGTTTCCAGTGTGGCGGAGCTCCCCCAGGATCTGAAAGAGGACGAGATCGTGCTGGAGATCACCTTCCAGGACGGCAGCACCGCTGCCCGCTCCATCTCCATCCAGCTTCAGGACGACGGCTCGGTCTATGCCGCCTTCCAGGAGTACGCACCGGACCAGAGAGAGGCCTTTCTGGACAAACCGGACGCCACCGCCATTCCCCGCTCTGTCCTGGACGGCACCGTGGCGATCCCGGTCTCCTTTCTGGATTACGATGGTCAACCGGTACAGCCGGAAGCCCTCTGGTACAACCTGGCCCAAGTGGACACCATCACTGTGGGCTGGACCGGCACCACGCCAGATGCGGTCCGGGCGGTGTACACCCCCTCCTGCAGTGAGACCCTGGCCCTGATGGCCATGATCTCGGTTGCTACCCCGGCAGACGGGGACAGCACCGTCTCCTTCTCCCCCGCCGGCTGGTATTCCATGGGCCTTCACGGGGAACTGCACTTTGAACTCACCTACGGGGAGCGCTCTATCTCCAGCGACACCTTCCTGGTCCACTGGGTGATAGACAGCACTCCTGTGCCGGCCTCTACCCCGCTGCCGGCCTCCACACCGCAGCCCAATCTTCAAAAGAGGAACTGATGCCGTCATGCGAAACAACAGATCGTACAGCTCCTATCATGGCTCCAACCGAGGGGGCGGGGTTCCCATCCTGCCCATCGTAGCAGCTGTCCTCATGGTATTTCTCGCCGTGTCTGCAGTCCTGCATATCGGTCCCTTCGGGGCGCTGCCCTCTGCCAATGCAGAGCATAGCGTACCGCCACTTCAGGACACCGCAGTGCCAGAGGACACCGCCGTTCCATCGGATTCCGCCTCTCCAGACGCCCAGGCAGATGCAGATATCTCCTCTCTCCCGGCATCGGAGGCACCGGAACCCTCTGCGGTTCCGGAAGCATCCAAAGAGCCTCTGCCGGAGGGAGAGCGGTATGTGTTCGGGGAGTTTCTGCCAGAGTGCGAGCCGGTACCGGACGACTCCGCCTTTGCCAACGCCGTCTTTCTGGGAGACTCCCGCACCGAGGGACTCCAGGCCTTCAGCGGACTCCGGCAGGGCACCTTCCACTGGGATCGGGGTATGAACGTGTTCCGGGCGGTGAGCGAGGACTACCAGGTCTTTGAGATCGACGGCAAGCCCGCCAATCTGGTGGAGACCCTGGCGGAGAAGCAGTACGATGCCGTATATCTGATGCTGGGCATCAACGAGATGGGCTATGACGTCTCCGCATATCGGTCTGCGCTGTACACCCTTCTGGACGCCATTCGGGAGGCCCAGCCGGAAGCGGTGCTGTACCTGCAGACCATGCCCCCGGTGAACGAGGCGGAGTGCCGGGCCAACGGGCTGGGCGAGTGGCTGAACAACGCCAACGTGGACGCCTTCAACGAGGTGATCCAGCAGGCGGCCAAGGAGAAGCAGTGGGTGCTGCTGGACACCGCCTCCATATACCGGGATGAGAGCGGCTCCCTCCCGGCAGACCGCACCTCGGACGGGGTCCACTTCACCTACAACGGCTACGGCATCTGGGCCGGCTTTTTGCGCACGCACTGGATCGACAAAGACCGCTACCTGCGCAGCAGGACAAATTGAATGAACCGAAACCCGCAAAGAACCGCCGGAGCCCTCACAGGACTCCGGCGGTTATTCCCTCTACTCCGGCTTCTTCTTGTTTAACACCGCCAGGTTCACCATCATCACCTGGGTGTGGCCCAGGAACTCCCCATCCGGGGTGATGCGCTTGATGTGGGCGATGGGCCGGCCGCTGTGCAGCAGGTCGTTGGCGGTGATCAGCACCACCCAGGACTCCGGCTTCTCCACGTTCTCCTCCGAGGTGAGAAGCCGGTCCATCATATCCGCATGCCGGCCGGCCAGGGTGATCACGTCCATGAAGTCCTGGGGCTCCCAGTACACCGGGAAGGGCTCCACATTGTACAGGGCATTCCCCTCCCCCAGGGCCAACAGGGCAAACCGGTCCCGGGACTTGGGATCACCCCCGCAGGCGGAGAAGGGCACCCCGGTGCGCACCTCCTGCAGCTTGATATCCCCCCGGAGCATCATGGCGTTCAGCATGCTCTCGGCGATGTCCTTGTGGGCGAAGACGAACTCGAACATGGGCCGGTCCAGGGCGCACATGTCCCCCTTCTCATAGACCTCCTTCTCCCGAAGGAGGCGAAATCTCTCCCGCTGAGTCACTGTAATTTCCTCCTTTTTGTGTTATGCAATCTTCTTTGCTTTTTGTTTTGCCAGCAGCAGGTCATCGATCCCCTTATAGGTGGGATCCCAGGAGAGCAATGCCATCTCCAACCCCGCCGCGATCCCCATCTCCAACACCTTGTCCCGGGCCCGGCGGACGTTCTCATTCACCGCCGCGTCCATGTCGAAGGCGAGATACACCTTGGGGATCTTCATCTCCTGCAGTTCCGAAATCGCCCGGCGGAACTGGCCGAAGTTGGCCACACCAGTGAGACCCACCAGGGCCAGGGGCTTTCCCAGCTGCACGGAGAGGCTCCGGGCCACGTCCGCCTTCATCACGCCCTCGGTAACCAGCACCGAGGGCATCCCCGGCACCACTCCGGCGAAGTGGGGACAGCAGGAGGTCTGGGTGCCGCAGTTCCGCTCTGCGCTGGTGAAGTTCAGAAACTTCCCGGCTGAGGTGTCGTCCATGCGCACCTGCAGGGCCTCGATCCACCCATGGGCATCCCGGTCCGGGATCAGGATGCCGCTGCCCCGGATGTCCAGCTCCCAGTGGCCGGTGTACGGGTCCTGATAGAACCCCGGGACCCCATCCAACTCGATTCCCTGTTCCAGCAGATGGTTCACGTACTTGTCCGTCACCCCCATAGGGGCGGAGCGGTACAGGAGGCGATCCAGATCCGGCTCCAGAAGCCCCCGGTCCAGCAGCTTCTTCCGATGGATGTCGCTGAGGGTGAGCTGCTCCAGCAGGCCCCGGTACGCCGCATCCAGCTTCTCCGGGTTCTGGATGGGAATCTGTGCCATCGTCTCCGCCGGGGGCATGGCGGTCTTCGGCTTCTGGAGCCTGGATCTCTTCTGGAAGACCTGCCCCGCCCGCTGGCAGAGGTCCTTGTACGCCTCCCTGGTAGACTCGTGCTTCAGCTCCGCCCAGAACTGCAGCGGGCCACCGCCCACACCGCACCGGCTGCAGCGGAACACGTCCTTGGTGAGGTTCACGTTCAGGTGGGCCTTCCGGTCCTCGCAGAAGGGGCAGCGGGCCTGGATCTGGTTGTCCCAGCGCCGCTGCACCAGCACCCCGGACCAGTCCACCACGTTCTCCATGGTGAAGGGCAGGGGCGTATAGGTGGTGGTGATCACAACGGTTCCTCCTTCCGCTTCCGGCTCAGGCCACCGTCCGCTGACGGCGCACCTGGGCCTGCTCATTCCGCAGGGCGATGGGGTGCTCCACATCGATCTCGTCGATGTAGGGCGGCACCTCCAGCATGGTGCTGGCGCTCTGGTGCCGGATCACGAGGGGCGTGCCGTACCCGGCGGCGGTGAGGGCCATGGTGATCGCCGCCTGGGTGGCCATATCGTGGTACCCCCTGCCCCAGTTCGCCCGGGTCCGCTCCGCCGTCACGGAGGCCAGATACTCGTTCTCCCCGTCTGCCACGT